>NZ_VOZI01000008.1:0-162578 GCF_013419835.1 Acinetobacter sp. YH12052
TGAAAACCTTCAAAATTCTTGCTGAGCGATATCGCAATCGAGGCAAAAGACTAGCATTAAGATTCAATCTAATTGCTGGAATTTATAACTTGGAGCTGAGTGAAAAATGACTTATGAAAGAAATCTACTATAAATGGGCCGTAAAACGCTCAAATCAAAACTTATTTCCAAATAATACAATGTAATTTATCTGGTCAAGAACGTAAGAACATAAAGCCCTTTGTATCCCTTCTATTTCAATCCCGGATAACACGACATATTTACGATAGGCTAAATGTTCACTCACATTGAAATAGGAAAATATTCCAATGACTACTATTAATGTTGAAAATATTAAAAATCATGCAGATGTTATTGCTTCTTGCGGTACTAAAGTCGGTGAAGTTGACCACTTGCAAGGTTCGGATCAAATTAAACTGACTAAACATGGTGACGGCCATCACCACTTAATTCCAGTTTCATGGGTTGGTGAAATTACAGACAATAAAATTGTACTGACTAAAGACTCTCAAGAAGTTAAAGATACTTGGGTTGAAGCTTAAAAGCTCAATCCTAAAAAACCCCTCTTAGTGAGGGTTTTTTTAATGTCTTCTGAGAATTGTCATTGGAGGAAGTTAGTCTTTATCTAATGTATGAGGTGTTGTTGTCTCCTCATTTTCATTACTATCTTTTTGCTGGCAACCTACCAGCCCCAATACTAGTACCACGCTTATAATTGCTAACGCTTTCATACTTAGGCCTATATATGTGTTAAAGCTCTACACTAACAAAGCATGAAGGTTACTGTGTATTGAATTAAAAATAAGAAAGCCCTCAATTGAGAGCTTTCTTAAATAGAATGAATTTAGGTGCATCTATAAATATTTAAATCCAAAAACCTATTTTGTACGCTCAATATGAATTACATCAATATCAGTAGATTTAATACGATGAGTATCAACCTCCCCGACTACATGCACTTGATCACCCACTTTGAGTTTAAGCGGTTTCCATAAATCATCATCAACGTCTATATTGATCGCACCTGTTGAATCACTTAACTCAAAATCATCACCTGCAATATGTTTAGTGATTTTTCCTTTTAGCGTTACACCAGATTCATCTGATAATTTTTTTGCTTGGGCAATTGTTACAACATTTTTTTCAGCTTCTTTTAATAACGCTGTATCGGACTTTGCAAATGATGTATTTACACTGAATAAGGCAAAACCACCAAGTACTGCACAAAGTATTTTTTTCATACTTATGACTCCTATTAATTAATTCTGTTCTACGAACTATAAGACTTTTCAGTCTAATATATTTGGATAATTTTCATATCTTTCAAGTGTAAAATCCCCTTCAAATGAAGTGAATGGGACTACGGTTAACTATAAAATATATAAATGTAAAAATAGAATCCTGTTAGTTTGTACTAGATTAGAAATTAAGCATTAGCATCTATTCATTAGTATTTACAGAAACTTATAAGATTTTCAAAGTTGTATATTTTTACATCAAAATGGCTTTAATAAAATCAGATGAGTATACAAATTAATTTTTATTAAAGTATTTGAAAAGCATATATTTTTGAAAATAAACAAGAAAATTCATTACTTTAATTATTCAGTGATAGGATACTTCTAACCCATAAAAGTATCATAAGCATTAAAAAATCGCCATTTCACTCACTATCTGATTTACTTCAACAACATATATATTTTGCTTTAATAGGAGAATCTTGATGAGTTTTATAATTCGAGACGAAAAACCAGAAGATATAAATGCTATTACAGAATTAACCAAAGCCGCTTTTTTAAACACAGAGCACTCCAGCCATACTGAGCAATTTATCGTAAATAGCCTTCGAGAACATGACCAACTCACGATTTCCTTAGTCGCGCTTGAGAACAATACCCTCGTGGGTCATGTTGCTGTTTCGCCAGTCTCAATCTCCTCAGGTGAAATGGGCTGGTATGGTTTAGGTCCAATTTCCGTTTTGCCAAATAAACAAGGTATGGGCATCGGTACTTTACTCATGAAAGCATCACTTGAGAAACTAAAACAATTAGGAGCAAATGGCTGTGTTCTGCTAGGTGATCCGAATTATTACCATCAGTTTGGTTTTAAATCATATCCTCATTTAAGGTTACCAAACGTACCTCAAGAATACTTTCAGGCTATCAGCTTCATCGACCATATTCCTACTGGTGAGGTTCACTATCATGAAGCCTTTAATGCAACTGAGTAAAAAATGTCTATATTTTTCCTATATTTTCATGCATAAAAGCCGCTCATTTGGGCGGCTTAGTTTTAAGGGAAATAACAAAAGGCTATATTTTCAGCATAAACATTGTGAGTAAATTCATATTTATCCACTACAATTTATCATTTTCAAATCAAAAAAATAAAATCAACTTCGAACTTTATTTTATGCATATTAGTCACTATATTAAAAATTCATAGAATAAATGAAACAACGTGAAAACTTGAAATTAACCTTTTGAAAAGAAGACGGCGCCCATAATGGAAACAAAGCATTATATTCTCAAATTGGTTGCTAGCTGTATTTGTCTAGCTTCAACATACACATCTGCATCTCCTGTACCTTCCAAGATAAATGAAGGTCAAATCGCCAATATAACAGCCCTTACACCCGGTACAATACTATCTTTACAAGTCCAAACGCCTGATCTTTTTAGTAATGCAGCAGAACGATATATCATCAGTTATCGAAGCCGAGGTGTTCATTCAGAACCGATTGTTGCTTCTGGATATGTCCTATTACCTAAGGATAAAGCCCCTAAGGGCGGCTGGCCAGTTTTGGCTTGGGCACATGGTACAACTGGTGTAGCTGATACCTGCGCCCCTTCGGGTGATTATGCAGATGGACCCGTTCACATATACCAACAAATTGCAGCCAAAGCTTTAAACGCTTGGCTTGCTCGTGGCTATGCAGTCGTTGCGCCTGATTATCAAGGTTTAGGCACACCAGGCGGTCACCCCTATATGAATGCTCAAAGTCAGTTACACACTGTCGTGGATGCTGTCCGTGCCATACATCAATTAAAATCAGTCAAATTAAGTAAAAACTGGTATGTCATGGGCCACAGTCAAGGCGGCGCTGCTTCCCTAACCGTAGCAGCGTTTGGACAAAAGGATGCCCCTGAACTCAATTTACGCGGAGCAATTGCATTGGCACCGGGCGGTTACCAATATGAAGGGATTGCTGAATATGTAGCAAATCAGTCTAATATTGATCCGAGCGTTGCAGCATTTTTACCTATCGTCCTGTTAGGTGCTGAAGCTGCAGAGCCTACACTTTCAGCAAAAGATTTTGTCAGCCCAGAAATGCAGAAAATCCTCAATCAAGCTCGCAATCGCTGCTTATCAGAACTACAAAATGAACTAAAAGTATCGCCAAAAACTGTTTTTAAACCTAATGTAGATTTAACGCCATTGACCCGTTATTTAAAAAAACAGTCGATCGAATTGATGACACCTCAGGTACCTTTACTGTTAGTACAAGGTGATCAAGATCAATTGGTAGATTATCGGGGTGTCCATGCTTATTACCAAAAAGTCTGCAAGGAAAATAAGCCCATAGCCTTTCACCCAATTAAAAATGGTGACCATCGTGATTCACTCAAACAAAGCGAATATTTAATCGACAACTTTATTCACTCAATTGATAATAAGACGTATTTAAATACCTGCCCAATAAACTAATACTTAAAATTTTATATCAATATTTTTGATAGAAAATTCATTATGTAATTTTATTTATTAAGTTTTTTATTCAAACCTAAAGATGTTGGCTGTCAGCCTAGATCAATTTGGATTAATAAAATAAAAATACACAACTAAACAAATCAAAGAAATAGTTGAAATGAATAAATAAGTACCCGTTGTATTAAAGCTTTTTAGAAATTTAAATAAATCCATTATTTCTTCCCCCCATGAAAAAATAAATAAATTATACTCAATAATATCTCGTGGATTAAATAGCCGTTGGTCGAATAGCTAGAGCTATGGATCAAGTGATCATTAAAAAAATATGTATTACTTTTGAATCTAGACTTATCTAAAGTTTGAATCAGGCAAATACAAAAATACAGTTCCCAACTCAATGAGAACTGTATTATTAATACTACAAATTGATCGAAATTAAACAGCAAGTACTTTCACAATAATGGTTTGCATGTCTTCATTTTCTTCAGCCAAATAAACACGCTTTAACTCTTTACTTTTCACTTTGAATTGATGATTTTGATACTGAATTACAGCCGGAATTTGATCAAAATACAGGCTATCTGCGTCTAATTCTTCTTGAAAAAGTGGCGTGCCCAATTGATAGTCTAGGCTTTTTAATACTACATATTTAACAGTCGTTTTCATTGAAATAAACCTACTTTTGTTACGCTCTTTATTTTAAGTTTTAACATCGTTTTCCTTCCGAAAAAACCTTTATTTCATATTTTCGTACAGCTTCTAAGCAATCACGCTATTTTTGTGAATTCCACAACACCCACAGTACCAACTTAGACTTTTAGTGAAATTACAGGCGAGCGGAATCAATGCTAAAATTTTAAGAATACTAATGATCATTCACCATTCTACTTTGGGGTAAGCACATGCTTAAACAGTGTTGCGATGCTTTAGAACAAAAATCCATGACTATCGCATTTATCGAGAGTGCAAGCTCTGGTTATTTATGTAGCCAATTTTCAATTTATAAGAATAGTGGTGCAGATATCTTGTTAGGTGGTCTGGTCAGCTATGATCCGTCGATCAAGCGTGAAATTTTAAAAGTAGATCCTCTACTGATAGAACAATATACGGCCGAATCGGCAGAAGTGACTCAAGCGATGGCTGAGCACGGACAACAGCTTTTTTCACGTGCAAACTTTGTGGTTGCCTGCACTGGATTACTCAAATCCGGTGGCAGCGCAACTGTAGAAAAACCCGAAGGAACATTTTATATTTCAATCTTACATGACAGTCGTATTTATAATTACCACTATTTTATTTTAGGTACAGCTTTAGAACGCTTAGATCAGTTAACTGAAAATGTTGCTCACAGTGTATTAGACATCTTAAATGCAGAATAAAACATACATAATCTTCATATTTAAATATCATTTTGCATAGCATACTGTATTGAGAAATTTTTCTCATCAGGACAAGAAAATGCAGCTACGTCATTTCAATGCATTCGCAATTAGCACACTACTGTCCTGCTCTGCTTTGGCTACGGTAGGCGGCCCTCAAACCATTGAGGTTTTAGGTTTTGATAAAAAAGACCAAAAAATCTATTTAATGCGTCATTTTGAAGATGGTCGTGGTCGTTTACCACAATTATATTATTATCAATTAAATAGCCAAAAACCGACGCAATTAATTACAGTGAAGTCTTTGTATATTAATCCAAAGACAAAACGGATTGATTACGATCAAGACAGCACCCAGTTTGATAAAGAAATCGCGAAAATAAAAAAACGTTTGGTCGAATTAACACCAGTAAATAACAATAATGCTCGAATACAGGTATTAACAACCATGAATGGCACTGCAAAATCATGGTATGACCCCACTGAAACCATTGATAAATGGACCTATCAATATCGTGTTAAAAATTCGCAGTATAAAAGCGCTGTACAAAAGGCTGAGACCTATAAAGAAGGTTTAAAAATCTCTAAAACTTATCGTGTAGTGCAAAAGCCTTTTTATTTAGTAACTGTTAAATATCTAGGGATTCCATTTGAAACAGGATATAGCGTTGAAGATCCAGTTTTATTAACCAAATAGATTGTTAAATTAAATAACAAATAATAAAAAAGCCTCTTTTGAGGCTTTTTTATTACACTTAAAATTATGCTGCAGAACGCTCTGCAATTGGCACAACTTTACGTAATTCCGGACCTGTATAGTCCGCACTTGGGCGAATAATACGATTGTCCGCACGTTGTTCCATCACATGCGCTGCCCAACCTGTTACACGGCTCATCACAAAGATTGGCGTGAATAATTTGGTTGCAATATCCATGAAATGGTATGCAGATGCATGGAAGAAGTCTGCATTACAGAACAATTTCTTCTCGCGCCACATCACTTCTTCACAGCGTACTGATACTGGATAAAGCACAGTATCACCGACGTCTTTAGCTAGGCGTTCAGACCAAATTTTGATGATGCCATTACGTGGATCATTGTCTTTATAGATCGCATGACCAAAGCCCATGATCTTTTCTTTACGCTCAAGTTTGCCGAGCATTTCACGTTCAGCTTCTTCTGGAGACGTCCAGTTTTCAATCATTTCCATCGCAGCTTCGTTCGCACCGCCATGTAATGGGCCACGTAGTGAACCAATTGCACCTGTGATGCATGAATGCATATCTGACAATGTTGATGCACATACACGCGCTGTGAATGTAGATGCGTTAAACTCATGCTCTGCATACAAAATCAGTGATACGTTCATCACTTGCTCGTGCAATTCATTTGGTTTTTCGCCACGCAGTAAATGTAGGAATTGAGCGCCGATTGAATCATCATCGGTGTTTTCTTCTACACGTACACCATCATGGCTGAAACGGTACCAGTAGCAAATGATCGCAGGTAGCGTTGCCAAAATACGGTCTGCAACATCTTGTTGTTGTTCAAACGATTGTTCAGTTTCAAGGTTGCCTAACATTGAAACGCCTGTACGCATCACATCCATTGGATGTGAGTCCGCAGGAATACGTTCTAATACTTCTTTCAACGCTTGTGGCAATTGACGCAATGATTTGAGTTTAGCTTTGTATGCTGCTAATTGTTCTGTTGTTGGCAATTCACCAAAGAAAATCAGGTACGCAACTTCTTCAAACTGACAGTTTTCTGCCAAGTCTTGAACGTCATAACCACGATAGGTTAAGCCCGCACCGCTTTTGCCTACAGTTGAAAGTGCAGTTTTACCCGCTACTTGTCCGCGCAGTCCTGCGCCCGTGAGTACTTTTCCTTCAGCCATTTTTTATTTTCCTTCAGTGAACAATTTATCTAAGGTATTTTCAAAAGTGTGATAATCGAGGAATTGATAGAGTTCTTTTCGTTGTTGCATTTTATCCAGTACATTGACTTGTGTACCTTCATTGCGGATCGCATGCATTACTTCTAGTGCCGCTTTTTGCATTGCACGTGTTGGTGATAATGGGTAAAGCACCATTGAAATGCCTTGCTCACCTAGTTCTTCTTTGGTGTAGTAAGGGGTATCACCAAACTCTGTAATGTTTGCCAGTACAGGGACACCAACAGCATCGCAGACAGTTTTGTACATGGTGATGTCTGTCATTGCTTCAGCAAAGATCGCATCAGCACCGGCTTCTACACATGCACATGCACGGTCGATCACTGCTTGCAGACCTTCTTTTTGCAAAGCATCTGTACGCGCCATCACCACAAAGTTTGAATCGGTTTTTGCATCGACAGCCGCTTTAATACGGTCAACCATTTCTTGTTGTGACACGATTTCTTTGTTCGGACGGTGACCACAACGCTTTTGTGCCACTTGATCTTCAATATGAACCGCTGCTGCACCTGCTGCAATCATTTGTTTCACAGTACGAGCAATGTTAAATGCACCGCCCCAACCTGTATCGATATCGACAAGCAATGGCGTATCTACACGTTCAGTAATACGACGAACATCTTCCAAAACATTGTCTAAGCTGGTCATGCCTAAGTCAGGTAAACCATATGAATAGTTCGCAACACCTGCACCAGATAAATATATGGCTTTATAGCCAACTTCTTTTGCCATCATTGCTGCATAGGCATTTACTGTGCCAATGATTTGTAATGGTTTTTCGATTTCCAATGCTTGTCTAAATCTTAAGCCTGCAGACGTTTGTTGTGTCATATTCCTTTCCACGGCATTTACTTTAATTTTCGAAGTTTGAGTATATCCATATTTTTTTCCAACTCTATGGCTTTGTAGAATATTAACTCTAAAACTTTAGTCAAATATTTCACTTGTCACTTATCTGTTGTTATTCTTTAGTCAAAGATCCCTTATTTATGAGCAAAGCAGAAAAGTACTGAATTTTTTGCTATAATTATCGTCAAATCAGCTCTTTTTTTGTTAAATATTATCACTTTATGCAAGATTTAATACACATTGAACCTTTAACGCATGACCAGCCACAAACGCGGCGCGGACATGAACGATGTGTTGCGCTTTTAGAAAGTGCTACGGAGCTTTTTTTAAAACGTGGGTTTGATGCAGTTTCATTAGATGACATCGTGAATCATGCGGGTGGTTCAAAAGCGTCAATCTATAAATATTTTGGTAATAAAGACGGGTTATTTAAGGCTATTTGTGACTATCGTCGCTGCTTATTTTTCAAAGATATTTGCCTACCATTTACAGTCAGCCCTGACACCGATATTCGTGCTTATCTCATCAATACTTTAAGTGACTTTCATCAGCATATTGTGATGCCTGAAAATGCGGCATTTATGCGTTTAGTTTTAGAACAAACTGGACGTAATCCGGAAATAGCACGTTATATTCATGAGCAAGGTCCGAAACAAATTCAGAACACCGTTGCGGAAATTTTATATCAAGCACATCAGCACGGTTTGCTGTATTGTGAAAACCCATTGTTTTCTGCTCAGTTTTATTTTGGAATTCTGCGAAATTTAGAATGGCGCGTTCTCATGGGCATCACCATTGATGAAAATGATCAAGAAACCATCAATTACATCAGTTATTGCGTCGATCGTTTCCTAGACGGTCACCAAAAGCGCTAGATTTTTTGCAATTTACCTCTCTTATAGTATATTAATCGATTCCTTTTTCTCTAACCAACCAACAACTAATTGTTGTTTTGTTTTTTGATTCAGCAATTATTGTGGAGTAACAATGGCTCTACGTCACTTTCTAACTTTACGCGATTTATCGACTTTAGAACTTAATCAAATTGTACAGCGCGGTATCGAACTCAAGCGCAAACAGCATAACAATGAAGTTTTCCAGCCTTTCGTTGGTAAAGTCATGGGCATGATTTTTGAGAAATCGAGCACCCGTACACGTGTATCGTTTGAAGCAGGAATGAGCCAATTTGGTGGTAGCGCAATTTTCCTTTCATCTCGCGACTCTCAATTAGGTCGTGGTGAGCCAGTAGAAGACTCTGCACGCGTGATTTCAAGCATGCTTGATATTGTGATGATTCGTACTTTTGGTCATGACATTGTTGAACGCTTTGCTTCTTATTCAAAAGTTCCTGTCATCAATGCATTAACAGATGATCACCACCCTTGCCAATTACTTGCCGATGTTCAAACATTTGTTGAACACCGTGGTTCTATTGAAGGTAAAACGGTTGCTTGGATTGGTGATGGCAACAATATGTGTAACTCATATATTGAAGCGGCTCATATGTGGGGCTTTAAATTAAAAATCGCTGCACCTAAGGGCTATGAACCTAAAGCAGAATTTTTATCTGAATTTGCACACTGTGTTGAACTTGTTGATTCTGCAGAAGATGCTGCAGTTAATGCAGATTTAATCGTGACAGATGTTTGGGCAAGTATGGGCCAAGAAGAAGAACAAAAAATTCGTGAAAAAGCGTTTGCAGATTATCAAGTGAATGAACGCCTGATGGATCTTGCTCACGCTGATTGCCTATTTATGCACTGCTTACCTGCGCATCGTGGCGAAGAAATTTCTGAAAATATGCTTGACCACAAAAATGCAGTGGTTTGGGATGAAGCTGAAAATCGCTTACATGCACAAAAAGCACTTGTTGAATTTTTAATTAACGAAAATCTAAAAAAAGACTAAGTTTTTACTTAGATAAATGAAGCACCTTCGGGTGCTTTTTTTGTTTTTGCATGCTTTAATAAAACCATAACTTTTATAAGTGATTTAAAATATGCACATTCAAAAACGCTTTTTAATTTTAGTCTCTTTGGGCCTAAGCACCGTTACATTTGCAGCATCTCCAACTGAGTTAGATCAATACCTCGTAAAAAAAGGAATTTTGGATGCTTCATATCAAATTAAAAATAAGACAGCATTAGATGAAATACTTTCTGCCATAAGTGACGAAGACTCTCGTACTCTTCCTTATCAAGTTGACCAAAATATGTTGATGGAAAAAATGGAAGTTTCAGCAGATAAAATAGAAATCGAAGGAATTATCACCACACCTGACTTTACACAATTTGCAGAATCGGTCGGCCAACAGCAAGTCAAGCAACTGATCAAAAAGAATTCTCTACAAAATTGTGAATTGCTATTTGAGCATCAATTTCAACGTGTAAATCCATATGTGTTAGAAATGGACTTATCTTCACCTCAACAGAAATACGAAATCAAAATCCACAACGCTGAATGCAAATTTAAATAAACATCTGATGTTACGCACGCCAAAGTAATTTCGTATTTTAAAATGATTTTTAAGTTCATTCGACGGAGTCTTACATCTAGGGTTTGAATGAATGGATTGGCCTTCGGCTGGAGGTACTTTTGTTTCGACAAAAGTACCCAAAACCATTGCCATCCGCAAAACTCGTTCACTAGCACCTACTTATTCAAGGTATCGCAAAAACATTTTTGATTAAAAGTAGTCCTGTCTCAAACAATTGCGGATGACCTTTCCGCGTATTGTTCTTTTTATTTGAATCAGATTGCGCTTCTGATTTCTTACAGTTCTTGGTTTAACTTCTGCAATGTTTACTTAACGAATTAAACCTTGAGGCTGTAATACAATCACTGCCGCCCCCACCAATACAATAACGCCACCTAGCATATCCCATCGCGTTAAACTTATTTGATCAACGAAACGCAACCACAGTAATGCAGAGAAAATATAGATTCCGCCATAAGCTGCATAGATACGACCCGAAGCTGCTGGATGCAACGTCAATAACCAAACAAATGCAGCCAATGCAAGTGCTGTAGGAATCCATAACCACTGCGATTTTTGCTGATTTAAAATCAAATATGGGAAGTAACAGCCTAAAATTTCCATCAATGCTGTTAGTGCAAATAAACCGAAAGTGGTCAGCACTTTTGTTAATGATACGTCCATCATTGAGAAATCCAAATCTAGCGTTGAATAAATATAAAAAACCCGTGCAAGCACGGGTTTTTCGTTAATTAAATTACTTAAGCGGGTTCAGCGGTTTGGTCTTCAAACACTTCGAGTTTTAAGCCCACAGCTTTGCCATTTTCTTTCTTCACTGAAACACCAACATTACCGCCATGTTCCGCAAGCTCGCCAAACAAAATCATTTCAGCAAGCGGTTTCTTCAAATGCTCTTGAATTAAACGCTGCATTGGACGAGCGCCCATCAAGCGATCGTATCCTTGCTCTGCCATCCATTCGCGTGCATCTTGGTCAACCTCAAGAACCACTTTTTTGTCATCTAACTGTGCCTGAAGCTCTGTTAAAAACTTATCAACCACACTTTCAATGACAGTTGTTGGCAATGCTTTAAATTGAATGACACCATCTAAACGGTTACGGAACTCTGGAGAGAAGGCTTTTTTCATCGCGTCTTGGTTGTCATTACTGTTATCTTGATCCATGAAACCAATGCTCACACGTGAAATTGATTCCGCACCAATATTTGTAGTCAGCACTAACACGACGTTACGGAAGTCAGACTTACGACCATTGTTATCCGTTAATGAACCATGATCCATAATTTGTAATAACAAATTAAAGACATCTGGATGCGCTTTCTCAATTTCGTCTAGTAAAAGTACGCAATGCGGATTTTTATGAATCGCGTCGGTCAACAAACCACCTTGATCAAAACCTACATAACCCGGAGGCGCACCAATTAAACGAGATACGGCATGACGTTCCATGTATTCCGACATATCGAAACGTACAAGTTCAACACCTAACAATTTCGCCAATTGCTTAGTGACTTCAGTTTTACCCACACCTGTAGGACCCGCAAAGACAAAATTACCCACTGGCTTATCTGGTGCTTTTAGACCTGCACGAGATAATTTAATCGCAGATGCAAGCGCTTCAATCGCTTCATCCTGACCGAACACCACACGTTTCAGATCACGCTCAAGATTTTCAAGGACGCTCTTGTCATCTTTAGACACAGTTTTCGGTGGAATACGGGCAATTTTCGACACGATATCTTCAATGTTTTCAACTGTGATTAAGGTGTCATCCTGCTCGGCTCTTAAACGGCGCTGTGCACCCGCTTCATCAATCACATCAATGGCTTTGTCTGGCAAGAAACGGTCATTGATAAATTTAGCCGATAGCTCTACCGCAGACACCAAGGCTTTATCGTCATATTTTACATGGTGAAATTCTTCAAATTTCGATTTTAAACCACGTAAAATATCAACCGTTTCTGAAATTGAAGGTTCATTGACATCAATTTTTTGGAAACGGCGTGACAGCGCATGATCTTTTTCAAATACCTGACGATATTCTTGGAATGTAGTCGAGCCAATACAGCGTAGAGTGCCATTTGCCAACGCAGGTTTGATTAAGTTTGACGCATCCATAGTGCTGCCCATACTCGAGCCTGCACCAATAATCATGTGAATTTCATCAATAAACAAAATTGCATCAGGTTTCTTTTTCAAGGCATTTAATAGCTGTTTTAAACGCTTTTCAAAATCACCACGGTATTTCGTTCCTGCAACCAAAGCACCAATATCTAAGCTATATACTTCTGCATTGGCCAATGGTGCTGGTGCTTTACCATTCACAATTAACCAAGCCAAACCTTCGGCAATGGAAGTTTTACCCACGCCTGGGTCACCTACCAATAATGGGTTATTTTTACGACGACGACATAAAATTTGTGCGGCACGCTCAATTTCTTTTTCACGACCAATCAGTGGATCTGTTTTGCCTTTTTGAGCTTCAACATTGAGATTGGTCGTATAAAGCTCTAATGGGCCAGAATTTGAAGACGTGGTGCTTTCACCATCGAGCTCTTCAATTTCCTCTTCAGCTTGGACTTCATCTTTACGTGTGCCATGTGACAAATACTGCGTTAATGTCAAACGGTTGATTTGATGGCGTTTAAGTAAATACACCGCAAATGAATCACGCTCTGAATACATCGCAACTAAAATGTCTGCACCTTCTACAGTGCGGTCATTACCACTCGATTGAACATGGAAAATTGCACGCTGCAAAATACGATCAAAACTTTCTGTAGGATGTGGCGCTTGATCGCTATTTTCGCCAAGCTTAGGGGTATGTTGTTCTACGTATTCTTCAAGTTCTTTGCGAAGCACAATAATGTCTGCGCCACATGCTTTCAATGCATTAACAGCGGAATCATTATCCAGTAAAGCCAATAATAAATGTTCTACCGTCAAAAATTCATGTCTCTTTTGACGAGCCATGCTGACAGCCAAACGTAATGATACTTCTAATTGACGACTGAGCATGTAATCCCCTTATTAATCTTTTGGCTCAATCTGACAAAGTAATGGATGACTTTGCGACCGAGCGTAATTATTGACCTGATTTGCTTTAGTCTCTGCGATGTCTCGCGGATAAACCCCTGCAACACCCTTTCCTTCATAATGTACAGTTAGCATTACTTGAGTGGCTTGGTCAAGATTCAAAGCAAAGTATTGTTGTAAAATTTCAATTACAAAGTCCATTGGGGTGTAATCATCGTTCATTAAAACGACAGCATACATAGGAGGACGCTTTAACTCAGGTGGCGCAGTCAATACTTGAATGTCTGAATCACCATCATCCTGCGTACCTTGGCTGAGAGTCGGGTTTAGATGCCAGTCCACTAAACCAGATTGGTAAAATGAATTTTTAATGTCAGATAAACACGTTTGACGCTTATTGGTTCGCATAGGATTTAGGTTTCACACTTAGTTTGCACTTGCTTCAGTTTGAGGAATTTCTGAAAGGAAGGCAGATTGATTTTCAACAGGCTGACCTTTCGACCAGCTAAAACGGCGAATAACGGGTTTAGAACCGCTTAAACGCACTTCAATAAAGTCTGGACTAAAGCCTTTTGGCATGGTCCAACGTCCAGTGAGTCGCTCACTTTCGCTAAAGTTAAAGTTTTTGTCTTCTAAAGGCACTGCAAGTACTTCTGTACCCTTAATTAGACGCAGCTCAACACTTCCAGACACATTACTTTTTGACGGACTTACTTGAACGAGATCAAGTTGGTATTCATACGCATTTTCAGGTAAAGGTTTAATCGCTAAATGTTGTACTGCAAGAGGCATACCACCACGTTGGCGCAATACTTCACGATACAAAACACTCAAATTACCAGTTAATTCTTGATCATCACGTGCTTTTTTAACAGCCAAATATAAATCATTTGAATTACTTACAGCGACATCACGCTCTTGGATTGCCGCATTCAAACTTTTATTTAGGCCTGCTAATTCAGTTTTTTGCTTTTGCACCACATCAACAAGTTGCTCTGCATCTGCATCATAACCGACCACAGTTAAGCCCTGACGATGACCGATACTATATCCGAGCAAACCGCTGCTCAATGCAAGTACAACTGCACCAATCGCCAGTGGCATATTCGTCTTCATAAAAGGCGTTTTTTCACTGTTTTCAGATTCTGACTTGAAATTAGATTCTGTATTCGACATCGTCATCTCTTATTTTTAATTCACTCAAGGCACACATTAAAATCCAGTTTTAAATGTGTGTGAAGTTTTAAATCGTTTCTTATGGTAATAAACCAATGCCTTGAAGTCCTGCATTTTCAGCAAAACTAAACATCAAGTTCATATTTTGTACGGCTTGGCCTGCAGCACCTTTCACCAAGTTGTCTTGAGCCACCAAAATCACCAATTTTTTCGGTTGAGGTTTGCAAATCGCAATACGTAATTGGTTCGCACCACGCACAGTACGTGTTTCAGGTGAGCTACCTGCAGGCATAACATCTACAAACTGCTCATTGGCATAGAACTGTTCATATATGCTTTGTAAATCCGCAGAAGCACCTGCGTCTGTCAAATCAATATAGATAGTGCTGAGCATGCCACGAATCATCGGTACTAAATGCGGTACGAATAAAATTTCATTAAACACACCTTTTTGACCTGAAATATTTTCTAAGGCTTCTACAATTTCAGGATGATGACGGTGACCCGCTACACCATAAGCTTTAAAGTTATCTGCATTTTCAGAATAGATCATACCCAGGCTGGCTTTACGACCTGCACCAGACACACCTGATTTTGCATCAATAATAATGCTTTCAGGTTTCACTAATCCTTCAGCTTTTAATACTGGCGCTAAACCGAGCTGAACAGTTGTTGGGTAACAACCTGGGTTACCAATCACTGAAGCCTTTTGAATTTTTTCACGGTTTAATTCAGACAAACCGTAAACTGAATCTTTTAATAATTCTGGGCAAGCATGGTCGAGGCCATACCATTTCTCAAATTGAGCTAAATCTTGCAAGCGGAAGTCAGCAGCAAGGTCAATCACTTTAGTATTTGCAGCAACTAACTCTTCTGCGTGTTTCATTGCAACACCGTGCGGCGTCGCAAAGAATACAACGTCACATTGTTTTAGTTCTTCAATATTTAGATCTGAATAGCAAAGGTCTGTATGTGCACGCAAGCTTGGGAACATATCATCCACACGGCGGCCATTTTCAGTACGCGAAGTTAAAACTTTCACTTCTGCATTTGGGTGTCGCAGTAAAATACGCAGTAATTCAACACCTGTGTAACCTGTACCGCCGACAATACCTACTGAAATCACGCTCTTTACCTCTATTCAAAGTATCCATTTGATGACTGCGTAGTATGACAGGAAGTTACGGTTTTCTGAACTGTTTTGACATATAAAGCTTCACTTTATAATGTTAGCTTATCTTCTGAATCCTATTAAGTCAGATCATGCATATAAATCCTGATCATTACCTATCCACAGCTCAAGGTCGTGTCTTCACTAAAGAAAGAAATATTCCAGCATGACAATGCTGTTTTGACGCTTTTAAGCATGAATTAAAAACTAACCCAAAGGTTAAAATCATTTATATATTGATCGGATGCCAAGGGGCTGGGAAATCAACTTGGGCCAAAAACCAAATATCCCGCGAACCTGAAAATATTATTTTTGATGCTATTTTAGTAAAGCAATCTGAACGTCTACCGATAATTGAGCAAGCTAAATAATTGGGTAAAAAATGCGTTGCTGTATGGTTTCAAATCCCGCTCGAAGTATGCATAAAAAGAAACGCTCAACGCCCTTCAGATGAAATAGTCGATCTGATGGCATTAACCAATGTTTATTACGCATTAGAACCGCCTACATACCAAGAAGGATTTGATTTAATTGAAATAATATATTAAGAAATGCTTTAGTGTTTACAACTTAGTGCCTTTAATTCAGAGCACCCACCACCAAGGCATTGCCGTCATTTTTAGTATTTTTCGATGCTGCTGAAAATTTATATCATGCTTTTGCACTTCAGCCCAAAAGTTTGGGCTATGGTCAAAGTGCTTGGTATGCGCTAACTCATGTACAGCCACATATCGTACAACTTGCTCTGGAAACAGCACCAATGCGCTATTCAGCATAATATCATGGCGCGCTGAACAGCTTCCCCAGCGCGTTTTGGGCTGACGAATTGAGCAATCACCATATTTCAAGCCTGTTTCACTGCTCACTTGCTTTAAATAAATTGGTAAATACTCTTTGGCATAAGCAATCACAAAGCTTTTTAAATATTGCTCAGGCTGTCGATCACTGATGAATAGTTGATGGCTTTCGTCATCCAAGATAAATGAATGTTTTTGCGTTTGATAAACAACCATTAACGGTTGTTCTAAATTAAATAACTTTAATTTTATTGGCAGACTTCGATCCTGCAGCCCTGCTTTTTCCTGCTGCTTCTGCCATGTCTCAATCATCCATTGTTCTGATTGTTTCAGAAAATCTTGCACTTGGCGCTGTGTACAAAATTGCGGCACTGTTAATTTAATTTGAGTTGGTTCTACTCGCAATCTTAAGCGTGTGGCACGTAATTTTCGGGTGATTTGAATTTCAGGGAGGTTGGGAGTCATTTATTCTTTTTAAAAGCTTATTAATAATGCATAAAATTTAACTTTAAGCAGTTTTCAAAAGTATATTGAGGGTTCCTTCTCCCTCTGGGAGAAGGTTAGGATGAGGGGGACATTTAAATTGACCTCTCCCTAACCCTCTCCTCAAAGGAGAGGGAACTTCCATTAGAAATTTAAATATAAATCGAAACTCTATTTACATTTAAATTTTCTATAGATTAAACCGCTGTACGCTCTTCAATACCGTTATCAGTGGCTACAACCGCAATATCCGCCTTGTTTAGAGCAAAGATACCGTTACACACTACACCCGGAATATTGTTTAAAGTTTTTTCAAGTTCCAATGCATTTAGGATATTTAAGTTGTGTACGTCTAAAATTACATTACCGTTATCTGTTACTACGCCTTCACGGTACACAGGATCGCCGCCTAAAGAAACGATTTTACGTGCCACAGCAGAACGTGCCATTGGAATCACTTCTACAGGAAGCGGAAATTCACGTGCCAACTGATCAACCCATTTAGAATCATCTACGATACAAACGAATTTTTTCGCAATAGACGCCACGATTTTTTCACGAGTCAACGCAGCTCCGCCACCTTTAATCATGTGCATATGACGGTCGATTTCATCTGCACCATCCACATAGGCATCTAAACCGCCAACGTGGTTCATATCAACCACTTCAATGCCTAATTTTTTCAAACGTTGTGCAGTTGCTTCAGAACTTGCAACAGCAGCTTCGAGTTGAAGCTCTGGCAATAATTCGATGAGGAAGTTCACAGTACTTCCTGTACCAACACCCAAAATACCGCCCTTTGGCAAATGCTTTAACGCAGCTTTTGCGGCAGCTTGTTTCTTTTCATCTTGGGTTGCATACAGACTCATAACTTGGCTCAACTATTTTTTGACATTAGACGCTGATTTTTCAGCCCAAATGTACAGGGGTTTGTTACAATAAACCCCTATTTTAAACTGTTAGATGGAAAATTAACATGCTGTCTCGTTTGGTTCGACAAATATTACAGGCAACGGTCTATGACGTTGCAATCGAAACCCCACTCGAAGCAGCGCCACGAATTAGTGAAAAACTAAACAATAACATTCGCTTTAAACGCGAAGATTTACAACCTGTCTTTTCTTTCAAGCTACGCGGTGCCTACAACCGTATTAGTCAATTACCGAAATCTCAGTTGGAACGTGGCGTTATTACTGCTTCTGCAGGTAACCATGCTCAAGGCGTGGCGTTATCTGGTAAAAAGTTAGGTATTCGCGCCATTATTGTTATGCCTAAAACCACACCAGACATTAAAGTACAAGCGGTTAAACGCTTAGGCGGTGAAGTGGTTCTGCATGGTGATTCTTTTGACGTAGCCAATAAATATGCAATCCAATGTGCAAAAGATGAAGGTATGACCTTTATTCCACCTTATGACGACGAACTCGTTATGGCCGGTCAAGGAACCATTGCCAACGAAATTTTGCGTCAATGGCGTGATGTAGACTATGTATTTGTTGCTGTTGGCGGTGGCGGTCTCATTGCCGGTGTAGCTGCTTATCTTGGTGATGTGGCACCGCATGTTAAAGTCATTCCTGTTGAATATGACGAATCAGCATGTTTAAAAGCAGCCTTTGAAGCTAATGAACGTGTCATTCTTCCATCTGTTGGTCTTTTTGCCGACGGTACAGCAGTTGCACAAATTGGTGAAAAACCATTTGAAGTGATTCAGCTACAAAAATCAGATAACTCAGGCCCAATTGTTGAGCGTGACGTTATTTTGGTGAATACAGATGAAATCTGTGCTGCAATTAAAGATACCTTTGATGAGTGCCGCAGCATTGTAGAGCCGTCAGGTGCAATGGCGCTTGCAGGTATTAAGAAGTATGTTGCAGAGCATGGTCTAGAAAATAAAAATATGGTGTCGATTGTATGCGGCGCTAATATGAACTTTGACCGTCTGCGCTACATTGCAGAACGTACTGAACTGGGTGAACGTAAAGAAGCGATCTTTGCTGTGACCATTCCAGAAGAAAAAGGTTCATTCCTCCAATTCTGCCGCGCACTACAAGGCCGTAACATCACTGAGTTTAACTACCGCGCAAGCTACTCAAGTGCCGCTCAAGTGTTTGTGGGTATTAGTCTCAAAAATGGCGAAAAAGAACGTCAGGAAATTTTTGAAACCTTAAAATTCCAATACGATGTAGACGATCTTTCAGACGATGAAGTGGCTAAACTCCATATCCGTTATTTAATTGGCGGTCATGCCGATATCGAGAATGAACGCCTATTCCGCGTGGAATTCCCTGAACGTCCAGGCGCATTACTGACTTTCTTAGAACGTCTAGGCCCAACGCATAACATCACCCTATTCCACTACCGTAACCACGGTGCTGCGGAAGGTCGTGTATTGGTGGGTATGGAAGCAACGGATGCGAAACAAAACCCAGATGGTTTGATTGAAACATTGGAAAATATTACCTATCCATATGTTGAGATTACCAATAACCTCGGTTATCAACGTTTCTTGAAATAAGTAAAATTTCTATATGAAAGCTGGGATCTAGGTTCCAGCTTTTTTATTTGCATCAACTATTTCCTGAATCAAAATAAATAAATTCATCAAATTAATTCATCAACGCTGTCATTGTTGTTAAATTCACCACACCCTATAATCCATTGAAAATAAAACAAAATGGATATTTAAAATTGAATTTTTATGCCTTATTTATGATCGCTATTGTAGGTTTAGGTGGATATTTTTATGCATATCCGGCTTATCAACTTAAGCAAGAGGAAGATAAGATTCGTCAAAGTATGAAACAAATTCCAAATCAGTCCCGTACGCAAAATCTAGAAAATATTTACGGCTATACCGCGCAAGCTGAAATGTTGAATCAATATCCAAATTACATTGTATATATTCGCTTTGATGAGCTAAGTGATCAAACCGCTCCCGAACCTGTTCAAGCCATCATCCGTGAATTTTCATGCGATGGCTTAAACCGTTTAAAGAACAATTCTGAGCTCGTTCGTAAAGCCACCTTAAATGTCATTAAAGAAGATCAGCATCAATTTCAATACATTCTAAAAAATAAATTAGGCTATGAAATTTTTAAATACCAACAAGTTATGGATAATTGCCCCAATATTGTTGAACTTTATGCCTATCAAAATGCTGAAGAAATTAAAAATTAGAGCTTTTCGGTTTAGATGGATTATGTAAATTTCCATAGCCGCTCCAGGCTGAACAAGCTAACATCAACATATTCAATAACTTTAGAATAATTTAGGAATACGGCATGGCTCAATTCGCTGTGATTGGCTTAGGAAGTTTTGGCGCAACTGTAGCCACTGAACTCATGGGTTTAAAACACGATGTCATTGGAATCGATAGCAACAAAAAGTTTGTTGAAAGTATTTCGGACCAACTGACCCATGCAGTGATTGCTGACGCAACAGATGAGCACGTTTTACATGAACTCAATATTCAAAATTGTGAAGCCGTCGTAGTCGCAATTGGTGAAGATATTGAAGCCAGCATCTTATGTGTGCTCCATCTTAAAAACATGGGGATCAACAAAATTTGGGCCAAAGCCAAGTCCAAAGCGCATCACATGATTTTAACCCATTTAGGCATCAGCAAAATCATCCATCCTGAAGAAGATATGGGTGTCCGTGTTGCTCAGTCACTAAGTTATCCAATGGTGAGCCGCTACATGGTGCTCGAAGATGACCATTATTTGGTGAAAATTGAAATTAAAGAATCACAACAAGGCACGCGTTTAAATCAAATAATGGATCATGTCCCTGAAGTGAAGACGATTTTGCATAAACGTGGCACCGAGCTTCAATATAGTTTAGATCCGAACCTGATTTTACAAACAGGCGATATTTTAGTGGTTGAAGGTTTACTCGAACATTTACGTCGACTGGCTAAACACTTTAAAGCAACTTTGTAATCAGCGTCGAGCTCCTTTTGCACATAATCACGCAAGATGACAGTAAAAAACATGAAACTGCACAATAAACAGCGTAATACCATTAATCTCAGCCCACCCAGTATTTTGGCATTGGGTTTTCTTGGGCTCATTATCATTGGCACCTTGCTGTTAAAGCTCCCATATTCACATCATGGTGATTTAAGTTGGATCAATGCCCTCTTTACAGCGACCTCTGCCGTAACCATTACTGGACTTTCAGTTGTGAATGTCGGCGAAGCCTATACGGTGTTTGGTAAAGTCGTGATTATGGGTTTACTACAATGCGGTGGTCTCGGTTTTATGACCTTTGCGATATTGGCCGCTATGAGTTTGTCCCCTAAAATTGGGCTAAAACAACAAATTATGGCTCAAGAAACCATTGGACAAACCAGTCTTGCCAAAGTGACCATGACTATTAAAGGCGTACTGCTTTATTCGCTATTTTTTGAAATGGTGGGAACGGTTATTTTGACCATCGCTTGGATGCAAGAATACAATTTTAACCAGGCCCTGTTCTATGCTGCCTTTTATAGTGTTTCAGCATTTAATAATGGTGGATTTTCATTATTTCCCAATAGTTTAATGAGCTTTGCTGACCGTTATTTCATTACGTTTACCATCAGTATGCTTTACATTATTGGGGGTATCGGCTTTTTGGTACTGATGGACATTAAGCGCAATAAAAGTTGGAAAAAACTCAGTACCAATAGCAAGCTGATTTTATCGACTATTGCGGGTTTAAATGTCTTTGCCTTCATCACCATTTGGTTATTAGAAGCTAATAATGCTGCTACCTTAGCTACGATGTCACTTGGTGACCAAGCCCTAAATGCTTGGTTCCATGCAACTGTTCCGCGCTCTTCGGGTTTTAACAGCTTACCCATGGAAAGCATGAGCGATGCATCTTCACTGATCACGATGTTACTGATGTTTATTGGTGGTGGTTCTCTCAGTACAGCTGGTGGCATCAAAGTCGGGACGTTTATTATTGTTGTACTCAGTGTGGTCAGTTTTTTAAGACGTGAAGATGAACTGCGTGTGTTTAACCACTCTGTTTCTGAAAAAACGACCTTTAAAGCATTAGCGGTGATTTTCATTACAGTAACGTTGATTTTCATTGGCTTTTTCAGTCTATTGCTTCTCGAACCTGATAAACGCTTTTTAGATTTGTTGTTCGAAGCGGTATCCGCTGCCTGTACAGTAGGCCTATCTCGTGGCATCACCAGTGACTTACAACCTGCTAGTTTAGTTGCCCTGATGTTATTAATGTTCGCAGGTCGACTTGGACCCTTAACACTGGCTTATCTGATTGCCACACCGAAGAAGAGTCGCTTAAAACACCCACCTTCTGAGATTCAGATTGGTTGATTTGTACATTTTCTCACAGTTAAAAAAAACCACGCCTTAGCGTGGTTTTTTTTAAATTCGAATCTTTAGAACCAATTCATTAATGACACACCGACACCGACATAGGTTGCCCGATGGTTATAGTCAATCAGGCTTTCACCATAGCCATCAAACAATTGAACTGTGCCGCGTAATTTACCATTGATTGGGAAAGTCCAATCGAACTGCACCGCACCATGTGAATCATCACCACCTTTCAATGAATGACGTAACATCAAACTAAAGTCATGATCTTTATGACGATAAAACGCTGTTAAATCCCCACGTCCCACATAATCGGTAATGTCAGGGTTGTTATCATCTTTGGTATCTTCTTCGAAACGATACCAAGGACGTAACATCAGTGCAAAATTGTCACGTTCAAATCCAAGATTTAACATGACACGATTCCAACTCCGCGATAAAGGATCAGAACGCCCATTAGACTGATGGTTAAAAGTTAAGCCCAGCATACGCCAGTTCAAACCCAAGAGTTCATAGTTGGTACGAAAAACCAGACTGGCTTCAGGCTCATAGTTGGTTTCACGGAATGGTCGTGATTCGTCTTCATTGTAGACTTGCCAACGAGAAGACTGGGTATAGCCCAACCAGATATCACCATTATCACCAAATAAGTTTTCAACAGCTTTGGTTTTTAATGACAATTGGAATTTGGCTTCCATCGATTTCAGGTTTTGTTCCTGATCGGCTTGTACCGTGTTGTTTTCATTCGGGCTTGATGGACGTTCATTTTTATCCGAAGTCCAATATCCCGGCATTAAATACACAGGTTGATAGCCACGAATATTCCACGTCCCCAATTTACTTTCTGGAGAAAGCTCCCAACGACTATCCAATAATGAAAGATTTGGATTGAGGTTCGGTGCTTCTACAGCAAATAAACGGTCCGTAAACGCATGACTGACTTTTTCTTTGAAAGTCAGCTTTTCAGTCGGCTCAGGTTTAATTTCTTGGGCGGCTTGGCGCTCAGAAACCAGCATTTCTTTTTCAGCAGGTTGCACTTTAAACAAAGCGTCATAACACGATAATCGCTCTGCATTTGACTCAAGTGCCACACATGCTTCAGCGGTAGCTGGTTTAACAGCCACTTCCGCATTTTGTGCATTTACAATATTGACATACATTGAACTGAGCGCAATGAGGCTCAGTTGCAATGTCGTACGCTCAAGAGATTTGAACGCCATAAAAACCCCTTTTTTGTTTTAATTCACTTGTTTTATTTCGAAACCAAGCTCAACCAAAGCATCTCGCTTAGCCACCGGTGCAACCACAGCTTTTGTCGGTTGTTGTTCAACCAAGTACGCCACAGCAACACGTTTTAGATCTTCCAAAGTCACATTCAACAAACGTTCACGTAACATTTGACGGAAAGCTGGCGTGCGTTTATGCAATAAAGCATAACAAGCTGTAATGGCTTCACCCGCTGGTGACCCCGGTTTATCCATGCTGGCAATTAGACCCAAAATCGCTTCTTCTAGCTGATGAGGTTGTTGTTCAGCATTCAGTAGCCACTGCACACTTGCGTCAAAATCTTTAAACGTTTCAGCTAAACGTGGGTCACGGTAGCTATAGAAACGGAATGAACATGCATTGCCGTCATAGCTTGCACCACCACCATACGCGCCACCTTTTTCACGAATCGCACTATGCAAGAAGCCATTACGTAAATAAGCCGCCAAAATCATCAAAGGTGCTGCATCTGGATGCGACACTTCCACCGCAGGATATGCTGAAGCGCAGAACTGAACATTGGCTTGAATGAGCCAAGCTTCGTCATTGTTGCTATCTGCAAAATTCACTTGGGTTAAAGCATGAGGGTTATCGTCAATTGCCACTTTATCCCAAATGGTTTGAACTTCTTCAACCAATCTGTCTGAATGATGTTCTTCACACACCACCAAGAATTGTTTTGGTGCTTTAAGCAAACGGTTATGAATTAACTTAAGCTCATCAATCAAGGCATTATAAGCCGTGTCGTCTTGCTCAATTTTGCTGACAAGTTCTGACAACCAGTTCAGCGCGCCTAGGCCTGTATTATGATAATCACGTAACGCCAATGCACTATGTTGACGACCTGCAATTTGCATTGCATAGCTATGACCAGAGCCAGAAACACGTGAATGCCAACGTGCTTTACGTTGTTGCAATAACTCTACGATACGGTTTTTCTCATCAAAACGTAGCTGTTCAAAAGCCAATTTCAATAAGCGAATGGCTTCAAGATTATTCACCAATGATTTAGTGGTCAACGTTAGCCAAGCACTAATTTGACCTTTATCGTCCACTTTTGAACGCAGGGATGCACCCATACCTAAACCGCCACTCACAGCTGTTTGCAACTGTTGTAGCTCTAAGTAGTCGTATTCACCTGCACCAACTTCACCCATCAAAATCGACAAGAGGTTGAAATACGGCGATTGCACCACTTCATCAGGAATCTGAATCAAAACTTGTTGGTAGTAAAGACCATTGGTGCCTGCGTGGTAAAGATTTAACGGCGTATCCAAGCCATTACTGATAATTTCGCGTAATTGACCTTGTACAATCTGTAATTGTGCAGGAACGTCTTCTAAACCTACTTTAGGCAATAGGTTCAAATCATCTGGGGTATCTTGACGAATGTTCAGTGCTTCAGTCTGCGCAATAATCTCTGCTTTTTGCGCTTCAGTTAAGTTCGCATCTATTTCTTTTAAACGTGCTTTTTCTGCTGCCGCTTCCAAAGCATTTTTTTCAGCATCTGGAACCAAAGTTAATTGCACACGATGTTGATTATCTAGCAAGTATGTTTTGATTAAGTTAGATAACCACATTGGGTCTTTCAACTCTTCCTTCACTTGTTCAATGGCCGTATCCACATCCCAGACATCCACAGGGTCTGAATGGTGAATCGCACTGCTTAAACCATTCAGAATTAAGCTTAGGCCATATGGTGTACCATCACCATTAATTTCACGCTGATGCAATTCAATCTGATGCAAAATCGCTTCAACTAAAGCCGAATCAACAGGCTTAGCCGCAACGTCTTCTAATACTTTAAACACGCCATTTTTAAATTGTTCTGCATGCTCAGGGTTTGAACCTTGAATTGCACAGTAGAACGTCATTTCATAGTTTGAGTCATCTACGCCCATGAATGGACCAGTAGACTGTGCATAACCACAGGTTTCTAAGTAATGACGTAATGGCGAAGCAGAATCTTCAAGCAATACCCCCTCAACCAAACGCATACCTAAACGTAATTTAATATTACTTGCTTCAGGCAATAACCAAGAAAGCACATGATATGTTTTGTCTTTGAGGTCTTCAGCATCAACTGCATACGTTTCAGTTACAGTTACAGGCGCAGTTAAGCGGCGCTCAGGTTTTGAATACAGCGTTTGACCTTTTTCAAATTTAGACAAAGCAAGCGTTTCAAACTGTTCTTGTAAATTATATGCAGGCTCATTACCAAAGGTCATAAACACCGCATTACTTGGGTGATAATGTGATTTGTAGAAACTGACCAACTCTTCATAGCTTAAGTCAGGAATGTCTTTCGGATCACCACCTGAGTTGTAATGATATGTCGTTTCTGGGAATAAATGATGGGCAAGTTGGTGATACAACTGATCTGAAGGTGAACTCATTGCACCTTTCATTTCATTAAATACCACGCCTTTATATACAGCTTCGCCATTTTCTAGCTCAATACGAATCCCTTCTTGCGCAAAATCAAGCGGGTTCAAATTCGCAGCAAAAGCAGCATCCATATAAACTTCTAACAAGTTTTGGAAATCTTTTTTATTTTGCGTTGCAAATGGATAAGCCGTCCAATCCGCTGCGGTAAACGCATTCATGAACGTATTGAGTGAACGGCGAATCATTAAAAAGAATGGGTCACGTACAGGGAACTTTTCTGAGCCACAAAGTGCCGTATGCTCAAGAATATGCGCCTCGCCTTTTGAATCCATCGGCTGTGTACGGAAGGCAACTAAAAATACGTTTTCGTCATGGTTTGTGGCTAAGTGATAATGCACTGCGCCAGTCACTTTGTGTTTATATTCAGACACTAAAATGTCTAAAGCTTCAACATGATGTTGACGAATCAACTGAAACGCGGGATGTACAGTTTGAGAAATGGTTTCAGTGACATCTACAGTCATGTGTGCTCCTAATCTATTCATTTAAATTAGGCAAAGTATACCTTAAAAAATCACAACTAGATTCACCGAAACAACATTTCCAACTGTTTTAATCAACTTGAACTTTAATTTTAAAAATCACTTGTTTTCGCACTAAGACATTTAGACTTGTTTTATGGATTGCCTATCATTTCGTGTTGACCAATAGACGCAAATCACAATCGCCAATAACAATACAAAAGAAGCCATAAAGCGACTTAAATCCAATCCACCTGAACTGATGGGCTTATCTAAAAAATCGCCGACAACTGCGCCCAATGGACGTGTCAAAACAAAAGTAGCCCAAAATAAAATCGTCTTTGAGACCCGACTAAAAAAGTACAACAACGCCATCAATAGAGTTAAACCACCAAATAGCCAAATGCCACCGCTATAGCCTAATCCTGCACTATCGGAAGTCCAGTCCCCCAAAGCCGTACCTAATGTTTGAGAAAATGTAATCGTCAACCAATAAAAGATCTGTGTGCGCGGCAAATTCACTACACTTGGATTGATTGACCCTTCGACTCGATACCAACTAAAAAGCGATATGAGCACCAAACTGAGTAACAGAAAACTACCACCCAAGTAGCCAATCCCTAAAGAACGATCTACAAAATCCGCTAAAGTCGTACCGACCGTAGTACTGGCAATAATCGTGGCCCAATATAAATAAGGTTTATAGGCTTTGGACTGTATTTGAAAATACAGCAGACTGATAAATATGCCTGCGAAAATAAAGGTACTGAGTAAATAGCCCAAATTTAAGGACATGGACAATGCATCACCACTGGTTTCACCAAAGGTGGTCGCAAAAATTTTGGTCAACCAAAACAGCGCTGTAATCTCGGGACTTTTTTAACGTAGTCTTGTAGCTCATGCACGTGCATATGCATCACTCAATGCAGTTATTTTGATGCTTATATCTTCGACAACTGAAATGAATTTTTGCTTAAAATTTTGTTTTAAAAATCGCACTATTTTTTAGAATTACCAAATAAAAAAAGCACCCGATATCGGATGCTTCATTTACAGTATTTACTGTCTATTTGTGGATTTAAAACTAAACTAGATATTTAAAATAATTATAATTTGGATGACTTTCGACATAGACATAATTCTGTTTTTGATAGAATTTTGCAGCATTTTTCAGCTCAGTATTTAAGCAAAGTGCAGAAAAGTGTTTTTTCGCACCCTTTTCCAATTCCACCAATAGCTGCTTACCCACGCCATGCTGACGGTACTGCGGATGCACATAGAAACGGCGAACTCGACCAATCCGTTCTTCTACACCAGTATCACCCCATTGCTGATTTAAACCGCCACAAGCAATCAATTTATCGCCATCATAAGCAAGCAATAATTGCTCACCCGTTTGGTCAAAACGATTTTTACCACTTTGATATTCTTCAATTAAACGGTGTATAAATGTATAGCCTTCATGCTGCGCCAAAGCAGCAATATTTTCGATTTGAGCAGGAAGTTGCTCTGCTGGACGAATCGTAATTTCCATATATTCACACTTTTAATCTGTTATCTATTTATGATGACCAAATCATCTTGATTCAGTCTGAACACCCTATAGCTCTATAAAAGTAAAATTTTTCGATTTGCACAATAGCAAAGCTGATTAAAACGGCAACTAATTCAAAAAAAAATGTAAAAATATAATGGATTTGCCCGATTTTTATACACACTTGTCCTTTAATTGAATTTTCTTCAACAAACTACAGCAATCCTGAGCATTCGTGTAAACTTAGCACTTTCATTTTTTTGATGTGAACATACAACATGGCAACTGTTGACCTTTTTGCAATTGGTAATGCACTTATTGACCAAGAATTTAAAGTCTCTGACGAATTCCTAATTCAACACAATCTGCAAAAAGGTACGATGCAACTGACTGATGGCGATACTCAAGCAGCCCTTTATAACAATTTAAAAGCCACTCAAGAATATAAAGGTCAAGCTTCTGGTGGTTCTGCAGCAAATACAACGGTTGCTTTTAGTGCTTTAGGCGGAACTGCATTTTATGGTTGTCGTGTCGGCAATGATGACTTAGGTCAAATTTACCTAAATGGTTTAAACGACGCTGGCATCCAAACTGCAACTCAATCAATCAGTGAAGGTGTAACTGGCACATGTATGGTTTTAGTCAGCCCTGATTCTGAACGTACGATGCATACTTACCTCGGTATTACTGCGGAATTGACTGATAGCCAAATTGATTTTGGCAGCTTAAATACTGCGAAATGGTTATATATCGAAGGTTATCTTTCTACATCAGACAGCGCACGCCTTGCGGTAAAACAAGCACGTCAAATCGCCAAAGCCAATGGTGTACAAATTGCATTGACCTTATCTGATCCAGCAATGGTGCAATATGCACGTCAAGGTCTAGATGAATTACTCGATGATGGCGTGGACTTATTGTTCTGTAATGAACAAGAAGCACTGATGTATACAGAAACAGATCATTTAGATGCTGCACTTACGAAATTGCAATCACTAAGCAAACACATTGTCATTACATTAAGTGCCAAAGGTGCCTTAATTCATAATGAAGCCGCAACATTTACCGTGCCAGGTCGTAAAGTTACCGCAGTAGATACCAATGGTGCTGGTGATGCTTTTGCTGGTGCTTTCCTATATGCACTCAATGCAGGTCATGACTATCAAACGGCTGCTGAACTTGCCATCTTGATCTCAAGTGAAGTTGTGGCTCAGTTTGGTCCACGCCTAGCAGTTGAAGACTATGCTCAGCTTTTACAATCATTTCAGAAGGAATGTGCTTAATGTTTAAAATTTGCATGACGGATGATGTGCCTGAACGTGAAGCACGATCATTCGAAACGCCTGAAGGTGAAACGATTTTTATCACCCAACGTGATGGCATGTTTTACGCTTATCAAAATAACTGCCCACACTTGCACGTGGAACTTGAGTTTCTAGAAAATCAGTTTCTAGATCGTGACCAAGAATTTATTGAGTGCTCAACACATGGCGCACTGTTTATGGTCGAATCTGGGGAATGTATTTCTGGCCCATGCCAAGGTCAAGCCCTTGAAAAAGTGAACATTAACGTGCATTCTGATGGTGGAATCTACCTCACAGAAGAATAAACACTGGAATACAACCATGTCCGCATTTTTAACAGACTATAACTTGATACCTTTTCATTTAAGTTTATTGGCCGTACTGTTATTGGGCATGGTTGAAACCATTGGCTATTACATCAATATTAGTCCTAGCCAAGTTTTGAAAAGAATTGCCCCACAGCGCATACAAGAATTGGCATTATTAAATGTCAAATTTTCCAAAACTCTGATTTTGTTCTTCTTACTGATGAATTTTAGCTTTGCAGGCTATGTACTTCAGTTTTGTATCCACGCCAAAGAAGGTCAATTCGTTCCCGCTTATTATCTTATTTTACCTGCGTTTATTATTGCCATATTCTTTACGGTATTTATGATTCATTGTTTGGATCAGGTTGTACCGCCCAAATATAAAAAACAAACCGTTAACCTACTGGGTCGTCTAGCAACCATTTCAAGTGGAAATGCCCGTCCCGGCTTTTCGGCTCAAGCGCGTGTGCGTGATGAGTTTGGTCAACTACATTATGTGCAAGTTGAGCCAGAGTTTGGTGAGTTAGAGTTTCAGTCGAAAATCATTTTGATTCGTCAAAAAAAATCACACTATATTGGCAAAAAAATCAGTGTGTCGAACCGTTTATTTAATCCATCCTAGTGACAATCTAAGCGTCACATTGTTATCATTTTTCAAATCATAAAAAAGCCAGTGTTCACTGGCTTGTATTCAATCAAATACCTAAATCGATATTTTGATTAACGCTTCAGGAAACCTGAGACCAAATTCATCACTTGTTGAATATCAGCATTCGCTTCTTGCTGATTGGTTTGTCCAGCTTGTGGCGTCAATGAGTCAATAATTTGCGGCAATACCCTTGAAATTGCGCTATATACATCTTGTTTCTGAGTTTGTGTTTCTTGTGCAACTTGCTCCACTTCGGCATCATCAAATAAATTTTGTACTTGTTGATTAGTTACAGCAGCATTATCACCAGGGCCTGTAGATACCCAATCATCAACCTGACTGCTCAAGCCCTGTCCACGTAATTTATCCAAAGCACCTTGTAGGCCACCTTGTTTTTGAATCCAAGCCAGCACCAGAGGTAACACTGCTACTAAAATGGTTGATGCATTACCACCGCTACTACGTTGCTGCGGCTGCGCTGCACCACCCAGTTGGCCCAACACAGAGCCTAAAATTCCACCTAAACCACCTGCTTGGTTTTGAGCATTGGTTTGGGTATTTTGAGTGCCTGCATTTACGCCCAATTGACCCAGCACCGAACCTAAAATACCACCCAAACCACCTTGTTGATTTTGATTGTTTGCACCACCAAGGGCCTGCTTTGCTAAAATCTCAACAATATTATTTAAATTTGTCATTTTATTTTTCCCAGTGAAACCTAGATAAACTTAATTACAGCATACGTGGGAAAACACAGATTTATCATAAATGTTTGTTAATTTTTGCAATTTCTCGCAGGCTAAGTATTTGTTACCAACGGAATTTATCCCAGTTTTCAGGATTTGCCCAAAATTTAGAGTTAAACCAATCTGGTATATGTTTATAAGTCAAAATATTAAACTGCCATAAAGCAAAATCACTTTCATGCGTGGTTTTATCAATGAGCTGAGTAAAGCCTAAAGCACGTAATAATTGTTCATCGTGTAATTTACTCACCACTACGATGCGTTTGGCAAATAGGTCACGCAATTTTACCAACATCTGCGTTTTCTGCTGCTGATCCAAACTCAACATCGTTTCAGTATCAAGAATCACAAATCCAAGGTCAAAACGCTGGGTAAAAGGCAGATTTAAAAACTCAGTTACGTTAAAATGTTGCCATTGAATTGGATGAAATTGATTGTATTGCTCAAGATCCTGACCAATACAGATTGCGGTTGAAATGGGCTGCTCTTTTGACAAATCGTCTAGCATAGAAGTGATGACATTTTGTTCAGCCATTGACCGCATCCTTAATAATGAAGTGAGTATTCTTATGGAACTACAAGGCATTTGCCATAAAATGCATGCAGGTCTTAAAGACCTTAGTGTAACTGATCAACATACACACAAGGCAAATGTTGAGTATAAATTTATTCTAGATCGCTCAGAAGTTGATCTACCGTTTAGCCTTGGCCAAGAAATTGAAATTGAAGCCACTGGAAATATCTACTGCATTTCTTGCGGCGCAAAAACGCCTAAATCGTATTCACAAGGTCATTGCTTCAAATGCATGAAGACTAAGGCATCTTGTGATATGTGCATTATGAAGCCTGAAACCTGTCATTATCATCTCGGGACTTGCCGTGAAGATGATTTTGCCCATGAAGTTTGCTTTCAACCGCATATTGTCTATTTAGCCAATTCGAGTGCCTTAAAAGTGGGGATTACCCGCTTGGGTCAAATGCCTACACGTTGGCTAGACCAAGGTGCGACGCAAGCTTTGCCTATTATGAAAGTTGGTTCACGTCGTTTATCTGGTCAGCTTGAAGTCATGTTTGGTACGCAAGTGGCCGATAAAACCGATTGGCGTAAATTGCTCAAAGGTGAAGCAGAACCGATCAACCTGATCGAAATTCGCGACCAATTGGTAGAAGAATTCGCACCAAAAATTCAGACCATTCGTGAAGAATTTAGCCAAAATTTAGAGTTTAATGAAACCGTTGAACTGCTAGAAGATGAGTTGCCACGCCAATTTATCTACCCGGTAGATGAATATCCTGAAAAAATCAAATCGCATAATTTGGACAAAACACCGATTATTCGAGGAAAATTACAAGGGATTAAAGGTCAGTATCTGATTTTGGATACCGGTGTGATTAATATTCGAAAATACACTGGCTATGAAATTAAAGTACGTACTTAAATCGACTCAAAGTATCTAATTAAGTTTAAAAAAGCGAGATATTTCTCGCTTTTTTACACCTACTCTACCAATCTGATTCATTGAACAGTTGAAAGAAACTTTAAATATGGCAACGCCATTAACTGCTCCGCTTCTAAGATTGGCATATGACCAACATGGTCTAAAATCAGAGGCTTTTCGGCTTTTTTAAATAAGCGTCTCAGTTCTTCTGCTACTTCAACATTGATAATCTGATCTTGCTTCCCCCAGATAATAAACACAGGTGCATCAATGCCTCGTGCAGCCAAAGCAAAGGACTCTGGCGTATACAAGGTGGCCATTTTTTGCAGTTGCTCCACCATTTTATTGGTTTGTTTAGACTGAACGATCATCAACTTTTCTTGCCCAATTTTTAATTCTTGTGGAATAAAAGGCGGAGATTGCATCACGATCTTCATCACGCGATCAAAATCACCAGTTTTTCTGACCACTAGCTCTGCAAGCTTTGCCGTATCTTTTAGATACGCTGTATTGCTCGACTTAAAGACACCTGCTGAATCCACCAACAATAAAGATTTCACTTCTAAGGGATACTGAGCGCTATAGAGCATGGCAATTGCACCACCCATCGAATGCCCTGCGATATGTAAATTTGGATCTAACTTTGCAGCATCTATAAATCGTCGTAATTTTTCAGTTAAATTAGGAATTGATAGATCAAATTGATCTGCGACAATAGTTTCTCCATGTGCCGGCAGATCTGGAATAATGACATGATAATTGGGCGTTAAATAACGGGCAACTCGGTTCCAATTATCACGCGTGCCAGACAAACCATGCAGCAACAGTAGCGTCGGTTTTCGTGGATCTCCTCCTTCACTGTATGTCCATTCGATTTCATTATTTTTGACTTTTTTACTACTCAAGCCCGCCCAAGCTCTTTCCTGCTCTAAAACTTTTTGAAAGTTTAGTTCTGCAGCTTGAATACTACTGGCAACGCAAATCGTTAGTAGCATCTGTATCATGTGTTTAAAATAATGATCCATCCATCGCAATAACGGGTTCTTTAAACGTTTACATTGAGGCATATACAGAGATATCATCCACTTAATCCTTTGTCGTGATGAGTTATTTTTTTCATATTATTTTTTGAGAACACCAATCTACGATGCTAGAGTCAATATTTCATTTGCCAAATCTTTTAAATAAAAATTATATCTGTCAATTTAAACCAAAAAAAACCAGCTCGGAAGCTGGTTCATATTTCTAAGCAAGCCAATCAGACGGTATCAGTGGAGCTTCAATGAGTAAGCTTGGATATTCAAGCGCAGGAAGTATAGCGGGCGGATTTGAAACGTCGCTGCCCAATGCGATCAAATCCTGTTCATCGATGTGCAATACAATTGGGACTTCATTCGCATCCTGTAAAAGCGTATCTAGATTGATCACAGATTGAATCGGCTCAATTTGACTGTCATTTTGGTTTTCACTTTGCTCATCACTTGCCAATAAAATCTCTGTAAGTTCAACAGATGATTCAGGTTGTGCAAGAAACAGTTTAGCTATTGAGATTTCAGGCGATTGAACACCACGACTGTCCTCCGCCACGATTGTTGCAAAGCCACCATTTTGAATCGGGTTATCCATCGACCAAAAACCACTTTCATTGGCATACGTCACGTACTCTTGACCATTGGCTGTAACAATGATTTTAGCCTGTTGAAATGCATTGCCTTCGAGTTTTTCAGTATTTAGCGTCACTTCTGGCGCCGGCAGTAGATAGCTTGGATTTTCAGGCGAGGTCTGAATAAATGGAAATACCAAGCCAATCGCAGGAGATTGCTGACCAAATTGATCTTCCACAACAATCATCAACATGCCACCATTTGCCACTGGATTTTCTATTGACCAATCACCATTTTCATCGACCTGAATACGATAGACCGCTTGATCCGACTAAATCACAACAGTCGTATTTGGTGCGGCAGTACCTGATATCACCGCGCCAGACTCTAAAATCGTAACAGCTTGCGGTAAAATGATTTGCGCTGTATGCAACGCCTCAGAACGATTACCGTCCTGATCAATTGCCACAACACTTATTGCACCTGTGGTCGTTAAAGGATTGAGCATCGACCAATCGCCATTTACATCAGCAACTGTTATAAACTCTTGCTCACCATAGGTCACAACCACCGTATTTCCTGCATCAGCTTTACCAACCAAATATTCGCCTTTTTCAATTATTTCCGGCATCTTGGGTAGCACACTTGGCTCTGCAATTGGAGCAATCATTATTGCCTCTGAGCGTAAGCCATGATGATTTACCGCATAAATTGTGGCAACTCCACCATCCTTCAGTGGATTATCAATCTGCCGATGTCCTTGTTTATCCACTTTGACGCGTGTAACAGTTTCACCGACTGAAATGATCACCCATGTTTTTGGCTCTGCCGTGCCAGTTATAAGATCATCTAGTCCAGTCACTTCTGGTGTTGAGGGAATATGCTGATGCTGTGTTTTCCCCTGAATCAGCAACTGCTTTATTTCAACTTGTCCCAAAATGTTTTTTAAAATACCGTTTAAATCTCTCATCTTTTGCATAACACCCTCAAATCACATCATTATATTTATTTGGGAAAATGCCTTCCCAAACTCAATTTAAGAGAATTATTTAAATAGTCAATTTTATTTAATCTTTGTTTTTAAAAGTTTTTCTTAAAGTGTGATGCATTAAACTTAAACATAAAAAAACCAGCTCGAAAGCTGGTTTTTTTTAAAGCTGCCTTAATTATTTAATTTTGGCATGATCTTTTAGATAACGTGTGTAGTCATCAAATTCTTGTTGACCACGAAGCTGTTGATAAAGTTTTGTTAACTCATCTAACTGCTCACCCGTTAATGCCGCATCAGATTGTTTGTTCACTGCAGTCACAGCAACCACAACCAATTCATTTGGTAGATTAGTCGTAGTAACAGACCAATGACCTGCTTTCGGCGCTTTTACACTAAATGCAGCACGTTGAATTTCGCGTTTTAACAAACCATCCGCACGAGTGAATGTACCCGCATTTTCAAAGTTTAAACTGCCTTTTGCAACTGAAGCAGCAGGTTTTGCAGCAAACTCTTTTAATGTCGCTTGAATCTGGGCTTTTGCAGCATCAGACGCTTTCTTTTCAATCAACTGAGTTTTCACATGCGCTTTCGCTTCAGCTAAGGTTTGAACACCCGCAGCATGATAGTTACGCACTTTCACCCAAACCACATCACCGTTTTTCAACTGAATGCTCGATGAAACATTACGTTCACCATTTTTAACATCATCGTTAAACAATTTAACTTTGACGTTTGCATCACTTAAAACTGGATGTTGCGATGCTAATGTTAAGCCATTCAATGATTGTACTTTTACGCCTTTCACTTCTTGACCCACGACATCAAGGGCATCACTGCTCACGACCATGTCATTGAGGCTGTTTACAGTGTCAGAAAAAACATTGGCTTTTTTCGAAGCAGCGACTTCTGCTTGTAGACGTGCTTTTTCTTGTTCAAATGAAGCCACTTTTACAGCTGGTGCCACTTTTTCGATCAAGTGATAACCACTGTCTGTTTTTACTGGAGCAGTCACTTGACCAGCTTGAGCACCTTCAACTGCAGCATCAAACGCATCACCAAACACACCTTTTTCATAAGCAACCAGTTCACCACCTTTTGCTTTAGATTCCGGATCTTCAGAGAATTGCGCTGCAGCTTGGTCAAAGCTTAAACCCGCTTTAATTTTAGCTTGAACACTTTCAGCCAGTTTTTTAGCTTCGGCATCTGAACGATTGTCCGCAGTGATCATGATGTGCTTAACGAGTGGTTTAACTGACTTCTGTGCATTCTCAACAAAGCTGTTATACGCTTCTTTCAATTCAGCATCAGTTGCAGCTTCTACTGGTGCAGTAATATTGGCAGGTGTTAATACGACAAAATCTGCATCAACACTGGTTGCTTGCTTAAATTTGTTTTTATGCTGCTCATAATAAGCCGCAATTTCAGCATCAGATACTTTTACATTTTTCTTGTAATTTTCAAGATTAATGCTCGCCAACTGAATACTACGTTGTTCCGTTTGTAAGTTCGCAATTTGCAAGATATCAAGCTTACTCACCAATGCATATTCCATAAATGTTGTAGACAACATTTTTAAAGCATGGTCTTTACGTAAATTATCAATGAATGTGCGGTTTGTCATACCAATCGATTCGAGGTATCTCCCAAACGCTTCATCTGAAAATTGACCATTGACTTGGAAGCTTGGCTGCTGATGAATCATTTGCACAATTTGTGCATCACTCAAGCTAATGCCTAATTTATCAGCTTGTTGCAATAACAATTGGCGTGAAACCAAAGTATCCATCGCTTTATTGCTAATGAAATTTTGATTCAATAATGTTTCATCACCCTGAGCATATGCCAGATATTGTTCTTTTAATGAGTTCGTCAGTGCTTCGAGTTCTTTTTGAGAAATTTCAGTACCGTTTACAGTCTTTGCTGCATCTTTAGATCCACCACTAAAATATCCTTCAATACCTACAAGTGCTAAAGGGGTCAAAAACAAAACGAGCAAGACCTTGCCCAGCCAACCCTTAATGACTTTACGAAACGATTCCATAAGTATTCCAATATTTTATTTGCGGTGAATTTTAACCGAAAACCCGAGATGAATGAATGCGATATATCAATTAATCACATTTACCAATAAAAAACGCGCCAAATAATGGCGCGTCTCATGTGCTTAATAAGATTAAGCTACAGAATCTTTCAAGCCTTTACCAGCTTTGAAGCTAGGAACTTTGCTTGCTTTGATTTCTAAAGTCGCACCAGTTTGTGGGTTACGACCAGTACGTGCAGCGCGTTCTTTAACGCTGAAAGTACCGAAACCAACTAAAGTAACTGTATCACCAGCTTTTAATGCATTGGTAACTGCAGCAATTGTAGCATCTAAAGCTTTACCGGCATCGGCCTTAGATAATCCCCCATTTTCGGCAATTGCATCAATTAATTCTGATTTATTCATGAAAATTACGTCCTCTTAATATCGTTTATTTAAGGTTCAAGAATTTGTATAAAACGCCATAACGCCTTTATAGCAATGCTTTAGGGTTAAACGCAATACTCATCAACCTCTTTTTATAGAATTTTTTGACGAAAAAAACCTTGAAAATTCGATAATAGTAAAAAAGTTAGTGTTTTTTTAGTATTTCGGCCCTCAGTTGGGCATTTTCTTCGGCCAATTGGTCAACTTTAGTATGTAATTGAAGTATAAGCCTTTCTAAGTGCTGTAAATCCTTTACAGTCACCAATCCTAAACGGTTTAAAGAATGATTAACACCATTATCTAAAATTTTTTCTACTTTATCTTTCGTATCGGTTACAGATTCTTTGGCTTTTTCTGAAACTTTTTCGACAGTTTGATCTGCAATATCAATCGTTTTGGACTCAAGCTCCTCTCCAACTTTGACTAAAGAGTCAAAAAGCTTATTTCCTTCACCCTCAGCACGTGAAAAAGCACCTAATCCAGCCAACCAAATCTGTTTGGTATATTTGCGAAAATCCATTTTAGAGCGACGATCAGAATGACTACGTACGCGAGTTTTAGCCGGCTTTTCTGATGTTTCTTGTGCATCGTCAATTATGCCTTCTGTATTTTCCATAATCCGCACTTCTCCTGATTATTTTATGTGCACAGCAACATGTGATTCTTCATTTTAACAACATAATAGCAAACATATGACTTGATAGATTGATTAAACTGTTCTACAAAGCTGGTGAATTACCAACTTTTTGGTATATTCTAAGTTCCTCTAGAGCAGGATGCTCAGTTTCCAGTGCTTTCAGATTTTAACAAGGACATTTTTTTTATGAGTGATACGCAACAAACACAAGCTCAACCACATTTGTTGCTTACTATGACCCTGATTGTTTTAGAAACGATTTTTACTTTCATTTTAAAACATGACCGTGTTGTAGCATTACAAGCTAAAAAATTTGTTGATCAAAAAGTCGCACTGAAAATAAATAGCTACATCCCTTATTTTGATTTTTATGTTCAGTTTACTGAGCACGGTATTCTGTTCGACACGAAATCTCCAGATAAAGCCATCGACCTTGATGTCCGCACGACACTAATAGATTTGGTAAAAATTTTTGTATTTGGTAATCGTAAAAGCATCAAAACCATGCGTATCGATGGTGATGTGGTTCTAAAAGATGAATTTCGTGATCTGGTTTCATTATTTAGTGTGCCCAAAATTTTATCTGACTGGAAACACTGGCTGTCTGAACCTGTCGAAGAAAACGATATCGTTGCGTCAAAAAAACGTATTGCCCCACTTTTAGAAAAAATCGAACAGCAACGCTCTAAAATCAACACACTGCAAGTTGAAGTTAAACAATATAAAAACCGTATTAAGCGTATCGAACGTCGTCAAAAGCGGATTAATATCGCTTTTAGTCTAATATCTGTTCTTTTAATAACGTTATTAGTGTATAATGTGTGGTTCAAATAAATACATAATTTTTCAGACAAAATAAAACAAATAAACAATCTCAAAAAAACTTGACTATTTTAGTCAGGATTCATAAAATCTGCACATCTAGACTTAACATGTGTATCGAATCATGCGCTTAACAACTCGCGGTCGCTACGCAGTGACTGCTCTACTTGATTTAGCTTTGCAGCCAACTGAACAAACGATCACTCTTGCAGAAATTGCAGCTCGTCAAACCATTTCAGTGGCCTATCTTGAGCAGTTATTTGCAAAATTAAAGCGTCACGGCTTAGTTTCCAGCATCCGTGGAGCAAACGGTGGTTATCACCTTGCTCGTAGTGCTGAAGACATCACTGTTTTGGAAATTATTGAAGCTGTAAATGAAACAGTTGATGCAACCCGTTGTGACCACAAAGGCAACTGCCAAAATGGTGCAATGTGCTTGACTCATGATTTATGGCAGGAACTCTCCCACCACATTGCCGATTATCTTGCAAAAATCACCCTTGCTGACCTTGTAGCACGCGATAACGTTCAAACCGTATCTATTCGTCAAAATTCAGCAAACTTTGATTCAGCCCTTTTATCGGTTACAGGTATTTGACATGAAGCGTCCTATTTATCTTGACTATGCAGCAACTACACCTGTAGACCCTCAAGTCGCAGAACGTATGATGGAATGTCTAACGTTTGACGGTACTTTTGGTAATGCAGCTTCTCGTTCTCATGCTTACGGCTGGCAGGCAGAAGAAAAAGTAGAATATGCACGTGAACAAGTTGCTAATCTAGTAAAAGCTGATCCACGCGAAATCGTTTGGACATCTGGTGCAACTGAATCTGACAATCTTGCGCTTAAAGGTATTGCTCAGTTCTATGCATCTAAAGGCAAGCACATTATTACAAGTAAAATTGAACATAAAGCAATTCTTGATACTTGCCGCGAGCTTGAAGAAGAAGGCTTCGAAATTACTTATCTTGAGCCAGAAGCAAAAACAGGTTTAATCACACCTGAAATGGTTCAAGCAGCCCTTCGTCCAGATACGATTCTTGTATCTTTGATGATGGTGAACAATGAAATCGGTACAACTACAGATGTAGCTGCAATCGGTGAATTGACTCGTGCAAACAAAACTTATTTCCACGTAGATGCTGCGCAAGCTGCAGGTAAAGTAGAAATTGATCTTTCAACAATGAAAGTTGATTTGATGAGTTTCTCTGGCCACAAAATCTATGGTCCTAAAGGTATTGGTGCTCTTTATGTACGTCGTCAACCACGTGTACGTATTAAAGCGCAAATGCACGGTGGCGGTCATGAACGTGGTATGCGTTCAGGTACGCTAGCGACTCACCAAATCGTGGGTATGGGCGAAGCGTTCGAACTTGCAGGCAAAAACCTACATGCCGAACAAACTCGTATTCGTGTACTTCGTGACAAACTTTGGAATGGCTTACAAGGTCTTGAACAAGTCTTCCTGAACGGTCACCCAGAATACAACGTTGCAAACTATCTAAACGTCAGCTTTAACTTTGTTGAAGGTGAATCGTTAATGATGGCACTTAAAGATTGCGCAGTATCTTCTGGTTCTGCATGTACATCAGCAACTTTAGAACCATCTTATGTACTTCGTGCATTGGGTCTTTCAGACGAATTGGCTCACAGCTCGATTCGTTTCAGCTTTGGTAAATACACCACTGAAGCCGATATTGACCACGTACTTGAAATTACCAAAGCAGCAGTTGAAAAACTACGTGATCTTTCACCGCTTTGGGACATGTACAAAGAAGGTATCGACCTTAATTCTGTAGAATGGGCTGAACACTAATTCATCCCGGTGAGATAGCTTTTATTTTAAGGCTATCTCATTGATTAACGTAATTTCACCCCCATATTAATCTTAAGGCTGACCCCGAGGTTTGGAGAAGCGTCATGGCTTATAGCGAAAAAGTAATTGATCATTACGAAAACCCTCGTAATGTAGGTGTTTTAGACAAAAATGCAGAAAACGTTGGTACAGGTATGGTCGGTGCACCAGCTTGTGGCGATGTTATGCGTCTACAGATCCAAGTTGATGACAACGGCGTAATTGAAGAAGCTCGCTTCAAAACTTACGGTTGTGGTTCAGCAATTGCATCTAGCTCATTAGTAACAGAGTGGCTAAAAGGCAAAACTCTTGATGAAGCTCAAGCAATTAAGAACATTGATATTGCAACTGAACTTGCACTTCCACCAGTAAAAGTACACTGCTCTGTACTTGCTGAAGATGCAATCAAAGCTGCTGTAGAAGACTACCGTAGCAAGAAAGTAAAAGCTTAATTGTTTACGTGTTTTAAAAAAGATTAACGGAGTTTTCATGATTCATTTAACTGAAAATGCTGCAACTCATATCAGCAATTACATCAAGAATCGCGGTAAGGGTGAAGGTATTCGCGTTGGCGTGAAAACTTCTGGCTGTTCTGGTTTAGCTTATGTACTTGAGTTTGTCGATGATATTGACACGCATGACCAAGTATTCGATCAGTTTGGCGTAAAAGTATTCGTTGATCCAAAAAGCTTAGTTTATCTTGAAGGTATGGAGATGGACTATGTGAAAAATGGTTTAAACGAAGGTTTTGAATTTAATAACCCAAATAAAAAAGGCGAATGTGGCTGCGGCGAATCGTTTACGGTTTAAGCCATTTCCACGCTCCTTTTTCGCATTAAAACAGTGTAAAATTCACTGTTTTAATTGCATTTAAAGCAACACTTTTTGCACCTCTATTGCGGACACCATCTCCCATGAATCATTTTGAGTTGTTTAACTTACCTGTAGCACTCGATATTGATTTAGCAGTTTTAAAAGCTGAATTTTTAAAGTTGCAGCAACAATATCATCCAGATAAAGCCGAAGACAAAGATCTAGCCCTGATAAAATCTAGTGAGATTAATCAAGCATTTAAAGCTTTATCCAATGTTGATAGCCGCGCTGCATATCTTTTAAGTCTCAAAAAACAAGATTATCACCTTGATCAATCAATTAGTGATTTTGAGTTCCTACAAGATGCCTTAGAAATTCGTGAACAGTTAGATGAGGCATGCTCTGCTGATGACCTCACTTCACTTAAAACTGAAGTTCAGCAATGGATAGACGGTTTGGTTCGTGAATTCAAGATTGATTATGACGACGAAGACTGGGCAGAAGCACGTGATACCGTACGTAAATTACGCTTCTTCCAAAAAGTAATGGCTGACATCGATAAAGCTGAAGATCGCTTCTTAGACGACGATAGCTTTGATTTAGACGATGATTTTTAATTTATTTTTTATATTTGACGTTCAAAGGATGTAACACACATGGCTCTCTTGCAAATTGCAGAACCTGGTCAATCAAGTGCACCGCATGAACACCGCATTGCAATTGGTATCGATCTTGGGACTACACACTCTTTAGTAGCCACGGTACTTTCTGGTAAAGCGAAAGTGCTTAACGATGAACATGGTCGTGTGTTACTCCCTTCTATTGCACACTATGGCGAATCCACTACGCAATATGGTGACGATGCAAAGGCATTCTTAACGACTGATCCTAAAAACACCATCGTTTCTGTAAAACGCTTTATGGGTCGCTCTAAGGCAGATATTAAATTCCAACACCCGTACAACTTAGTCGGTGAAGCGAATGAAATGCCTGCTTTTGAAACTGCACAAGGTCGCAAAACACCCGTTGAAATTTCTGCAGAAATTTTAAAACAGCTTAAAGACCTTGCAGAAAGCAGCTTAAATAATCCTGTTAATGGTGCTGTGATTACTGTACCTGCCTATTTTGATGAAGCACAGCGTCAAGCAACGCGTGATGCGGCTCAGCTTGCAGGTTTAAATGTACTACGTCTATTAAATGAACCGACTGCTGCTGCAGTGGCTTATGGCTTAGACCAAGACACCAATCTTGCACATGATCAAAACTATGTGATCTATGATCTAGGTGGCGGCACCTTTGACGTTTCAATTTTACGTTTCTCTCAAGGTGTTTTTGAAGTTCTAGCAACTGGTGGCCACACGGCGCTTGGTGGTGATGACTTAGACCGTCTGATTGTAAAATGGGCAAAAAAACAACTGAACATTGAAACTTTAGATGATGCTGAATATGCGCATTTCATTGTTTCTGCACGTAAAGCAAAAGAAGCTCTAACCGAGGCTAAATCTGTAGAGCTTAAAGTTCTTGATCAATCATTGACTTTAGACCGCCCTACTTTTGAATCAATCATCAAAGTTGCTTTGGATAAAACCATCAGCGTTTGTAAACGTGTCATGCGTGATGCCAAGCTTGAGCTCAGCGATATTCAAAATGTGGTATTGGTCGGTGGTTCTACCCGCTCGTATGCTGTACAAAAAGCCGTTCAAGATGTCTTCAATCAAGAACCTCTTTGCACCATCAACCCTGATGAAGTTGTTGCCATTGGCGCGTCGATTACAGCGAACCAACTTATTGGTAACTCTAAAGATGGTTCACTGCTTTTAGACGTCACGCCGCTTTCTTTAGGTTTAGAAACCATGGGCGGTTTGGTTGAGCGCCTTATTTCGCGTAACACAGCTATTCCTGTGGCGCGTCGCCAAGAATTCACAACCTATCAAGATGGTCAAACAGCGATGTTGATTCATGTTGTACAAGGTGAGCGTGATTTGGTTGAACATTGCCGTAGTCTAGGTCGTTTCGCGCTTCGTGGAATTCCACCGATGACTGCAGGTCAAGCGCGTATCGAAGTGACTTTCCAAGTTGACGCAGATGGTTTATTGACGGTGTCAGCCAAAGAAACCACTTCTGGTGTGCATGCTCAAATTGACATCAAACCTTCTTATGGTTTATCTGATGCCGACACTGAACGCTTACTGATTGATGGTTATAAGTTTGCTGAAGAAGACAAAAACTTACGCCATCTTCAAGAAACCAAAGTGGAAGCAAAACGTGAACTTGAAGCACTTGATCAAGCACTTAAAGTAGATGCTCAACTTCTCAGCCAAGAGCAACATAGTTCCCTCACTGCTGCACGCACAGTTTTAGATGCTGCACTTGAAACGACAGATATCAAAGCTATTGAACATGCTGTAGAACAGCTTAAAATACATAGCGATGCATTTGCTGCAGCTCGTATGAATCAGCACATTGATGCCGCACTGAAAGGCACAAAACTCGATGATTGGTCAAACTCAAATTAATTTATAGGTCAAGATTATGCCACGTATTAAAGTACTGCCTCACGCAACAATCTGCCCAAACGGCGCTGAGTTTGAAGTCGAAGCAAATGCTAACCTTTGCGAAAGCATGTTAAAAAACGGCATCAAAATTGAACATGCATGTGATATGTCTAAAGCATGCACCACTTGCCATGTGGTTGTACGTAAAGGTTTTGATGGTCTAGATGAAATGGATGATGTCGAAGCAGATCTTCTCGATCGTGCTTGGGGATTAGAACCAGACTCTCGTCTGTCATGCCAAGTACAAATTGAAGATGAAGATTTGGAAATTGAAATTCCTAAATACACCATCAACCATGCTTCAGAAAATCATTAATTTATAGAATATTTTCTATAATTAAAAAGCCAGTTTATCGTAACTGGCTTTTTTATACATAAATGTATTCAACATATCAAAAAAGAAGACATTTTGATAAAAGCATGAATTGAGTTCTTGTTTAAATTTTACGCGATACGATTAGATCTAATTTTAATTATGCATGTGTTGAATCATTAAGAGTGCGATTCAGTTTTTTTGACTTCTTCAATCACTTCATCTTCCAAATTCAGTTTAACAATACCAGCAGAGTTGGTCATTTTTTGCTGTGTTTGTAGGCGCTGAATCATACGTTCTAAGACATGTATTAGTTCTGGATATTCAAAGTTTTGTACTTCATCTAAGTTCAACAATAGATTAAAGCCTTTATATTCGTAGTCAAACCAACGTTGATAATCTGTTTTCTGTGAGGTGTATTTTTCCATCACTTGCCAAGTACGTACTGGGCCTTTGATGCCTTTTAAGAAGATCGGCGCTTTGGGTGCACATAAATAGTCATTTTTCACTAAATGATGCGTATCGTCTGAAATCAAAATTTCGTCGACTTCAGCAGCACTTTGCAATCGTGCAGCCAAGTTCGCATCACGACCAACGATGGTATACGCCATACGGTGAGCTGCACCATAGTTCCCAACGTGGCAATACCCTGTAGAAATACCCATACGAATATGTAACGGCGGATAACCCATTTTAATCCAACGTTCACGCAGCAACTTCATTTGCTGACGCATGACCATTGCCATCTCTAAACAAGTTTTTGCATCTTGCTCTACGCCTTGGCTATGTGGATCACCAAAGAAGATTAGAATTGCATCCCCCATAAATTTATCGACAGTCGCTTCATACTGCTTGGCAATTTCAGTCATATGACTCAAATAGTCATTGAGTAGAAATGCTAAATCGTCTGGGATTAATGTTTCAGAAAGCTCGGTAAATCCTTGGATATCTGAAAAGAAAATCGTGAGTTTTTTACGTTTATATTCGATTTTAGCTTCAGACTCACCTTTCATAATCGATTGCCAAAGTTGCATTGGCGCATAACGACTCAATTGATTGGCGAATTCCATATAACGATTCATCTGATCATAATAATGGTTCTTTTTATTACTCAACGACTGAACTTGGGTGTGTTGATAAAAAGCCCCTACGCTGAAATAGGTAATGAGGCATAAAAAGCCAAGAACGGTTAATTCACTGCTGGTCGACTCAAAATACTCTTGAAAACCAAAGACATAAATATTGCATAAATAAAATACAGTGACGCCAACAATCCCTGCCAAGGACATCATTAAGAAATTGATCTTGTTATAGATTGTTGTGTATAGCAGCGCAAAGACCGCAAGAAAGGTTAAAACAAGACTTAAATGTACCGCAGACATCAGTACAGCAATAACTATGATATCGATCAGAAACAGCACATTGCGTTTAGTTTGATTGCTATATCGATAAATTAGCCAATGGGAAAACTTGGGAACAACTAAAATCAGAAAAAATAAAAATGCAGGAATATAGATTTGATAATGCGTATCTGGTTGGGTGTAGTGATAGACAACAATCACCAAAGACAGCATGATATATCCCATCAAACGATGAAAATATTCAAACTGTTTAGGCTCTTTGCTGATTAAATTGTCTAACGGCACTCGATCGCCCCCATACGGACACTCATTCTTCTACTATCCTGATATTGTCCGTAAATCGGGATTAGTCCATACGCCAATCGAAAGGCATATCACCTTGACCACGTAGTGCAAGCATTAGTGTTTGGCGCATGTGTGCCAAGACATCATTGTTATAAGGAACTGCTGGCGTACCCCAAACTGGTTTCGGCCAAGCCACATCATTTTGATAACGAACAACATGATGAAAATGTAATTGTGGAACCATATTACCCAATGCAGCTACATTCATTTTGTCTGCACGGAATACACGTGACAATTGGCTTGATAACCAGCTTGATTCACGTAAAAACTGCTCTTGGTCTGCCTGACTTAATTCATAAAGCTCTGTAATTCCCGGAACACGTGGAATCAAAATAAGCCACGGGAATTGCATATCATTCATCAAACGACATGTTGACAGAGGAAAGTCGCCTACATAAAACGTATCTTGAGCAAGTTGTGGATGTAAACTAAACATATCTTTATAAATGATGCAAAATTAGAATGATGGCTAATACTATCACATCCTTATGGGTGTGAATATTCTGTACAGAACGTTTCATTACAAATAAACTGCATTTGAATAAAACGTTGCGTGCTTATGACTCTAATAAATTTTTCAAAAAAATCAAGCGTTTCTTCTATATAAAAAACACTCATGAAAATCTACTCATTCTAAACAAGCAATTTATACGCCAAATCTATTGATTTGGCGCCAATTCCTTCAGCAAACTGTCTAATAAGTCATTTATAAATTGAATGCGTTTCTCATATTCTTCGAGCATGACCATCACTTTTAGACGCTGTCCACCTTCCATTCGGAAGAAAGTCGGATGCTTTTGCATCATTTGAATGATCGATATGGCTTGAACTGGTGTATCTGGTGAGAACTCAATACTGCCGCCATGTGAACTGATATCAATTTTTGTGATACCCAATTGTTCCGCTTTTAAACGCAACTGATGGACAGAGAATAATTGCTTGACTGCTTGCGGCGGCAAGCCAAAACGATCGATCAACTCCATACGAATGTTATCGAGTTTCTCTTGAGTATCCGTATTACTAATGCGTTTATAGAACAATAACCGTTGATGTACATCACCTAAATAATCATCTGGAATTAAGGCTGGCATGTGCATGCTAATTTCAGCCGTTAATGACAATGGAGAGTCAAAGTTAGGCGTTTTACCTTTTTGAATGGCTTTGGTGGCTTTTTCAAGCATTTCCATATACAGGCTATAACCGATGGTTTGCATTGAGCCACTTTGCTGTTCACCCAGCAACTCACCTGCGCCACGAATTTCTAAGTCTTCTGTAGCCAACATGAAGCCCGCACCCAAAGTCGATGCACGAGAAATGGCATCTAGGCGTTTTTCAGCATCACCTTTTAGACCTTTGAGCGAAGGCACTAGTAAATAAGCATAGGCTTGATGGTGCGATCGACCAACACGACCACGTAGTTGGTGCAACTGCGCTAGTCCAAGTTTATCTGCACGCTCAATCAAAATGGTATTGGCGTTTGGTACGTCAATCCCAGTTTCAATAATGGTTGAACACACCAGTACGTTATATTCTTTGTGATAGAACTGTTGCATGATTTGCTCTAGTTCACGCTCACGCATTTGACCATGAGCAACCGCAACACGTGCTTCAGGGACCAATTCCCGTAAGGTTTCTGCCGTACGTTCAATGGTCTCGACTTCGTTGTGTAAGAAATACACTTGTCCACCACGTAGCAATTCACGCAAGATGGCTTCTTTGATCGAATCTCCAGTATGCTCTTGTACAAAGGTTTTCACAGCAAGTCGACGTGCAGGTGGCGTTGCAATAATAGATAGATCACGCATGCCACTAAAAGCCATATTCAGCGTACGTGGAATAGGCGTTGCAGTTAGCGTCAGCATATCGACATCGGCACGTAAGGCTTTAATTCGCTCTTTATCACGCACACCAAAACGGTGCTCTTCATCCACGATCATGAGACCGAGATTTTTAAATTGCACACTTTCCTGCAAGATTTTATGTGTGCCAATCACGATATCCACTTTGCCTTCTGCGAGGTCTTCAATGGTTTTGGTATGTGATTTTGATGAACCAAAGCGTGAAAGGACTTCGATACGTACAGGCCAATCCGCGAAGCGATCTTTGAAAGACTCGTAGTGCTGCTGCGCCAACAAGGTGGTTGGGACAAGTACAGCCACTTGTTTGTTATTTTGTACTGCCACAAATGCAGCACGCATGGCCACTTCTGTTTTACCAAAACCGACATCACCACAAACCAAGCGATCCATCGGCTTCGCTTGTTGCATGTCATAGAGTGTCGCTTCAATAGCATTGGCTTGATCTAGGGTTTCCTCATAGGCGAAGCCACTGGCAAACTGCATATAGAGACTTTGATCCAGTTCAAATCCATAACCCGGCTTCGAGTGACGACGAGCTTGAATATGTAAAAGTTCTGCCGCCACATCATGGATCTGCTCTAAAGCTTTGCGTTTGGCTTTAGACCATGCATCTGTGCCCAATTTATGTAATGGTGCTAGATCTGGGTCACCACCGCTATATCGGCTAATTAAATGCAGGTTTGTCACAGGGACATACACTTTGGCTGCATCGGCATAGTCTAACTGCAAAAATTCATGGTCTTGCTCATCGATACTCAAGGTAATTAAACCTGCATATCGCCCCACACCATAATCAATATGAACCACAGGTGCGCCAATACTTAGCTCGGTTAAACTACGAACAAGAAACTCTTCTGATACTTCCTGTTGGCGTTTACGACGACGTTGAACCACACGGTGTTCATAAAGCTGATTTTCAGAAATTACACTGAGCTTGTCAGTTAGCAATAAACCACGATCTAAGGGCGCATTGGTGATCGCAATCGCATGCATAGAATGCATAAAATCATCAAAACTTTCGACCGTTGGGATATCACCCAAACTTGGACGCAATGCATCTTTTAAAGTTTCACGTCGACCAGCGCTTTCAGCCACCAAAAGCACTGGATAATTTGCCGCATCGATATATTGCTTAACAGCATAAAATGGCTTTTCACGTTTTGGATCGACAGGTAAACGGGGTGGAATCTCAGCTGCAAGATTGATCACGCCATTGCGTTCATCAAAAGCCTCAGGCGAAGCCACGATACGACGGCAGAGATTTAATTGTTCTAAAACCTGATTTGGTTGTAGGAAAATCTGCTCTGGCGGCAAAATCGGTTGGTCGACATTATGACGGCGGTCTTCATAACGACGCACAATATCCGACCAAAACTGAATCAATGTGTCATCTATGGCTCTGTCTGTAATGACAATGCCATTCTTAGGTAAGTACGAAAATAGCGTACTTTGCTCTCTCATGGCATGTTCAGAGAAGAACAACGGAAAATAAAACTCAATACCCGGTGAAGCTATGCCATCTTGTACATCCTGATAAATTGGATTTTTCTTTGGATTTGCCGTCGGAAAATTTTCCGCATATCGATCACGAAACAGTGAGCGCGCTTCTTTTAATGGAAATTCTTTTGCAGGTAAAACCGTAAAATAATCTAAGTTTTGGGTGGTTCGCTGAGTTTCAGGATCAAAGAATTTGAGGGTATCGATTTCATCATCAAATAAGTCAATACGAATCGGTGAACTTTGCCCCGAAGCGTAAATATCCATGATGCTGCCGCGTACTGCAAATTCACCATGATCATAAACGGTATCCACCAAGTGATAGCCCGCTTGTACTAATCTTAATTTTTGTTGTTCGATATCAAATTTTTGACCCACTTTAATATCAAAGTGTTCACCTAATACCCAAGATGCAGGCGCAACTCGCTGCGCCAAGGTTGTTGCCGAAACCAACAACACGCCTTGCTGTGGCATATTAGACAAAATCGCCAAGCGTTCAGAAACAATGTCTTGATGTGGCGACAGCCGGTCATAAGGTAAAATTTCCCAATCAGGGAAAATAGTCGGCTTAATTCCGTAAAATTCCAGCTCACTTTCTAACTGCCCGAGATGCTGATTATTACGTGCTACAATCACAAACAACTGTTTGGATTGTTTGCTAATTTCTTTAAATAATAATGCAGCAGATGAGCCTTGTAAGTTTCCGACCCACCGCTTTTCGCCAGCTTTGAGCTGTTTAAGATTGAGTTGTGAAATTTCTTGCTGGAACATGATGTAAATAGCTTTTAATGTTTTAATCACTTAGTGATCATATTAACACGATGCTTTTTACATTCCGAGATTTAAGCAACTATATACAGTGTTTTAACCAATATGGATTTACGATTTTATTTTCTATTGAAGAGTACCCTTAACGCACCCATCAAACTCAAACACTGCAGTCCATTCACTTACTTACGATCACGGATGAATTGACGATAATAATCATTCAATAGTTTGACATAGAGTTTAAACTGCAACAGATTTTCTTCAGTATTGCCTAATCGTGCAACAAAGCGTTGACTTGCAATTTCCAAGTCTATTTTTTCATTGATAATCATTGCAGTGGCATAGAGCTGTTTTAAATCATCGAAATTTGTCATTTTTCTATTTGACAGATATTCCATACGTTCAGACAATGTATTTAAAACTACGCCTTCAATGATATAGCCCTGTGTTTCATCATATTGAATGTGGTGTTGTTCTAAGTAAAGTTGCTCAGGCGACTCTTTAGCGCCTTTGAATAAATCGACTAACTTATTAAACATCTGACTATCTACAACATGATAAAAAACCTATTGTACTTCGATTACATCCTTTTTTGGGCAAGTTAAAGTATTTCTGACTTTATCTATGCGCTAAATTTTTCATCCAAACCTTCATGACTATATATAGAACTATAATTACGATCTTAAGCAAATATAGCGTTTTATTTTCAACCCAATACTTTCTTTTAGAAATTAAGTTCCTATTAGAGACTTAATACATCACTGCTCAGATTAGTTCTCTAGCTTTACCACTGATTTCTTCAAATAAAAAACGAAGGATTAACCTTCGTCATTTACCCACCATTTAGCTATTTAAAAGTCCTAAATAAGCATTTAACTCACTTGAGCGAGTGGCATACTAAATGGTGTCACTTCAGAAACTAGATTTTCAATCGAGAAAATTTCATCCAATTGACTTTCAGTTAACAGCTCTTGCTCTAAAACCACTTGGCGAATGGTTTTATTTTCGGCAATACATTGCTTGCCGATTTCATCACATTTTGCATGACCTAAATATGGATCGAGTAAGGTCACAATTCCTACACTACGCATCACAGCATCAAAACATGCTTGCTCATTTGCCTGAATCCCTTGAATACATTTGCTGTCTAAAGTTTTCACCGCATTCACCAAAAGCTCAATTGATTCATTCATGGACAATGCAATCACCGGCTCCATGACATTTAATTGTAATTGCCCCGCTTCTGCGGCCAAAGTAATGGTTAAATCATTCCCCATTACTCGAAATGCAATTTGGTTGACCACTTCAGGGATCACAGGATTGACCTTTGCAGGCATGATCGACGAACCTGCTTGTAACTCAGGTAAACGAATTTCCGCTAAACCTGTTCGTGGCCCTGAACTTAAAAGACGTAAGTCATTACAAATTTTAGAAAGTTTGACAGCTAAACGTTTTAAGCAGCTTGATAATAAAATGAATACGCCACAATCGCTGGTTGCTTCGACATAGTCTTCTGCACCTTGCAATTTTAGACCGGTCAAATGAGCTAGATTTTCAACGGCCTTGCCTGCATAACCCGCAGGAGAATTCACGCCAGTGCCAATTGCCGTCGCACCTAAATTAATTTCCAATAGAAGCTGTCGATTTTGCTCAATCAACTTCAAATCTTCTTTTAATAATGTTGCAAATGCTCGGAACTCTTGCCCCAAAGTCATCGGAACAGCATCTTGTAACTGTGTACGCCCCATTTTGATGACATGTTTAAACTCATCGGCTTTAATATGTAAGCTTCCAATTAGCTGATTTAAAACCACAAATAAAGCATCAAAAGCGCTAAATGTTGCTAGACGCAGCGCTGTTGGATAGACATCATTGGTGGATTGTGACTTATTAACATGATCGTTTGGATGAATCCGTTGATAACTGCCTTTAGCATCTCCGAGCAACTCAAGGGCAATATTGGCAATGACTTCATTGGCATTCATGTTAATAGAAGTGCCTGCTCCACCTTGATAAATATCAATTGGAAATGAATCTGCCCATTGTTCAGGATGATCAATCAATGCATCACACGCCTGCTGAATCGCTTGGCGAATATCATCTTGTATTAAGTTAAATTGATAATTGGTTTCTGCTGACGCTTTTTTTACCCGAGCAATAGCGCGTACAAAGTTTAAATTTTGTCCGACATGCTGCTTTGATATTTGAAAGTTTTCGATGGCACGCAATGTATGTATACCGTAATAACATGACTGCGGGACTGCTTTATCCCCCAATAAATCATGCTCTATTCTCGTTTTTTTCATTTGAACCGTTGTCACTGCGCATTCCCTCTAATTACGCACCAAGACTGTGCATACCTCATATTCGACCTGTTCAAATCATCTCACTACAGATGATGTGATGCACATTTGCAACCAAATATTTCAAATACACATTTCTTGTTCAATATGTAACATTGTGTAATTTTTACCTATTTTCATTAGTTCTCTTTTTGTGATGAAAAGTCTTAAGTAGATTTACATTTCAAAATTTAAATTCCCGTCTGGACAACATTTCAGCAGCACAATAAAAAATTCGATTTGTAATAAGAAGAAATATCATTTACACAAAATATACATAAAATATGCTTAAAGGTTACAGAGTGTAATTTTTAAATCGTGCTTGAATCTGCGACTTACGACAGAAGTACAAATTTTCATCTAGGACAGAGATGATTTGCTTTCATTAAGGATGAACCGCCTATGAGCCATTTAAACCCGACATTAGTCACCTTTATTTTTTATATTCTTGCAATGCTTGCCATTGGTTTGTATGCCTACAAAGCTACGCATAACTTTGACGAATACATTTTAGGTGGACGAAGTTTAGGAAGTGTTGTGACTGCACTTTCAGCAGGTGCATCCGACATGAGTGGTTGGCTACTCATGGGTCTCCCTGGTGCAATTTATCTATCTGGTCTTTCCGAAGCTTGGATTGCAATCGGCTTAATTATCGGTGCTTGGTTGAACTGGCTGATCGTTGCTGGTCGCTTGCGTGTTCATACCGAATATCAAAATAATGCCCTGACCCTGCCCGATTATTTCACAAGCCGTTTTGCAGACCGTAAAAAGATTTTACGTATCATTTCAGCTGTAGTGATTTTAGTGTTCTTTGCGATTTACTGTGCTTCTGGCATGGTGGCTGGCGCACGACTTTTCGAAAGTTTATTCGGTTGGAACTACACAACAGCACTGTGGATTGGTGCAATTGCAACCATCAGCTATGTCTGTATTGGTGGATTCTTAGCGATCAGTTGGACCGATACTTTCCAAGCGGGTCTGATGATCTTTGCACTGCTGATCACACCGATCATCACCTACCTTGCTTTAGGTGATAACAGTCAAAATCTTGCTGCTGTTTTGGAAACAGCTCGCCCACAAGCTTCTAATTTATTTGAAGGTTTAAGTACAGTTGCGATTTTATCCAGCATGGCGTGGGGCTTAGGCTATTTTGGTCAACCGCATATCTTGGTTCGCTTTATGGCAGCCGATTCTGTTAAAACCATTCCAAATGCACGTCGCATTGGAATGACATGGATGATCCTATGTCTAGGCGGTGCTGTAGCAGCCGGTTATATCGGTATTGCTTACTTCCAAGTTCACCCAGAACTGGCAAGCGTCGTTAATGCCAACCCTGAAACGGTATTTATGGAATTGACTAAAATTCTATTCAATCCGTGGATTGCAGGGATTATTTTAGCCGCAATTTTAGCTGCGGTGATGAGCACACTTAGCTGTCAGTTATTGGTATGTTCAACAACCTTGACGGAAGATTTGTACAAAGGTTTTATTCGTAAAAATGCATCGCAAAAAGAATTGGTTTGGATTGGACGTGCGATGGTCTTGGCAATTGCTGTATTTGCAATCACCTTTGCAATGAACCCTGCAAGTAAAGTTTTAGGCTTAGTGGCTTATGCATGGGCAGGTTTCGGTGCTGCATTTGGCCCGCTGATTATTCTTTCATTGCTGTGGAAACGTATGACGCTTAACGGAGCAATCATTGGCATGATCGTAGGTGCTGTGACTGTCATCGTGTGGAAAAACTACTTAGGCCACCTTGGTTTATACGAAATCATTCCAGGCTTTATTTTCTCTGCAATCAGTATCGTTGTCGTGAGCTTATTGGGTAAAGCACCAGAGGCGGATGTGGTTGGACGCTTTGAAAAAGCCGAAGCGCAATATCAAAAAGAAATGTCTGAAATCTAAAATTTTTGACACTAAAAAGGGGCTAAATGCCCCTTTTTTATACTCAATTATTGATGATTAGCTACTTCGGCCGAGCCGCAGGTTTCAGCTTAATTTGCATACTTTCTTTGATCACTTCCATCACAGGATAACTACGCGTTTCCTTGATACCAGGTAATTGCCAAAGTACCTGCCCTGAAATTTTTCTAAATTCTTCCATATTTGCGCAGCGTATTTTCACCACAAAATCAAAACCACCGCTGATCATGTGACATTCTACGATTTCTGGAATTTGACGCACTGCATCCGAAAAATCTTCCAATACATTGGGTGTAGTTTTATCTAGTAAAATCTCCACAAAAACCACAAATCCATTGTTGAGTAAGACCGGATTTAAACGTGCTTCATAGCCTAAAATAAAGCCCTCTTTCGATAATTTTTGCACACGTGCCAACGCCGCAGTGGGTGATAAATTCACCATTTCCGCAAGCTTAATATTGGACAATTTTCCGTCTTCTTGCAGCAGCTCTAAAATTCGAATATCTATACGGTCTAAGCTCAAATATGGGCTACTCATCTGAATTTTTCTCTAAATATTATTAAAACTATAGTGAGTTATTCGCTAAATATTCTGTGATGATAAATTAAATAAAGGATCAAGCTCAAGATTTATTTGCTCGTCATAGAACTTTGACACGGAAAATTGAAACATGAATGGAAAAGTATTTGAAGTCACGGGAAGCGATGACTACATCACTGAATTTAAAGACAAGAATAGCTTTGAACAATCGATTAATACAGCATGGCGTCGTGCTGAAACTGAGTGTATTAAAAACTTATTAGCACACAGTGAAATCCCTTCCCCGATCAGCGATCAAATTCAACAATTGGCTTTTGACTTAGCCCATTCATTACGTGAACGTAAAAGCGGTACAGGTAAAGCAGGCATTGTGCAAGGCTTGCTACAAGAGTTTTCATTGTCTTCTCAGGAAGGCATCGCGCTCATGTGTTTAGCCGAAGCGCTACTCCGTATTCCAGACAAAGCAACACGTGATTTACTGATCAAAGATAAAATCAACCAAGGTAACTGGAAAGATCATGTTGGCCAAAGTAGCCTCATGTTCGTAAATGCTGCTGCTTGGGGTTTAATGCTGACGGGTAAACTAATGGAAACCCCTCAACAAAAAAGTCTTTCTAGTCTATTGACGGGTATTTTAGCACGCAGTGGACGTGGCATTATCCGTAAAGCTGTCGACGTGGCTATGCGTATGATGGGCGAACAGTTTGTTACAGGCGAAACCATCAATGAAGCGCTTAAACATGCAGAAATTTTAGAAGATAAAGGCTTCCGCTATTCATATGACATGTTGGGTGAAGCAGCATTAACTGAACCTGATGCTGAACGATATTATCAAGACTATACCGATGCGATCCACGCGATTGGTCAAGCCTCTGAAGGTAAGGATGTTTATAACGGTGCAGGTATTTCAATCAAATTATCTGCCCTACACCCACGCTACCAACGGTCACAGATCGACCGTGTACATAACGAACTTTATGGCAAAGTGCTTGAACTTGCTGTATTAGCCAAGCATTACAATATTGGTCTAAACATTGATGCTGAAGAAACTGACCGCCTTGAAATTTCTTTGGAACTACTTGAGCGCCTATGTTTTGAGCCTAAATTAGCGGATTGGAAAGGTATTGGATTTGTGATTCAAGCCTACCAAAAACGCTGTTTCTATGTGGTCGACCATATTATTGACCTCGCTAAGCGTAGCCAAAAACGTTTAATGATCCGCTTAGTGAAAGGTGCATACTGGGACAGCGAAATTAAGAAAGCGCAAATTGAAGGTATGAGTGACTATCCTGTATTTACGCGCAAAGTTCATACCGACCTGTCTTATATTGCATGTGCTAAAAAGCTCTTGGCAGCGCCTGAGCAAATTTATCCTCAGTTTGCAACACACAATGCGCAAACTGTTGCTACGATCTACCAATTAGCACAGCCAGAGATTTACTATCCAGGCCAGTATGAATTCCAGTGCCTTCACGGCATGGGTGAACCCCTCTATGAACAAGTGGTGGGTTCAAAGTCTGACAACAAACTGGGTGTGCCATGTCGTATTTATGCACCAGTGGGTAACCATGAAACCTTATTGGCCTATTTGGTTCGACGTTTACTGGAAAATGGTGCGAATACCTCTTTCGTCAACCGTATTGCAGATAAAAACTTAAAAATTGAAGATTTAATTGAAAATCCAAGACAGACGATATTAGCGACGGCTGAAAAAGAAGGTATCACTGGCGCTAAGCATCCTTCTATCCCATTTCCGCAAGATTTGTATGGCACAGAACGTCGCAACTCAAAAGGACTCGATTTAGCCAATGATCGCGACTTATCTCAGCTCAATACCACGGCAGTACAGCATGCACATACCCAGTGGCATGCTAGTGCAATGGGCGCTAATTTAGAAGAAATTCATACTGCAAGTATCAACATTACAAGCCCTGCAAACCGTAGTGATGTGGTTGGCAGTGTCAGTGAAGCTAGTCTAGAGCAAGCGGAAATCGCCCTAAATAATGCGTTAAATGCCCAAGCTTCATGGAAAACTTTAGACAAAGATCAGCGTGCAGCATGCTTAAACCGTGCGGCGGATTTGATGGAAGTACAATTGCAATCTCTCTTGGTGTTGTTGTCACGTGAAAGTGGTAAAACCTATGCCAATGCTATTGCTGAAGTTCGAGAAGCTGTAGATTTCCTACGTTATTATGCAGCTCAAATAATTGATCTAGCAGAGAATACGCAAATTGAACCCCTTGGCACTGTGCTGTGCATTAGCCCGTGGAACTTCCCGCTTGCTATTTTCACAGGTCAAATTGCTGCAGCATTGGTTGCAGGTAATACAGTGATTGCTAAGCCTGCTGAACAAACGCCACTGATTGCTGCTCAAGCTGTACATATTTTATGGGAAGCAGGTGTTCCGTTTGATGTATTGCAACTCCTTCCTGGGCGTGGCGAAACCATTGGGGCCAAACTCAGCGCGGACTCACGTATCCAAGGCATCATGTTTACAGGCTCCACTGAAGTCGCACGTATCTTGCAAAAAACCGTGGCACAGCGCTTAAACCAATTTGGCGAAAGTGTGGTTTTGATTGCTGAAACTGGCGGTCAGAATGCCATGATTGTTGACTCATCTGCATTGACAGAACAAGTGGTATTAGATGTCGTTAACTCTGCCTATGACAGTGCAGGCCAACGCTGTTCTGCCCTACGTATTCTCTGTGTACAAGAAGATAATGTGGACGTTGTCCGTACCATGTTACAAGGTGCGATGAAGCAACTTCGTGTCGGAAATCCTGCACTTTTAGCAACTGACATTGGCCCAGTGATCGACCTTGAAGCACAGCAAAATATTGAAAAACATATTGAGAAGATGCGTAGCAAAGGCTATCCAGTACATCAAATCATGTTTAATGCTGATAACAATGCCTTAATTACTACGGGAACATTCGTTGCACCAACTTTGATTGAACTGCCAAATTTAAATGATTTAGAACGCGAAGTTTTTGGGCCAGTATTGCATTTAATCACCTACAAATATGGTGAGATTGAAAACCTATTAACGCAAATTAATGCCAAAGGTTATGGTTTAACCATGGGCTTGCATACACGTATTGATGACACGATTCAAAAAGTTATCGGTCATGCAGAAGTCGGCAACCTGTACATTAACCGTAATATTGTAGGCGCTGTGGTTGGTGTACAACCTTTTGGCGGCGAGGGCTTATCAGGTACTGGTCCAAAAGCGGGCGGTCCTTTATATATTTATCGTTTAATGCATCAAGTTTCTGAGAAAAAACTAGCTTCACCGTATGCAGCTCATGCAGAAACGCAAGCTGCACACTTCCCTGCATATGAAGCTTTTAACACTTGGGCGAAGCAGCATTTTTCAGGCATTGCGATTCAAACACCGCAGGCCATAGCTGCAGGACAAAGTTTTGAACTGCAAGGCCCAACTGGTGAAAACAACCAATATGCCATTTTGGCACGTAAAGGTGTGCTTTCATTGGCTAATAATGATGCAGATCAACTGAATCAAATTGCTGCGATTTTATCGGTAGGTAGTCAGCCTGTTGTACTTGCAGACAATACTTTTGTGTTGAAACACTTAAATAGCATGCCAAAAGTCCTCGTAGACCAATTTAAAGTGATCACGGATATTTATCATGGCAATTTTGATGCAGTTTTACATCATGGTGAAAAAGCTGAGTTATTAAAAATTCAACAAGTCATCGCGTCTCGTGAAGGTGCAATTATTGGCATTACGCATTTAGCTTCAGGCCAATATGACATCCCTGTAGAACGTTTCGTGATTGAGCGTGCAATCAGTGTCAATACTGCGGCAGCCGGTGGTAATGCTAGCTTAATGACAATGAATTAAACACTGAATTGAACTCCAACTAATCAGTTCCTCACTTAGCTCAATCTTTATGAATGTTCCATAAAGATTGAGCGTTTTTTTAACTTCCCCTCGATAAAAGTTCTGTTTAGCGTATTCAGACTCATTTTCTCGACAGATAAATACAGCCAAAAGTGGAATTAATTTAGTCTTATAAGGTGAATTTTGCTAACATGACTTTTTTTAATATGTTTGCGATTTTTTACTGCATATGACTTCAACTTATCAGCAACAACTTGATGCCAAAGTTGCCCGCATTACGGCTCAATTTTCAGAATACAACCCTCCCTCTTTAGAAGTTTTTCCTTCTGCTGAACAAAACTTTCGTATGCGAGCGGAATTCCGAATTTGGCATACTGAAAATGATATGTTCTATGCAATGTTTGAACGCAATGCAGATAATGAAAAACAAGTTGTAGAAATTAAAGATTTCCCGATTGCAGATAAAAGCATTAATGATTTAATGCCCGTATTATTAAATGAACTCAAGGCACAAGAGATCTTATCGAGCCGTTTATTTGAGGTTCATTTCTTATCAACGCTGAAAGGTGAAATGTTAGTTTCATTGGTTTACCGCTGCCCGCTCAATGCTGAATGGGAGGTAGCTGCCAAAGCGCTGTCTGAAAAGCTCAACATCAAGATTTATGGTCGTAGTCGTGGTCAGCGCGTGATTTTAACTGATGACTATGTGGTTGAAGAACTCCAAGTATTTGATCGTAAATATCAGTACAAGCAAATCGAAAGTAGCTTCACACAGCCAAATGCCGGCGTATGTCAAAAAATGCTGGAATGGGCGTGTCAGGCTGCCGATCACTCAGACCAAGACTTACTTGAGCTTTACTGTGGTAATGGCAATTTCACGCTGCCTCTTTCCACACGCTTTAATCGCGTTTTGGCAACAGAATTAGCCAAGTCTTCAGTTTATGCAGCACAGTGGAATATTGAGCAAAATGGCATTGATAATATCCAAGTGGCTCGTCTATCAGCTGAAGAGTTTACCCAAGCCTACAATGCTGAACGTACATTCCGCCGCCTTGAAGAAGCTGAGATTGAAATTTCAAGCTATAACTTCGATACGGTATTTGTCGATCCACCGCGTGCAGGTATCGATGATGAAACACTAAAACTGTTGCAACGTTTTGAACGCATTATCTATATTTCATGCAACCCAGATACTTTACATGACAATCTTAAACTGCTTTCACAAACGCATAAAATCAGTAAATTTGCCTTGTTTGATCAATTCCCTTATACACACCATGTAGAGTCTGGTGTGTTTCTTGAGAAGATTTAAACAAATTATTTCAAGTCATGTTGTTGTCATAAAAGGAGCTTTCTAAAAGCTCCTTTTTTATATACTAAAAAAGCTTTATTTTCTCGCCACATGCGGTGTAATGGATGCCTTTTTATATCAATTAGGCAAAGATTCTAAAAGTCCAATCGAAAAAATGATGATTCAAGTGGCTAAAATTTCACTTTAGTAGTCTTGCTTTATTTATTGGATTGGTTATATTTCGTCCTATGTTAGGTCGCAAATGAAGGCTCTATGAGTTTTTGGCATAAGTTGTTCGCTAATGAACAGCAAAACGGGCATAAGAATCAAATTGCCTGTGTTGAAAATGATTGCTCTTGTAAAACCAATGAACAGCTTATTGCTGCTCTTACAAAGGCAACAGATGAAGATGTTATCCTCGGTATTAAAAAAGTGCTCGCTTCGCGCGGTTATAGCCGTAAGGAATTAAATGAAATCCAGCATCTACCTCTACAGTAGAGTCTGAACATTCAGTGTTCAAACAAGGCATTCTATTTACAGAGTGCCTTTTTCATTTTTAAAATAATCATAATGATGCCGCTTATTTACAGATCAGGTTTTGTGAGTCGGCCACATCGTAATTTACAACTTTTATGCTATGCTCCAAGGCAAATTAGCGATATATAATTTTTAAGCACTCGACAATAAAACCCAATATTGCATCAAATATGATGCCGAAGACCTCTAAACAGCATTGATATAAAAATTAAAGGAATGAACATGAATAAATTAACAAGTTGCCTTATTGCCTGCTGCATACTCAGTCTAAGTGCTTGTAGCCAAATCCCCAAAGAATGCGAAGAATCTTGGGATAAACTCGAAGCCCTATCGAAACAAATGGGCTTAAACGAAGAGCAAATCAAAGAACAGAAAAAACAGTTTGAAGAAAGTATTAAGCAACAATCTAAAGAACAAGCCATTCAAATGTGCCAAACCCAAAGTACCTTTTTAGGTTTAGTTGGCAAATAAACAGTAGTTGCTATCAATCTAAAGACTGTATACATGAAGCCCGACCATTCGGGCTTTTATTGTTTGCATTGAAATGCTGTTGTATACGCTACAATTGGTCCTAAAGCTTTCAAACTTGAATCATGTCTATTCAACGCTTGGATTTCTGCACTAGACACAGATCCATCTAAATACAAGGCATTGTTAATCGATAATTGCTGCTTAAAATATTGTGCAAATGCATAAAATGACACGCCTTCACGACTGATCACAAAATACAACTTGCCGTTTTTGATCCCCACACCATTGCGGATTTTCAATGAATCTGACTGTGGGATAAAGTTTGAATTGATTTTTCCATCTACCACCAGCATCGGGCCTGACTGCGTCGCATAACGTGCATTAAAATTGGTGGAAGCATATTTTTGTGTAGTTAATATCACCGCTTGCTTGTCATTCCATGCTAGAACACCATTCGGCTGAATTAAAAAATTACCAAAGCCTCGTGTTGCACGATTCAAGGCTTTTTTCTGCAGCCCATTTTCAACGTAAAGACCAACAGGCGCTAAATCTGCATGATACATCCCTGCATTCATTGCGAAGTTCATCGTATTACATTTACGCGCTAATGCCTGCTTTAAACGCTGTAAGTCTCGATATGGCTGCTGCTCTGCATCATATAAATAGAGCTTTAGTTGACTCAGATCCGAAATTTCAACCACATCCACGGCAATGGGCTGACTGACACGTTTCGCTTGAATATTGGCATAGGAAATAGTCGGTGAGAAAATCAGACCGAGCAGCATCATAAAGCGCATTTTTTTAAACATTGAGGTTGATTGAACACCAAGCATGACCCTATCCATAGCGTGAGTTAAAAATCGAACAAATTTTAGCTAAATCATCGCTAAAATAGTCGATTAATTCACAGATTAAAAGTAGACTAATCCTTAAAAATAATTCGGATTTAAAGTAGGACTAGTAAATTCATGCACGTGCAGAAAGATGGTTTTCCTCTTGGAACACATCTTATTGTTAAACACTTCGGTTATAGCCATCATGGCATATATGCCGGCCGCGGTAGAGTCATTCACTACTCTGGTTTTGCACACCTTTTCAAAAAACATCCGATTGAAATGACCTCTATCGAAAATTTCAGCCACGGCAAAAAAATTATCGTTCAGTCATATAGCAATCCAAAATTTAAAGGGCGTAAAGTGGTGCGTCGTATGCGCTCACGTATGCATGAAAACAACTATCATCTGATTATTAATAACTGTGAACACTTATGCACTTGGGCCATTACCGGTGTTGAAAGTAGTCCTCAGGTGTTTCGTATGATGAACCGACTCACCACGATTGGGTATGTCAGTTCTCTGATGAGTTTTATGAGTAGCATGATGCTGACCGTGACCACCACTTGCTTTGCACTGGTGTTCTATATCAAAAAGAAACTGCGCGAAAAAGCCAAAATGCAGATGCCGGTTTATACCTATTTAAAGCGTGAAGAACATAAGAATCGTTAATTCACTGCAGCAGCATTGAACCGTGGCTTTATCAAATTTCAATACATCAGCACATTGCTTAGAAATACTGCGCTAATACACAAGCTTTTCCTTACGGCGTATCAGATGTCATGCTTAATTTTGGTCACTCTTCACATTGCTAAAAGTTCACATTGCTAAAAGGTGGAAATTTATCTTCAACCAAATTGCTTTGCAGGCCATGTTCTAAATAAATTTTGGCTGCATCCAAAACCGTTGTAAAACCACCTGTACTATCGATAATAAAATCAATTAATGCCTGACCTTGCAGAGGAATCTTTGAATTTTTGATACGAACGTAGGTTTCCATCGGGCTAATCTGCTCAAAAATAAAATCGACTTGAGTTTTTGGTTCTCCCCACTGTATTTGAATTAATTTGTTTTCCTTAATACTCAGCACGTCTACATCGGCGACTGCATTATATTTCTGCCAAGTCCATTGCACGGTTTTACCTTCTTCTAGATAGCCACTCGATGCACTAAACCAAAAATGCTGTGTTATTAAAGGATCAACAAAAGCATTAAATACGATATTGATGGACTTACGAATTAACATCTGGGTTTCAATCACGACACTCATCAGCATTCCTACAGTATTTTAATTTTATTCAGTGATAGCACAGAGAACTGATCATTGCCTACCACTGAATTGTTATTGCCCTATTATGCTGTATGTTCTGTAATAAATGCTGATGTCACTAGCGTGGGATTCTTCTCTGTAAATTGCCCATTCCAATAGGGATAGTATGGATAAGGTGGATACACTGCACTGACTGCGTCTAATCGGGCTAACTGCTCTACGCTTAACGACCAATCTTTCGCCGCAAGGTTATCCAACAGTTGCTGTTCATTACGTGCGCCTATCAAAATGCTAGAAACTGTCGGTCTGGTTTTCAGCCAATTCAATGCAATCTGCGGGATAGAGTGCCCTGTTTCCATGGCTATTTCTTGCATTACATCTAACACCGCATATAACTTCTCGTGTTGAACTGGCGGTGCGAATTGTGCTGTTTCATGCAGCCGGCTTTGCTTTGGAATCGCGTGCTCACGATCAAATTTCCCTGTTAATCTCCCCCAGCCCAGCGGACTCCAAACCACTGCACCAATCTGTTGATCATGCTGCGCAGGCATCAACTCCCATTCATAGTCACGTCCAATCAAAGAATAATAGACTTGATGCACACTTAGCTTTTCATAGCCCTGCTGTTGGGCAATCGACTGAGCTTTCATGAGCTGCCAGCCTGAAAAATTCGACGCACCGATATAGCGAACTTTTCCACTACGTACCAAGTCATCCAAACTGCGCATCAGCTGCTCAAGTGGCGTCGTGCTATCAAACTGATGTAGTTGCAGCACATCAATATAATCTGTGCCTAAACGCTTTAAACTCGCCTCCACAGCTTGTATTAAATAGCTTCTAGAATATCCACCTTGATTGATTCCATCGTTCAATCGGATACCCACTTTGCTGGAAATAATCACCTCTTGGCGTTTTGATTGAAGTAATGCACCGAGCATCTGCTCTGAGGCACCATTTGAGTAAGCATCTGCGGTATCGAAATAATTCACGCCTTGATCAATACACAGATCAATCATACGTTGGGCATCATTTAAACTCGATTGCCCCCATGCAGAGAAAATAGGGCCTTGCCCGCCAAATGTACCTGCACCAAAGCCGAACTCTGAAACTTGTAAGCCAGATTGCCCTAGATTGTGATAGTTCATGGTGATTTCCTGTGTTTAATTTACACACAGAATAGGCACAGATATTTATCAGAAAAACCCTGAATATCGAGAAAGACTTTCTTGATTATATTGATAATGCTAACTGAAGATTTCGACTTATTCACACGAATGGCGGCACTGGGTTCAATCAGTCAAGCTGCCAAAGAAGCCAATCTCTCTGTTTCTGTCGCTAGTAGCCGTCTACACAGACTTGAACAAAGTTTAGGGCTGCGCCTTTTTCATCGCACCACACGGCAGCTACATTTAACACAGGAAGGTGCTGTTTTATTGCAGCAAGGATTTCCCTTACTCGAACAATTTAATTCGCTACTGAGCCAATTTCAGCCTGAACCACAACAACTCAGTGGCGTATTAAAAATCACATGTTCAGAAGTTTTTGGAAATCGTATTTTAGGGCCAGTATTTGCAGCCTTTGCCAAGTTGCATCCAACATTGACTTTGGATATTGAACAGACCGATCAAAATTTAGATTTGGTCTCGGCAGGTATCGATGTTGCGATACGTATTGGTCAACTAGAAGACTCATCGCTGATTGCTAAACCACTTAGCTTAAACCGTCGTATTTTGTGTGCCTCGCCAAACTATATCGAGCAACATGGCGAACCTCGCTCTCTAGAAGAGCTCTCTATGCACCAATGCATTTTACAGAAATACCCTAAAGGCGTTTCGCAATATTGGACATTCTTCCAAGATCAATACAGCATAAAAATACCCGTTTCAGGGCAATTTCATATCAACTCAGGTGAAGGTGTACGCCAAGCAGCACTTGCAGGTTTAGGCATCTCAAACCACTCTATTTGGCATGTGGAGGACGATCTACTCTCTGGCCGACTTGTCCAAGTTCTACCAGCAATCCCTGTTCAAAGCACAGCAATCTATGTGGTAATTCCGCATCGACATTTTGTCCCGCCTAAAGTACAGGCCTTTATGCAGCACTTGGACGATTTTTTTCAGCATCAGTATGCTTGGTACATATCGCCCAATTTATCTGAAAATTAGGCCAAACTTATCTTAGGTTACTGTTAAAAGTCTTAATCAGCGGTGGCAGATCCACCTCTAAACTACTAAATATTTCACGCTCAATGTTTCGTACAATCGAGTCCAGCGGTAAATCATTTTCCTGCAAGCCAAAAGGCTCTTCCAGTTCTGCACTTAACGCATCCAAACCTAAAAATAAATATGCAATCAAAGCCACAATGACAGGTGTCCATATCCCTAAACTGGCCTCTAGGCTAAATGGCAAAATCAGACAAAATGAATACACTGCGCGATGTAAAAGCACCGAATAGGAAAATGGTAATGGCGTGGTCATGATACGGTCACAGCCTGCATGGATATCACCCATCGCTACAGTATGACGTGTGAGCGTGCTGTAAATAATGTCTGTAATCTGACCTTGTTTATAGGTTTTGACTAAATCTTTTTGAATAATTTCAAGTAAATACTGTGGTGCATTGATATTGTCTCGGCATTGCTGCCATTGCTGATCCGTCAAAGCTACGCCGTCTTTAAAATGTGCAATATCTTGTGATTCATGGCGTAAGCGATCACGTAACAAATTGCAAAACAGCATGATGCGGTACATCAACACGTTTCTTTGCTCATCTTCAAGGACATGGCTATCACGAATCATGTGGCGTGTATTGGCAATCAATGAGCCCCAAAGCTTGCGCCCTTCCCACCAACGGTCATAACAGGCAGTATTTCGAAAGCTCAAAAAAATCGACAGAATCACCCCAAAGATGGTAAATCCGATGGCTGGAACTTCAGGCGTATTCAGGTAGTGTGCAGCGCTTAGATACACCAAAATCGCCGACAAACTCACGACGACAGCCAACGCAGGCATGACTTTTGGGAGTATCGTGCCATGCCATGCAAATAAAAGTTTAAAGCTATTATTTTTATTTCGAATGATCACTTATTTCCCCTCTGTACTGCCTTAATGAACCATCTCAAGCATGAAAAAAGCCCAACCGAAGTTGAGCTTAATCTTAACCTACTTGATCTTAACCTATTGGGGATTCAAAGATGAATCCCTTTAAAAACTAAGATTTTATTTACCCGGTTTAAAACTGTCTTTCAAATCTAAGATGCGGTTAAACACTGGTTTTTCAGCTGTATGATCAAACTGATCTGCAACAAAGTAACCTTCACGTTCAAATTGGAAACGATCTTCAGGTTTTGCTTCTGCCAATGCAGGCTCAATGACCGCTTGAACCACTTTAAGTGATTCTGGATTTAAGTTTGCAAGGAAGTCATCACCCACTTCAGGGTCTGATTCAGTGAATAAACGGTCGTAGATACGAACTTCCGCAGCAATACCCTTGCTTGCAGAAACCCAATGTACAACGCCCTTCACCTTACGGCCTTCGGGGTTTTTACCTAAAGTTTCAGGGTCAATTGAACATTTCAATTCAACCACTTCACCGTTCTCGTCTTTAATCACTTCATCGCACTTAATCACATACGCATGACGTAAACGCACTTCACCGCCCGGAATCAGACGTTTAAAGCCTTTAGGTGCAACTTCTTCAAAGTCTTTACGATCAATGTAAATGTCTTGAGTTAACGGAATGATACGGTCACCCATGTCTACGTTTGGATGACGTGCATGCACCAAATCCATCGCTTCAGGCAAGTTAGTTAAAGTCACTTTGAGTGGATTCAACACAGCCATGCCACGCGAAGCAGTATTTTCTAAAGACTGACGGATGCAGTATTCAAGCATTGCAACATCTACGATACTGCCATCAACTTTCGTTACACCTACACGTTTGCAGAAGTCACGTAGACCTTCTGGAGTAAAGCCACGACGGCGCATACCCACAACGGTCGGCATACGTGGGTCATCCCAACCATTCACAAATCCACCTTCAACCAATTTACGTAATTTACGTTTAGAGGTAATGGTGTAATCCACATTTAGACGGCTTGATTCGTACTGACGTGGTACAGATGGGGATTTAACTTTCTCTACAACCCAGTCATAGAACGGACGATGATCAACAAACTCTAGTGTACACAGTGAATGCGTAACTCCTTCAATGGCATCTGATAATGGATGCGCATAATCGTACATTGGGTACATCTTCCATTTATCACCAGTTTGGTGATGTTCAGAATGCAAAATACGATACAAAATAGGATCACGCATATGAATGTTAGGTGAAGTCATGTCAATTTTGGCACGTAGTACTGCCTGACCTTCTCCCAACTCACCATTACGCATTTGTTCAAAACGCGCTAAGTTTTCTTCTACGCTAGCATCACGTTGCGGCGAGTTTTTACCCGGCTCAACAAAATTACCGCGGTTTAGTTTGATTTCTTCAGGGCTTTGCAAATCCACATAGGCATCACCTTGTTCAATCAATTGAACTGCCCAAGTGTAAAGCTGATCAAAATAGCTCGATGCATAACGCGGCTCGCCGTTCCACTCAAAACCTAGCCATTTCACGTCATTGGCAATACCATCTACATACTCTTGTTCTTCGGCATCTGGGTTTGTATCGTCGAAACGGAGGTTACATAGACCCGCGAATTCTTGAGCAATACCAAAGTTCAGACAAATGGCTTTTACATGACCAATATGTAGGTAGCCGTTTGGCTCTGGTGGGAAACGTGTTACAACTTGTTCTGTACGACCTGCAGATAAATCATCGGTAATGACTTGACGTACAAAATCTAAGCCTGGCTGTTGTTCCTGCTGCGCAGCTTCGACAGGGGCATTGTTCTTGGTTGTCGGATTGTTAGGCAGGGATGAAACAACATCGTTTGGCTTCATGGTAATAAAATCACTTCTATAAAGATAAAATTAGGATAATTAAAACGCTTTTCTTCATTTTTAACAAAGAAAGTAACGTTTTTACTTGCCTTGTAGTTTACAGTTTGCTTATGCTTCTCACAACCAAAAAACCCATGGCTTTCATGTCCATGTACAGGAGATTACACAATGAGTTTTCCTCAAGTCGAATTAAACACCAATAAAGGTCGTATTGTTCTTGAGCTTAACACTGAAAAAGCACCTAAAACTGCTGAAAACTTCTTACAGTATGTTCGCGATGGTTTCTATGACGGCGTGATTTTCCACCGTGTTATTGATGGTTTCATGATCCAAGGCGGCGGCATGGATGAAAACTTCAAAGAAAAAACAACTCGTGATTCTATTGAAAACGAAGCTGACAACGGTTTAAGCAATGATGTTGGTACGATCGCTATGGCACGTACTCAAGCACCTCACTCTGCTTCAGCTCAATTCTTCATTAACGTGAAAAACAACTCTTTCCTTAATCACACTGGTAAAACAGCGCAAGGTTGGGGCTATGCAGTATTTGGTAAAGTAGTTGAAGGTCTTGACGTTGTTGACGCAATCAAAAGCGTTCGTACTGGTAACCGTGGCTACCACGCAGACGTTCCTCTAGAGAACGTTGTAATCGAATCAGCTAAAATCATTTCTGAATAAGAATCCCTCCTAACCTCCCTTTATAAAAGGGAGGAAAAGTCCCTCTTTTTTAAAGAGGGATTTAGGGAGATTCAAAGGAAAAGATTCGTGACCTATCTGTTTATCGCTGATTTACATTTGTCACCTGAACACCCTCGACTCGTTCGGGGGTTTTTAGCTTTGTTAGAACAATACAAAACTCAAAATACCCAGCTGTATATTTTAGGTGATTGGTTTAATGCTTGGATTGGTGATGACTTCACTGCCCCTTGGTTAGATGAAATCATTGCAGTGCTAAAAGATTTTACTGCTTTGGGAAATCAAATTTATTTCCAAGTGGGTAATCGTGACTTTGCATTGGGTCAAAAGTTTTTAAATAAATTTCACGGTCAATTATTACAAGACGTTGATTATCTCCACATTGGCAACTATAAAATTCGCCTCGAACATGGCGATTTACTTTGCACCGATGATGTGTCTTACCAAAAGTTTCGTAAAGTGATTCGTAATCCTTTGCTTTTAGGTTTCTTAAAGAGCTTACCGCTTAGCATTCGACAAAAAATCGCCAATGGCTTCCGCAAAAAAAGTACAGAAACCAAGCAAGTTAAATCTTATGAAATCATGGATGTAAATGCCGAAGCTGTAGAAAAAGCTTTAGAGCATGCCGATCTACTGATTCATGGACATACCCACCGCCCCCAAATACACGATGTGCATGGCAAACCTCGTATCGTTTTAGGGGACTGGCGTACAGAACAAGCTCAAATATTAGAGATTGGTGAAAACCCATCTGTGAGTGATTTAAAATTAAAAATTTGGTCTTACTAGTCCATAGCTTTCTAATCGTTAGCCTTTAGAAAAACTTACCATCATATTTGATTAATATACGCATCCAGACCATGCAAACGTAGACTTTAAATTAAGCAAAAAAAAAACAGCAGATCATCTGCTGTTTTTTGCTTTTAGGCTAAGCGATATAGCTGGTTTGGGCCAGTATAGAAGCTTTTGCCATCTAGATTCAGGTTAAATGTCTCGCCTGTTTCTAATTCAACCATTTGCCCAACATCAACCCAAATTAAACCAGCATTGGTATTTTGTTGACGTTTTAAAGGCACCATTTTTACATTAATTTCGTCGCCATTTACGGCTTTGGCAGTTTGCCAAGTATTTAAAATATTCAAAAGATTTACTCAACATGTGAGCTTTTTGTGACAGAACAAAGAGATTAATCAATCGGGTTTGGAATAATAATTCTGTAGTTACAAAGATATGATTCAAGTCAGAAGCTTGAATACAGATAAATCACAATCAGCTAAATAAAAAAAGATAAGCAGGAACATTACCCGCTTCGAGTTAAGCAGAAGTATACAATATTGCGCTTTGATTAGCAAAAGTAGGACTTATATACGTTATAAATACCTGCTTTTTCAATAGTATTCAAAAATCTGTGTCATTTCAATAAACTGAATCAAACAAGAAATGACACATCATGGCAAGAAACAAGAAATGACACATCATGGCAAGCAACTTTGATTTCAAAGCTGTTTTTAAAAACAATTACAGTCAAGCCCTCCTCACTGGTGAAAACGGTATCTTAACCCCACCCCTCAAACAACTGACAGAAGCAGCTTTAAATGCTGAAATTGAATTTAGAAGCCCCCACTAGCCAATTGTAGGAATAGCTATTCTCGTAAGACTGTAAAATCATCTTACGGTTCATTTGAACTGGAAATACCTCGGGATCGTGCTGACGATTTTGAGCCTCAACTCGTCAAGAAAAATCAAACCTAACTCCATAAATAGATCGACAACAAAGTCATTTCGCTATATGCACTCCGTACGGGCTACCGCAATATTCAGAAACAAATTACCGATATGTATGCACTGGTTCTTTCCAAGGGTGGCATTACCAATATTACAGACAAGTTAATCCCTGAATTACATGCTTGGTAACTGCGTCTTCTCGATATTGCCGTATATCCATTTGTGTGGCTCAATACCATTCATTACAAGTATTATTCACCAATTAAAATGTCGTGTTTTTAACAAAAAAGATCAAGAATGAAGGTATTTCTGTCAACAAAGCCGTTTTACCATTCTGGGATTACATGCCGAGGACCATAAAGAACGGCTAGGTCTTTACCTTTCAAAAAGTGAAGGTGCTAATGAATGTTCAGCGTATTCACAGATTTGCAGAATAGTGACAGACATTCTGATCGCCTGCATTGATGGACGTAAAAGCTTCCTGAGGCAATTGCTGCGATATGTCCGCAGACAGAAGTTTATACACTGAAGAATGCGGCCCACATCAAAACAAGCCTCAATTTATCATGATATATCTGGGCTTATTCATGATTCGGGTTATTTAATAGCGAGGTGGTGTCGCACTTCAAGACTTAACCTACTTATATTTAATTAGTAAAGATTCTCATTATTCACAATGTAAATTTTAGTAAATATAGTAAATTAGTCAGAATTTAAATTAGATACATAAGCAATTTAGTCGGGTTTAAAAAGTTTAAATATAAGTATTTTAGTCAGGTATTTAAATAACAGAATTAGTTTATTTTTAAATCATTAAAACGATTAAGTTATTGTATTAAAACACTTTGATAATATATTTTTATTTTAACTGTTCAACCTATTTGCTTTTTGTGTATATTTGTTAATAATATAGTACAAGTTTAAAGAATAGGCTTATCTCCATGAGCTTAAAATTCAAAGATTTAAATCGTCGTGTGGTCAGAGAAATAACCGCAATACTAATAATTAAAGTGATTATTTTAATGATCATTAAGAACATTTGGTTCGACGCCCCTACCATCCCTAAAAACTTTGACAATCAAGTTGCCGAGCATATTGCTGGCAGTCCTTCCCAAATCAAGGAGACACGTTGATGATTTCTGAAAGCGTGGTCGATCTTTCGCGGTTCCAATTTGCAATGACCGCGATGTATCACTTTATTTTTGTTCCGCTGACTTTAGGTCTGGCTTTTATTCTTGCCATTATGGAAACCACCTATGTGATTTCTGGCAAAGAAATTTATAAAGACATGACTAAATTCTGGGGAAAACTCTTCGGTATTAACTTCGCATTAGGTGTTACTACTGGTTTGACCATGGAGTTTCAGTTCGGTACTAACTGGGCGTATTACTCGCACTATGTCGGTGATATTTTTGGTGCACCATTAGCCATTGAAGGTCTGATGGCATTCTTCCTTGAATCAACATTTATTGGTTTATTCTTCTTCGGCTGGGATCGCCTATCCAAAGTTCAGCATTTGGCTGTCACTTGGTTAGTTGCTCTAGGCTCGAACATGTCTGCACTATGGATTTTAGTGGCCAATGGTTGGATGCAAAACCCTGTTGGTTCTGCTTTTAACTATGAAACCATGCGTATGGAAATGGTGGACTTCGGTGCGCTGATTTTCAACCCCGTGGCTCAGGTTAAATTCGTGCATACCGTATCTGCAGGTTATGTGACTGGTGCTATTTTCGTACTGGCAATTTCAAGTTACTACTTATTGAAAAAGCGTGACTTGCCATTTGCGCGTCGCTCATTCGCCATCGCTGCTATCTTTGGTTTAGCGTCTACACTTTCGGTGATCTTACTGGGTGATGAATCTGGTTATGAAATTGGTGACGTACAAAAAACTAAACTAGCTGCGATTGAAGCTGAATGGGACACTCACCCAGCTCCAGCGCCATTTACTTTGTTTGGTATTCCAAATAAAGAAACCATGTCTACTGACTACGCGATCAAAATTCCTTATGTCATGGGGATTATTGCAACACGTTCAACTGACAAAGAAGTGACAGGTATTAAAGACCTGATCGTACAACACGAAGCGCGTATTCGTAACGGTATGGTGGCTTACTCGCAGTTAGAACAACTTCGTGCAGGCGATACGTCTCCTGAACTTAAAGCAGCATTTGCTGAGTCTCAAAAAGACTTGGGTTATGGTCTGCTTCTGAAAAAATACACAGACAAAGTTGTCGATGCTTCTGACGAACAAATCAAAGCAGCTGCAAAAGACACTATTCCACATGTCCCAAGCTTGTTCTGGGCATTCCGTGCAATGGTTGCTTCTGGTTTCTTAATGCTCCTTCTGTTCGTACTTGCTACCTTTGCTGTCGGTAAACGTAATGCAGAAAACAAACCTTGGTTATTAAAGTTTGCTTTATTTGCCCTGCCATTACCTTGGATTGCAGCACAAACAGGTTGGTATGTTGCCGAAGTTGGTCGTCAACCTTGGACTATCGGTGAAGTTCTACCTACACATCTTTCAGCTTCTAGCTTAAGTACAGGTGATGTATGGGGTTCTATCCTTGCATTGGCAGCGTTCTACACTGTACTGCTGATCATTGAAATGTACTTAATGATTAAATTCTCACGCCTTGGCCCAAGTTCTCTACATACTGGTAAATACCACTTCGAGAAACTTGAAGCTGCAAAAAAGGCAAATGAGGAGGCTCAAGCATGATCGAATATGAATTACTCAAAATCATTTGGTGGGTATTAGTCGGTGTCCTACTGATCGGCTTCGCTCTCACCGATGGCTTCGATATGGGCTCAATGGCGATCATGCCATTCGTAGGTAAAAAAGACGAAGAACGTCGTGCGGCAATCAATACGATTGCCCCACACTGGGACGGTAACCAAGTTTGGTTTATTACTGCCGGTGGTGCGCTGTTTGCAGCATGGCCAATGGTATATGCGACTGCATTCTCAGGCATGTACTGGGCACTGTTACTGGTACTCTTCGCCCTCTTCTTACGTCCAGTCGGTTTTGATTACCGTTCTAAACTTGAAAATACCAAGTGGCGTAATTCTTGGGATTGGGGTTTAGCAATTGGTGGTGCAGTTCCTGCCCTCGTATTTGGTGTTGCGTTTGGTAATATGTTCCTCGGTGTTCCATTCACTATGGACGAAACTGTTCGCTCGACTTATACAGGTAGTTTCTTTGCGCTGCTTAACCCATTCGCTTTAGTTTGCGGTATTGTGAGTTTATCTATGCTTTGCGCTCATGGTGGTGCATGGCTCATGCTTCGTACAGATGGCGACCTACGTGCACGCTCTGCAAAAGCGACTCAACTTATGGGTATCGTATTCTTGGTTTGCTTCTTACTTGCAGGCGCATGGTTATACTTCGGTAATATCCAAGGCTACACATTAGCGCAACCATTTGACACAAATGGCGTTGCTAACCCATTGGCTAAAGAAGTGATCACCAATGCCAATCCAGGTTGGATGAACAATTATAGTATTTATCCAATTACTATGATTGCGCCAATCATGGCAATTTTAGGTGCTTTGATCATTATCCTTGCCGCAGGTAAAGGTAAAGCCGGTTTCAGCTTCCTTGGTTCAAGCTTGGCAGTCATTGGTGCAATCTTAACTGCTGGTTTTGCATTGTTCCCTTTCCTTATGCCATCGAGCATCAACCCAACTGTAAGTTTGACTATGTGGGATGCGGTATCAAGTAAAAATACCCTAACTGTGATGACAGTTGCAGCATGTATTTTTGTCCCACTTATCCTGTGCTACACAACTTGGTGTTACTACAAAATGTGGGGCGTGGTTACTAACAAACATATTGAAGAGAATTCACACAGCCTATACTAAGGCTGTGTCTAAGGAGAAAAGACGATGTGGTATTTTGCTTGGATTCTCGGTATTTTGATGGCATGTTTTGCAGGTGTACTTAGTGCGCTTTATATCGAACATCATCAAGATCTAGATGAGGAATAACAAATGACTGATGCTGCTGTAGAAAAATCACTTGTAGAAAAGAAGCCAAATAAATTTGCAATGGTCATTTCCTGCCTGTTAGCTTTTCCTTTGGCAGCCGTGTTACTTGTACATCCTGCTGCCATGCTGGATGACAATGGTGGATATAGCCATCGAGCGCTGATGTTCATCATGATAGGTATTTCAGGTGGTTTTGTGCATGGTGTGGGTTTTACGCCACACCATTGGTTCTGGAAATGGCTTTTTAGCCCCTTTCTCGCTTGGCCACTCATGTTATGGGGCTACTACACATGGTTCCTACATTAATTGATATCTAAATAAAGCCCTCACTAGAGGGCTTTATTTTTTAGACTGAAACCACCAAAACCGCTTTAAATCCCACAGATAAATAAAAAAAACGATCCGAGTTAGATACTTTAGAGTTCGTATAATCGCCGTTATGCTCAATGGATATAAAAAAGTAATTAATATACTAATGGATAAATAGCGAACATTTATTTGTAAAAAAAAAGTAAAAATATATAAAATTCAGCCACTTTATAGTTAGTGTAAAAAACATGTATATTAAAAGTATTGAGGTTACTCACCAAAACGATAAATTAATATTATCAGCCACTATAGAAAGTAGTGTCTTAGGATCTAAAAATCTTTGGTTTTCTGTACCAGAATTGTATGAACAACATATTTGTACCACTCAAATGGACGCATTTCTTGTAGGGATGCTTTTTCCAGCAATGATGTGTGGAGAAGATCTTTATATTGATGGCATTGTGTCTAAGAAATTAATTTTTAACATAAATAAATATGTCATTCCATTACTCATTTCATTTTGCCCTACTGCTAAAAAAATAAAAGTTAGTGCGAAGGAACTAAGTGAACAATTTTTTGATAATACAGGTATTGGTACAGGATTTTCTGGTGGTGTAGACTCTTTTAATGCGATACATGAGCTATTTGTTAAACAAAATGATATAGGTTTAAGAGTAAATACACTTTTATTTTTAAATGTAGGTTCTCATGGCAGTAAGGAGGAAAGTGCAAAGGTAAAATATTTGCAAAGATATAACCACCTTAAAAACTATCCCAAAGAAGTAAATCTTGATTACATACCTATAGATTCTAATTTACACACTTTTCATCCCTGGGGGCATGAAAAGATACATACTTTGACAGGCTGTGCTGGTGTCCTAGTACTACAAAAACATTTTTCAAAATATTATTATGCATCTGCTGGATTTAATTACACTCAGATTATAAATTTCTCAAAAAAATATAGAGATAAAGATATTGGTATTTATTGTGATCCTATTTTATTACCTTTATTATCAACAGAAAGTACGGAGTTTTATCAAGAGGGTGCTGCGTACTCACGTGTTGACAAAATAGTAGATATATCAAACTACGAGCCAACGTATAGATATTTAAATGTATGTGTAAGTGGTGATGATACACATGAAAATTGTTCAACTTGCAATAAATGCCTAAGAACTTTGTTTGCTTTAGATCTTTCAGGAAATCTAAATAAATATGAAAATATCTTTGATATTAAAAAGTATAAAAAAGTGAAAGGTTTTTATATTGCACAACTTATTCAAGATTCAAAAAAAGATATTTTTGCACAAAGTCTAATTGAACTGGCAAAAGAAAAAGGTGTTAAAATTCCTAATAAAATAAAATAGTGAGTAAAGTTAAGTTTTTTTATTATCGAAAAATTAAAAAAGATTGGACTTATCTAAAATACAGGCAACTATTTTAAGTATTCTATTAAATATATAGTAGTATTTTTTATATTTTATCCCTTTTCTAACTGAATTACATTCTGTTTTTAAAGATCAACCGAATGGATCTTAAGAAAAATTTTACTTTAGATCCATTTATTTTAAAGGAAAAATCAACACAATACACGTTACACAAAATACTTCCAATTACCTTTGCTAGATCAACCTTAAACTATGCATAAAAGTACTATCCTACGAGATGGTACTTTTATGCAGCTTGAGACATTTAGTGGTTACTTAAATAGCCAATTTTTAAATCTATAAACCCAACCCATAAAAAAACCGAATATAAATCCGGCTTAATGTTGTCTATTCTGTTTAACGATGCGTATGAATCGACATCACAATCCCCATACCTGCAAGCATGGATATGACTGCTGTACCCCCATAACTCATCAAAGGCAATGGATCGCCTGTTACAGGCAAAATACCGCTAACCATACCTGAGTTCAAAAACACAAAGAAAAAGAAGGTTAAGCCCATCGCCCCTGCATAAAGTCGTCCAAAATTATGGAAGGAATTTAGTCCAATAATCAGACAGCGAACAATAATTGCTGTAAACAAACTAAATAAAAGGAATACACCAATAAAGCCAAATTCTTCAGCATAAGTCGACATGATAAAGTCAGTATGATGCTCTGGCAGATAGCCCAAGTGCGACTGCGTCCCTTCGGTATACCCCTTACCCATTAAACCGCCTGAACCAATGGCAATTTTAGACTGAATAATATTCCAACCTGCACCAAGTGCGTCAGACTCAGGGTCAAATAAGGTCAGTACACGTTTTTTCTGATATTCCTGCAAAAAAAACATCCAGAGTACAGGTGCTGCAATTGCAAAGGTTGTTAAAGCACCTGCAATTAAACGCCAAGACATACCACTTAAAAATAAAACAAAAATACCTGGAATAATCAAACCAATATTCAAGTCGGGCTGTAAAGCGACCAATGCAAATGGAATCAATAATAAAATTAATGCCCCGACAATTTGTAAAAATTTCGGTGGAAATGGTTTTCGCGCAAAATACCACGCCATCATCAGTGGCATGGCAAATTTCATAAACTCACTCGGCTGCATACTGCCGATACCCGGCAAGCTAATCCAGCGTTTCGCCCCCATCCTTTTTTCACCAATAACCAGAACCAACAACAGTAAAAATATACCGATGGCATATAAGTACGGACTCATAGATTGGTAAACTTTGGGTGGAATTTGCGCGCAGATCAGCATCACAATAAAGCCTACACCAAAACTTGTGGCTTGACGTAGTACCATTCCCGAATCTTCCGCGGTCGCACTATAGACAACCATCAGCCCCAATATTGCATTGAGTACCAAGAAGCAAAGTAACCACGGGTCTAAATGAAGTTTAGCCCATCGAGAAGAATCGTGTTTTATACTGCGGCCATCGCGTAATGACTGACGTAAAAAACGATACTGTTGAGAAGGGATCATTGCGAAACAGATCTAAAAAGGATGCGGGAATTATAGATTAAAGCGACAGTAAAAATCACTGTCCCTTAAATATTCCTTGAAATAATCATCTATTAACTTGAGACGCTAAAATTAAACGTGCCAATTCCAAGTCATCTGGATAGGTAATTTTAATATTGTCCGAACGACCCTGCACGACATTGACATGCTCACCGACAAATTCTAAAGCACTAGCCTCATCTGTGATGGTCGCACCAGCGGCAAGCGCTTGTTCAATGGCATTTTTAAGCACACCCAATTTGGCAATTTGTGGTGTCTGCGCTTGCCATAAAGTTGAACGATCTACCGTAGTTGATATTTGTGGTGCCGTTTCAACTCGTTTTAATGTATCGCGTACGGGAATGGCGAGAATCGCACTTAGCTCTGAATCGACTGCCGATTGAACTAAATTTTCTAAACTCAACTGTGAGACACATGGTCGTGCTGCATCATGAACAAACACCCAATCATCATCATTGGCAATCCTAGATAGATATTGCAATGCATTGAGTACAGAATGCACACGCTCTGCACCACCTAAACAAAAATGTGCCTTATCTTGATTAGTGAGTGCCAAGGTCTGCGCAACATTATCTTGCTCGCCTATAGCCAATATATAGCCTGTTAAAGGCAATTGGTTGAGACGTGCAACTGTGTGATCAAGCACAGTTAGACCCGCAATGTTTTGATATTGTTTTAGTTCAGTTTTAGAAAATCGACTTCCTGAACCAGCAGCAGGAATAATGGCCCACAATTTAAGGTTCGGGTGGAAGTTCGGCTGGTTCTGACTCATTGGTACGTAGGTCTACTTTTGCGTTTGGATCAATATAAATTGGTTTGTACTGAGTACTGATCGTACTCATTTGTACGAAAGTCTCATGCGGTTTAATTAAACCTAAATCTAGACGAGCATGCTCTTCAATAGCTTCAACGCCATTTTTTAAATCGTATACTTCAGCGGCAAGCACGCGATTTCGTTCTTTTAATTCGTCATTGAGTTCGACTTGTTGTTGTATTTTCTGACTCAGTTGTTGATGTTGATGATAACCACCTTCACCGAACCAGTATAAATATTGAAACCCTGCGATCAAAAAGATCGCAAGGCCCAACAATGCTTTACTCGCTTTGGAGTCAAATACATTTAACATAGATAGCATGATCTGCTTAGTTCAAACCTTTGAACTCAGCTTTACCGCGATATGCTGCATTAGTCAATTCTTCAATACGAAGTAATTGGTTATATTTCGCTACACGGTCAGAACGGCAAAGTGAACCAGTTTTGATTTGACCCGCTGCTGTACCCACTGCAAGATCCGCAATAGTTGAATCTTCAGTTTCACCAGAACGGTGTGAAATTACTGTAGTGTAACCATTTGCTTTCGCAAGATAGATTGCATCTAGAGTTTCAGTCAACGTACCGATTTGGTTGTACTTGATCAGGATAGAGTTACCCACTTTTTCATTGATACCACGTTGAAGAATCTTAGGATTCGTAACGAATAGGTCATCACCAACCAATTGGATTTTGTCGCCAAGGATTGAAGTGAGGTAAGACCAGCCTTCCCAATCAGACTCGTCCAAACCATCTTCAATTGAGATGATTGGGTATTGTTTTGCAAAACCTGCAAGGTAGTCAGCAAATTGGTTGCTAGTGAATGCTTTATTGCCTTCACCTGCAAGGATGTATTGACCATCTTTGTAGAATTCTGAAGATGCACAGTCAAGCGCAAGCATAATGTCAGAACCTGCTTTGTAGCCAGTTTTTTCAATTGCTTCAAGAATTACTGTAATTGCTTCTTCGTTAGAACGAAGGTTCGGTGCAAAACCACCTTCATCACCAACTGCAGTATTTAGACCTTGTTTCTTTAAAACTGATTTTAAAGAATGGAAAATTTCAGCACCAGCGCGTAAAGCTTCAGAGAATGAAGTGAAGCCAACTGGCTCAATCATAAATTCTTGAATGTCTACGTTGTTGTCTGCATGTGAACCACCATTTAGGATGTTCATCATTGGAACAGGCATAGTCAAAATGCTGTTATTACGAAGGTCTGCAATGTATTGAAAAAGTGGAATTTTCTTTTCGTCAGCAGCAGCGCGTGCAGCAGCTAGCGATACCGCTAAAGTTGCGTTCGCACCTAATTTTTCTTTGTTTTCAGTACCGTCAAGCGAGATCATTGTGTTATCAATGTCTTTTTGTTCGAATACTGATTTACCCAACAATGCATCACGAATTACTGTGTTAACGTTGTTAACCGCAGTTTTAACGCCCTTACCTAAGTAACGAGCTTTGTCGCCGTCACGAAGTTCTAAAGCTTCACGAGAACCAGTTGAAGCACCAGATGGTGCACATGCACGGCCTACAACGCCAGAGGCTAAGATTACGTCTGCTTCGATGGTAGGGTTACCACGAGAGTCCAAAATTTCACGTGCACGAATGTCAACGATTTGGCTCATGAACAATTCCTCAGTTGATTAATAAAAATGATGCGTCAAAAGTGACGCATCAATGTGTATCGAATTAGTGTGTGTCTAACTTTGCGAAACCTTTAACTAAGGTATCGAGCTCTTTTAACTGTGCCAAGAAAGGTTCCAACTGTGACATGCGTAGCGCACATGGACCGTCACATTTGGCATTTTCTGGATCTGGATGAGCTTCTAAGAACAAACCTGCTAAACCAGTCGCCATACCTGCACGTGCCAGTGTCGTGATTTGCGCACGACGACCACCTGCAGAATCCGCACGACCACCCGGCGTTTGAAGCGCATGTGTAACATCAAAGAACACAGGGACATTCATTTCTTTCATGATGTCAAAGCCCAACATGTCTACAACTAAATTATTGTAACCAAATGCTGAACCACGTTCACAAAGAATCAGTTTGTCATTCCCTGCTTCCAAACACTTATGCAAAATATGACGCATTTCGTGTGGTGCGAGGAACTGTGCTTTTTTAATATTGATGATGGCATCAGTTTTCGCCATCGCTTCAACAAGGTCAGTTTGACGGCTTAAAAATGCAGGAAGCTGGATAATATCCGCAACTTCAGCAACAGGCGCAGCTTGATATGGTTCATGTACGTCAGTAATAATCGGCACATTAAAGTGTTTTTTTATGTCAGCTAACCACTCGATTCCTTTTTCCAGGCCTGGGCCACGGAAAGAGTTCAAGCTTGAACGATTGGCTTTATCAAAACTTGCTTTAAACACATACGGAATATCCAAGCGTTTGCAGATATCCACATAGGTTTCAGCAATTTCAAAAGCAAGGTCTTTTGACTCAAGTACGTTCATGCCGCCGAATAGTACAAATGGCAAATGATTTGCCATTTGTATATCGCCTAAACGTACAATTTCCTGTGGTTTTAATTGTGACATTTAAACTCTTCCTGGTTTAGTCAAAAACACATTATTTCGCTTTTTGGTACTGCTTTTTAGCAGCATCAATAAAGCCTGCGAATAATGGGTGTCCATCACGTGGTGAACTTGTAAATTCCGGATGGAATTGTACAGCAATAAACCAAGGATGTTCAGGAATTTCAACAGTTTCAACAAGACGTTGCACTGGAGAATAACCTGAAATCTTCATGCCTTTTTCTTCAAGCATTGGGATATAACGGTTGTTCATTTCATAACGGTGACGATGACGTTCAACGATCTCTTCAGAACCGTAAACTTGTGCAGTTTTTGTTCCCGCAACCAATTCAGATTTTTGAGCACCCAGACGCATTGTACCGCCTAAATCAGAATCTGCATTACGTTGTTGGACTTCGCCACGCTCATCTAACCATTCAGTGATTAGACCAATCAATGGTGATTTTGTAGAACGGTTAAATTCAGTTGAAGTTGCATCGCTAATACCCGCAACGTTGCGCGCATATTCGATCACAGCCAACTGCATACCTAAACAGATACCAAGGAATGGCACACCGTTTTCACGTGCAAAACGAATCGCTTTCATTTTGCCTTCTGTACCACGTTCACCGAAACCACCTGGTACAAGAATCGCATCAGCATCTTTCAATACATCGTTTACATCTTGGCTTTCAAGTTCTTCTGCATTGACATAATCAATCTGAACTTTCACACGGTTTTGAATACCCGCATGTAAAAGTGCTTCGTTTACAGATTTGTATGCATCTGGAAGTTCAACGTATTTACCAACCATCGCTACACGAACTGTGTATTCAGGGTTCAGTAATGCATCTACAACGTTATCCCAGTCTGTAAGGTCAGCTTCTGGAAGATCGTTATAACCAAAACGTTCACAGATTAAATCATCAACGTTTTGTTCATAGAAAGTACGTGGAATTTGGTAAATTGAACGCGCATCTTTACATACCACAACTGCGCGTGCTTCAACGTTCGTAAATAACGCAATTTTACGTGTAGTGTCAGCATCAACATCATGTTCTGTACGGCAGATCAGGATGTCTGGTTGAATACCAATCGACAAAAGTTCTTTTACAGAGTGCTGAGTTGGTTTGGTTTTTAATTCCGCAGCTGACTTAATATATGGGAGTAAAGTTAAGTGCATTAACATTGTGCGCTTATGACCTAGTTCGACCATAAGTTGACGTACAGATTCCATGAATGGGAGAGATTCAATGTCACCTACTGTACCGCCGATCTCAACGATCGCAACGTCATAGCCTTCACCTGCGCGAAGAACACGTTCTTTAATATTGTCAGTAATATGTGGAATAACTTGAACTGTACCACCGAGGTAGTCACCACGACGTTCTTTATTCAAGACATCTTGGTACACTCGTCCTGAAGTAAAGTTGTTCAGTTTGGTCATTTTCGCACGACGCAAGAAACGTTCGTAATAACCCAAGTCTAAGTCAGTTTCAGCACCATCCTCTGTGACAAAAACTTCACCGTGTTGGAATGGACTCATAGTCCCTGGATCGACATTAATGTATGGATCCATTTTTACCATGGTTACTTTTAAACCACGGGCTTCTAAAAGCGCAGCCACTGATGCAGCTGAAATACCTTTACCTAGTGATGATACAACACCACCAGTAACGAAAATAAAATGGGTCATTAAGTTTCTCGTACAATGGAGCCTAAATTGGCCTACAATGTTGTGCGATTTTACTTTACTCTGTACCAAGAAAGCAAAGTCATTCCGCATCAATTCATAGAACAATTAACAATTGGCTATTGTAACAGCAATTATCATAAAAATTTAGAGTAAGTTCTTATCATTTCTATATTCTTATTTGCTGTTATAATGCATTTATCCAATCCACACTTTTTTGTTTTGTGTAATTATGAATAAGAAACTTTTAATCTGCGGTGCAATCGCAACAGGTCTACTTCTTACAGCATGTGTAAAAAAAGAAGCACCAAAAGAAGAAGAACAGGAACAGGTTGAAGTTGCAGCATCTGAACCAACAGCATCTGTACCTACACAATTAGAACCAGTTGAAGAACAACCAGTTGTTGAAGAACCGACTCAACAGTATGTTGAAGTGATTCGTGAAGAGACACCGAATACAACAACTGAAATTCGTCGTGAACCTACTCCTCCTGCAGAAGCTCCTGCTCCAAAAGCAGAAGCACCTAAAGCAGCAGAAAAACCTGCGCAAGCTGCTCAACCTAAACAAAACTCAGGTTCTACACAGTCTGAAGATGACGCCGTAGCTGCTGCCATTGCTGCTGCAACACCAGCTTTAGAGAATTAAGATCGAAGTTTTATCAAACAAATGATCAAAAAAACCCGGCAAAAGTCGGGTTTTTTATTGTTTCTATGTAAATAAAAATCTGTACCCGACGATGCACTGTTTTTCTCACAACTATTCTTGTAATTTTTCAGCTAAATATTCAATAAATAAACGAACACGTTTCGGTAAATGCTCTTGTTGATAATAGACAGCATGAATAAGCTGTTCATGTGGCTCAATTTGATCGTCTAAAAGTTGTACCAATCGTCCTTCTGCAATATCTTTTTCTAACATAAAAATCGAAAGACAAGCGATGCCCATCCCATGAATCGCAAGCTCGCGTATCGTTTCACCATTTGACGCCTTGATGTTCGGGCGTATCGTCAGGGGCTTCCCTGCGACTTGGATCGGCCAAGTATTCATATGGGTAATTTGACTAAATCCAAGTAAAGCATGTGCGGTTAGCTCATCAGCATTTTGCGGACGTCCATGTTGCTGAAGATATTCAGGACTCGCCACCAAACACAGTCGACTCTTGTAGATAAGTTTTGCGTGCAAACTGGAGTCGTTTAATTTTCCAAAGCGAATTGCAACATCCGCTTTATGCTCTAATAAGTCAATCACTTGATCATGATTTACTAATTCAATCTGTATATGCGGATAACGTGCATTAAATTCTGGAATCAAGGGAACGATCATATGCAGAATAAAAGAAATTGCTGAATCGACTCGCACTAACCCCGAAGTATCTGCATCTAATTTTAGCAGAGAATCTTCCGCTTCGCTCAAATCATTCAATATCCGCCGTGTTTTTGCTAAAAACAATTGCCCCTCTTGCGTGAGCTTAATTTTGCGGGTTGTTCGTTCTAACAGGGTTACATTTAATTTAGATTCCAGACGCTGTAATGCGCGGCTGACACCAGATGCTGTTTGATCCAGCCTTTCTGCTGCTTTGATAATAGAGCCGCTATCTACAATAACAGTAAAAGCCTGCAGCTCCTCAATGGTCAATTTCATTGCTTATTCGATTCGTGATTTTTAATCAATAATATATTCCAAACTCATGCATTTTTCTTCATTAAAATTAGCAGCACAATAGCATCAATTCAAAAAAGAGAATTCCTGATGATTGTTCCCCAATTTGGTGTCGGTACCTTCCGTTTGACAGGTGACACTGTCATTCATTCTGTTAAAACTGCCTTAGAAGTTGGATATCGTGCTGTAGACACCGCACAAATTTACGGTAATGAGGCAGAAGTAGGCCAAGCAATCCACGAAAGTCAGGTCAATCGAGCTGATATTTTTTTAACCACGAAAATTTGGACTGAAAATTATGCTGCCGACAAACTGATACCCAGCCTAAAGGACAGCTTAATTAAATTAAGGACGGATGCAGTTAACCTCACACTTATTCATTGGCCTGCACCTGCACTTGGAGTCAATATTCCAGAATTAATGGGACATTTACTTGAGGCAAAAAAACAAGGTTTGACTGAACATATTGGTGTATCTAATTTTAATATTGAGCTCACTCAACAAGCCATTGATCACATCGGGCTGGAAAATATTGCAACCAATCAAATTGAACTTAGTCCATATTTGCAAAATCAAAACTTAGTCAATTATCTGCAAGCGAACAATATAGATGTCACATCCTATATGACTTTGGCTTATGGCAAAGTGTTGCAAGACCCAATCCTGTTAAACATCGCGGCCGAACACCAAGTCACTTCGGCTCAAATTGCACTCGCATGGGCACTGCAAAAAGACTATGCCGTTATTCCATCATCAACCAAACGTGAACATTTAATCAGTAATTTAAAAGCTCAAGAGATTCATTTAACACCAGAACAGATGCAGGCCATTGCCACACTGGACAGAAATGCGCGTGAAGTGAATCCACCTGAACTTGCTCCAGTTTGGGATATTTAATATGAAATTCAATTTTCCATTAATTGCATTAGCTGTAGGTGCTTTTGCAATAGGTACAACAGAATTTTCACCGATGGGTTTTTTGCCTGAAATCGCAGCAGATTTATCGGTTTCTATTCCGCAAGCGGGCTTACTGATTAGCGCCTACGCCGTTGGCGTCATGATCGGCGCACCATTAATGACATTATGGTTAGCACGTTTTCCAAAACGCACTGCCCTTATTTTACTGATGGCAATCTTCACGGTCGGCAATATTTTGGCAACGATTGCACCCAATTATCTTGGTTTAATGGCTGCACGCTTAGTCACCAGCTTAAATCATGGTGCATTTTTTGGCTTAGGTTCTGTGGTTGCAGCGAGTGTTGTTCCGAAAGATAAACAAGCCAGTGCTGTTGCTATGATGTTTATGGGCTTGACCATTGCCAATATTGGAGGTGTGCCCCTCGCAACGTGGGTGGGTCAAAATATCGGTTGGCGTATGTCTTTTGCCGCTATTACCTTACTGGGCATCATCACCATGTTGGCATTATGGAAAGCACTACCCCATCAGCAACAGACCGAAAAACCTGATGTACGAGCAGAGTTAACAGTATTAACACGCATGCCTGTTGTTTTAGCACTGCTCACCACAGTCATGAGTGCTGGAGCGATGTTCGCGCTCTATACCTATATCGCACCAAGCTTAAAAGTCTTTACCCATGCAAGTCCTAAGCTTATCACTTTCATGTTGGTCTTAATCGGGATCGGATTTTCAATCGGTAACCATTTCGGTGGTAAGTTTGCAGATCAATCTTTAGATAAAACCTTGATTGGCTTTTTAGTCTTACTGATGCTAATGATGCTGTTATTTCCAATTTTAGCAACAACCACCATTGGCGCGGCGATTGCATTAATCATCTGGGGAGCAGCAGCTTTTGCAGTCGTACCACCTTTACAAATGCGTATTATGACAGTCGCTCACGATGCACCAGGCCTCGCTTCTTCAGTGAATATTGGTGCATTTAATCTTGGAAATGCTTTGGGCGCTGTTGCAGGTGCCGCAGTGCTAAATCTCAACCTAAGCTATGCTGCAGTGTCTTATGCAGGCGCTACACTGAGCGCTATAGCGTTGATTTTAGTATTGATACAGATGAAGCTTAAACCTCAAATTACTGCATGTTGCCCACAAGCTGAGTAACACACACTTAAAATAGCCTACCCAAAGTAGGCTATTTTTTAGTTCGCATATAACTTTAAAAAATCTGCCATCAATTTGGTTGCCCATGAATGGGTTTCCACTAAACCTTCATAATAACCACAGTGACTGCCTTTTTTGGTGGTTACCACCACAACATTCGGCAAAGAACGGATTAATTCTTTATAGGGTTCAAAGTTTTGAATGTGGCAAACAGGGTCATCTTCGGCATTTAAAATCATCAATGGAATTTTAAGATTTTCAAATACATAAATTGGATTGGTAGATTTTGCATAACTTTCATAATCGGCAAAACCAGCCATTTGGAAATAAGCACGCTCAAACTGCGCCAAATTTTTACTTTTCAATACATCAATTAAAGAGGGTGTTGTTGACCATGTTGCAGAATAGGGTTCTACAAATTTCTGAAAGAGCTTCTTGGTCATCATTTTACTGTAAAAAGGATGTACATTTTTAAAGCCAAGCTCAGTATCATAGCCCGGACATAAAGCAAATGCAGCTTTAAATGGTGTTTCCTCCCCTTGTTCGCCTAAATAGCGGACCAATAGCCCCGTTCCGGCAGATGAACCAACGCCAAATAAATTCGATTCAGGAAATTTCTGCTGAATAAAGGCAATCTGTTCACGTAAGTCATCGGTTGAACCAAATAAATTTATTTTGGCAACTGGCATAGGCAAATTGGCATGACCACGTCTTAAACACAGTGCAATACGCCAACCTGTATATAGATGAAGATCCCGAACCACTTCTCGCATACTTTCAGGCGTTCCCGTAATCGTATGCATGAGCACCACCGTTGGCACATCCGCAGGCAAATCTAAACCCAACCATGCTATAGCCGTGATCCCTCCATCAGCCATGGTCAGTTGCTCTATGGCGTCGTATTTGAGCTTCACTTGGCGCTTTTTAATGACATCAAAATACAGTAAATGTGCATGGGTATTCGACAACCAAGGCGTAGGACGATATTTTTCATGTAGTTGCTTTAACTTCGGCAGCACATGTTTCATTTGCCCTTCTGGATGATAATAAAGCTGTGGTAATTCTGCACCGATTGCATGATCTACAAAATTTAAAAGAGCCTGACGCCCTTTATGCATCACATTATTCATTGACCCTACCTTCACCTCGCTTCAAACTACAGCAAATCATTTCAATCTTTTCACTTTGCCTAACAATGCCCATTAAACAAACGTATCTACAAAACCATATCTCGCTAGCAATATTTGTTTGCTTAAGCCTCATAAGCAAAAAGCATGACAATATCCATCATGCTTTTTATCATTCTGTGATGAGCATTTAAAAATCAGCAGATTTAAGGCTGATATTGCATAATGCGCTCACCCATTTTCGCAGCCAATGCTTCCAACCCACTTTTCGGACGGAGCATGACTTCAAAATCTATCATCTGCCCTTGTTCATTAAACTGAATCATGTCGATCCCTTTTAACTTTTTCTCGCCAACATTGGCAGAAAACTCAAGCACCACATTTAAACCATCTTCTGAGTAAAACTCACGGTGATAGGTAAAATTTTCAAAAATTTGAATCACATTGGTCAAAATAAAAGTTACTACAGGCTTACCTGGATATGGGTTAAACGCGACAGGTGAACGAAACACCACATCTTCTGCCAAGAGTTCATTTAAAATATTCATATCCCGTGTGTTAAGCATTTCGTGCCAACGTGCAACAGATTTTTTTGTTGTTTCAATAGTCATGTTTATGTCCTTTTTTTTGATGAATCATTTCCCTTTCCTCAAACTCCTCTCCCAAATGGAGAGGAAGCACGACAACTGCATATTAAATTGAATGAAGTTGTCGTGGTTTAGTATGAGGCTGATTAAATCACCGCAGCCAAATCTGCACCTTGACGAATGGCACGTTTAGCATCTAACTCACCTGCTTCTTTCGCACCACCAATCAAATGCACATTTTTCCCATCTGCTTCTAGCTGTTCATACATCGCGGTATAGGATTCCTGACCTGCACAAATCACCACATGATCAACATCTAAAATACGTGATTGACCATCAACGGTAATATGCAAACCTTGATCATCAATTTTGTCGTAGCTTGCACCCGCAATCATTTTCACATCGCGGTGTTTCAAACCTGTACGGTGAATCCAACCCGTGGTTTTACCTAAGCCAGCACCAACCGATTTAGCCTTACGTTGCAATAAATACACTTCACGCGGCGATTCTTCGACGTCTGGATGTTTCAAGCCACCGACTTGCGCATAAGTGGTATCAATACCCCATTCATCATAAAATTTCTCAGGATTGAGGCTACCGCTTTCACCTTCATGCGTTAAATATTCAGCCGTATCGAAACCAATACCGCCTGCACCAATGATTGCTACACGTTTGCCAACAGGTTGACGTTCACGTAATACCTGTAAATAGCTCAATACTTTTGGATGATCAATACCATCTATATCTAACTGACGCGGTGTTACACCCGTCGCCACCACGATGTCATCAAAATCAGACTGAGCTAATTCTTCATAGGTTGCTGTATGGTTCAATACCAATTTAATCTGAGGCAATAGTTCTATTTTACGTTTGAAATAACGCAGCGTTTCATAAAACTCTTCTTTACCAGGAATCGTTTTCGCAATATTAAACTGCCCACCAATTTGGCTCGATGCTTCAAAAATAGTTATGTTATGACCACGCTCTGCAGCATAAGTTGCAAAGCTTAAACCTGCAGGTCCCGCACCAATCACAGCAATATTTTTCACCTGTGCAGATTCTTTAAAAATCAGTTCAGTTTCATAGCAAGCTTGAGGGTTAACCAAACATGTTGCAATTTTCATTGAGAAAATATGATCTAGACAGGCTTGGTTACAACCAATACAGGTATTAATTTCATCACTACGACCTTGTTCTGCTTTTTCTACAAAACGTGGGTCAGCCAGCATTGGACGTGCCATGGACACCATATCTGCATCACCCGAAGCAAGTACGTGCTCAGCCATTTCAGGAGTGTTAATACGGTTTGAGGTGATTAAAGGAACATTCACAAGACCTTTTAATTTCTTGGTCACCCATGTAAATGCAGCACGTGGCACTTTGGTTGCAATGGTCGGAATACGCGCTTCATGCCAACCAATACCGGTATTGATAATAGTTGCACCGGCTTTTTCAATAGCTTTTGCAAGTTGCACAACTTCTTCGAAAGTCGAACCACCTTCAACCAGATCCAGCATAGAAAGTCGGTAAATAATAATAAAATTTTCACCGACTAATTCACGCGTACGACGCACGATCTCAATTGGAAAACGAATCCGGTTTTCATAACTGCCACCCCATTCATCATCACGGTGGTTGGTACGTGCAGCAATAAACTCATTAATTAAATAACCTTCTGACCCCATGACTTCTACACCGTCATAACCCGCTGTCTGTGCTAACTGAGCACATTTGGCAAAATCATTGATCGTGCGTTCGACGTCTGCTGTGCTTAAAGCTTGCGGTTTTACTGGGTTAATTGGTGCTTGAATAGATGAAGGTGCAACATTATTGGCTTGATACGAGTAGCGACCTGTATGCAAAATCTGCATCGCAATTTTACCGCCAGCATCATGTACCGCCTGCGTAATCACTTTATGTTTTTCTGCTTCTTCTAAAGAGTCTAATTTTGAACCACCAGCAAATGTCACACCATCATCATTGGGAGAAATACCACCGGTTACAATCAGACCTACACCACCTTTCGCACGTTCTGCATAAAAAGCAGCCATGCGTTCATAGCCACCCGGTGCTTCTTCAAGGCCGATATGCATAGAACCCATCAATACACGGTTCTTTAGCGTTGTAAAACCTAAATCTAGTGGTGCCAATAAATTTGGATAATTTGACATTTTTTCTCCTTAGCGTGCTGAAAAGCTGGCTATTTTTATCTTCGCTTGTATACGAGCTTTCTATTTCCATCTACGCATACAAGATTTTTGCAACTTGTTGCACTAATTTATATGCGAGATTTGATTTTTATGCAACATGTTGCATAATAAAAAGTACAAAACTATTTTGACTGAGCCATATATGTCTTTAGCCCATGTTTTACTCACGAGCTTACTTGAAAAACCGAGTACAGGAATTGACCTTGCACGCCGTTTTGACCGCTCTATGGGCTTTTTTTGGAATGCGACACATCAGCAAATCTACCGTGAACTCAGTGGTATGCAGCAAAAAGGCTGGATCAGCACCATTGAAGATGACCACAGTACAACCCGTAAAAAAACCTACCAAGTTGAACAGCTTGGACGTGTTGAATTAGCCAATTGGATGGTTGAGCAAAGCCCTCCGGCTCAGTTACGTGAAGAGTTAATGGTTCGTTTACGTGCTGAAGCTCAACTGGGCACAAACGGCGTATTACCCGAATTAGAACGTCACCTAGAAATTCACAAAGAAAAACTAAAAGTGTACCAGTCTATTTTTGCAAAAGACTTTGCACATGCGCATGATGAAGACCGTACTTTGTACATTCATAAAATGATTTTACAGCTTGGGATTGATTTGGAAATCGGTTGGATCAAATGGCTTGAAACCATCATTCCACAGTTGCATAAATTTAATCGCTAAAACAAAAAATAAATAGGAAGCCGCATGCCACACTATACAATGCCAGATCAACAACAACTGTATGTTCGTGAATATGGTCAAGGAGAACCCATCCTGGTTTTATCTGGACTGGGCATGCAAAGTTGGCAATGGCACCCTTTTCTATATCAACACCGAAAGCATTTTAAATTTATCATTCCAGACTGGCGTGGATTTGGCGGCTCTAAACATTGTCAAATTCCAAATACGGACACCATTTCAAGCCATTGGCGAGATATTGACAGCTTAGTTTCCCAGCTTGGTTACGATAAAATCACGGTGATTGCCTACTCCATGGGGGCAACGACCACCATGCACGGTTTAAAATACGGTCAGTTTGCTGAAAAAATTAAACGCTATTTACACATCGATCAAACCCCTAAAATACGAGTAGATGCAGATTGGCAATATGGTTTATATGGCAAACGCCACAATGAGTTTTTAAGTATTTTAGAAGACATCTCGAAGGTACTTGCAACCAACCTCTCCGTGCCATTTGCACAGCAGATGAATAAACATGACCGTCAAGGTCTGGTCGACGCTTGGTTAAGATTCATAGACTTACAAAATAGCAATCCATATGCATTATCCGCTTTCCGTTTTGCATACCAACAACCAACTTTACAGAAGCTGATGTTACCCTCACAAAGTGTGGCGTATTTATATTGGTATATTCAAAATTATTTAAACCATACTGAAGATTATCGTGAAGCCATTGCAGCACTCACCGCGCCAACAACTTTTTTCACAGGGGCAAAATCGATCCTCTATCCTGCTCAAGGTCAAAAAATTATTGCTGACAGCCTAGCCAATGCAGAGCAGATTATTTTTAAAAAATCGGGACACACGCCATTGCTCAGTGAACCGGTCAAATTCAGCCGTGAAATCACCAAGTTCTTAAAACAAGCGCTCTAATAAGACTGAATAAAAAAATAGGCTCAATACTTTCAAGAATGAGCCTATGTTTTATGCAGAAAGGTGTTACTTAAACGTTTGCTTCAAAATTGAATTTCAAATTTAACGTTATTATTACTTTTTAAAATAAGCACTAGAAAACCCGACGATCGTATTCAATTGCTTCCAAATCATATACTTGGTAAACGCAGTCAAATAAAGGACGCGCCAACTCCCCTTCATCATCATTCCGCACGATCAAGTAAATTTGGCTAATGGCCGCACTATCCGATAATTTCACATAATTCACATGCCTAAACTGCATAATTTGTACAGATTCAGGAACAATACAAATACCTTCGCCTGCTGCAACCATGCCTAGTGATTGCTGCAAATCTGCTTGGGTGTTAAAGCGTTTCGGCTCCATACCGTATTCTAAAAACAACGACTTGATCAGCGTTGCATAACTTTGACCATCCGTTGCTGGATAGATAAAAATCTGCTCATCTTTGAGATTATTTAATGCAATCTGCTGCTGTGAAGATAAAGGATGGCTCGAATGCACCGCAACAATTAGCGGCTCTTCACGCAATAGCACACGTTTAACCGCCTGATCCGACACACGAACTCGGCTAAAACATGCATCAACCCGACCTTCTTTTAATGCCTGAATCTGATCAACTGCACTCAGTTCGATTAAATTTACATTTAAGTGTGGGTATTGCTGGCGGAACAAATAAACAATTCGAGGTAATAAACCACAGAGTAACGAACCGCCATAGCCAATATTAATAGTACGTTCAGTGGCACTGGCCCGCTGCGTAATGAGCTTAATCTCTTCTGCATTGGAGAGTAATTTCACGGCTTGCTGATAAAAGAAACGGCCGATGGTGGTGGTTCTTAAAGGACGGCTGCCACGCTCAAAAAGCTGTGCACCCAACTCTTCTTCTAAATTTTGAATTTGACGACTTAAAGGAGGTTGAGCAATAAATAGCTTTTCAGCAGCCTTCGTAAAACTCTGTTCTTCTACAACGGCGACAAAGTAACGTAAATGTCTTAATTCCATGACATTGTCCTTTAATGTCGAATTTCTTTCATAATGGTCTTGTATTTGAATATATCAGGACGACACTCAAATCACATCCTTCAAATTCGGTTATTTAAAAGATATATACACCACATTTATTGTTTGGTCATGCTAATGTGAAACGATTACAAGGTTAACCCGACTTTAGTCTTGGCAATTTTGCTCAACTTTCTCACATGAAAAACTACAAAACGTGATTGACTTCATGAAACAATTCAAGTTAATTAGCAAAATCGTTGCAAATATGGAATAAGAACAGTGCTGAGTGATCTAGATGATTTTTATTGTTTTGCCCAAGTGGTCGAACATGGTGGTTTTAGTGCAGCCGAACGTGCAACAGATATTCCAAAATCAAAACTGAGTCGTCGAGTCTATAACTTAGAAGAACGTTTAGGTGTCCGCCTGATTCAACGTAGCTCACGACATTTTGCTGTTACAGATATTGGTATGAATATCTATCGCCATGCACAAGTCATGATGAATGCCGCTCAAGCCGCACACGATTTGGTTGATCATCTCAGCACACAGCCGCGCGGCTTAATTAAAGTCAGCTTGCCTGTTTCCATCGCGCAAAATGAAATGACCAAAATTTTGCCTGAATTTTTAAAGCAATATCCAGAAATTAAAGTGCAAATGATGGTGACCAATCGCCGCGTAGATATCATTAATGAAGGCTTCGATCTTGCTCTACGTGTCCGTTCAAATTTAGACGATGACCCGAATTTAGTCATTCGTAAATTTGAAACAATTGAGCAGCACTTATTTGCCAGTCAGGCCTATCTAAATAAATTTGGTGAACTCAAACAGCCCGAAGATTTATCACAGCATCAAATATTAAGTATGGCGGATGAGCATCTCGATCAACATATTATTGTGACCGATGCACAGCATCATCAGAAAAAAATCAAAGTTAACCCAACCGTGATGGGCTCTGACCTGTCTATGTTAGCTGCACTGGCCTGCCAAGATTGTGGCGTGGCGTTATTACCCGACAGTATTGTGTCCGATCACGTGAAATCAGGTGCTTTGGTTCGTGTACTACCTGAATGGAAAGCTGCACATGGTATTTTCCATGCAGTTTATCCATCTCGTCGTGGCTTACTACCTGCTGTACGTGTATTCATTGATTACTTAGTTGAAAAACTCAGCCAACATGAACACGCTAAATTTTAAGCAAAAAAAAAGCTTACCCATGTGATGGGTAAGCGAAAACTTAAAAACTAAGTAAAATCAGAAACTACAGCAGAATCTGTAATCATATTATATAAATAAAATACATCTTTATTAAATCGTTAATAGCTCTAACTGATTTTCAGAGTTATAAGCAAAACCTTATAAATTAAGCTATAGAGAAAACCTCTTAGTCTTAAAACCTATAACGCTCATACACACTACAACTTATTAGACTAAAGTCAAAAAATATACAACTGTATAATTTTATTTAACTTCAATCATTTGAACACAGCAGATAGATATGGCATTAACAACACTACAGAGCTTAGATCGCGGGATATTCGCCTGTACCCTCTGGCCATGGAGATAACAACTCAAAACCAGTATCGGTTACAACAACCATATGTTCCCACTGTGCCGATAAAGAACGGTCTGTGGTAATTACTGTCCAACCGTCTTTTAACTCTTTAGTACGCGCTTTACCGCTGTTGATCATCGGTTCAATGGTAAAGACCATGCCTTTTTTCAGAATGACACCTTGACCCGGTTGACCATAGTGTAAAACGCTTGGTTGCTCATGATAAACTTTACCAATCCCGTGACCACAGTATTCACGTACAATGCTGTAGCCTTCACGATGAGCAACTTGTTGAATGGCATAGCCTACATCCCCCAAAGTTGCTCCCGGTTTAACTGCATGAATCCCAGCAACCATGGCCTCGTAGGTAGTTTCGACTAACTTTTTAGCCGCAGGTGAAACTTCACCCACATAGTACATACGACTGGTATCACCAAAATAACCATCTTTAATGATGGCGACATCAATATTGATAATGTCGCCATCTTTCAATACGGTTTCTTTCGAAGGAATACCATGACAAACCACTTCATTCGGTGAAATACAGGTGGTTTTGGTATAGCCATAGTAGCCAACATTGGCAGGAATCACTTTAAGTGTGTTGATGATAAAATCATTACAGATATCGTCCAAATATTCAGTCGTCACGCCCGGCTTGACATACTCCCCGATCATCTCTAAAACCTGAGCAGCTAAACGACCTGAAATGCGTAATTTTTCAATATCTTGCTCGGTTTTAATCGTGATTTTGGAAGCTTTCATCTGAATATCCTCAAATTTGAATACACCGAATTATAGACCTTTTAGATTTTTTTTGTTTTATTCAGCCAATATTTCTGCATTTATTCGGCTTATAGCATCCTATTTAGTGCTGAAAATTAGAACAATTGATTTATATCTGATAAATCTTAATAGCTAAACTTATTCCTATAAAAATTTTATATACAATAAATTTCTTTTATTTATCATAAATATAAATAAAACATTATTTTATCTGTCAATATATTCATGATTCGTATTATAAAAACTATCTATACGATTTATAAATTTTGCTCCAAAAACGAGCTTAATTGCACTAAAATTGCCTTTTTTCACAGTTCATCTCCCCTTTATGACAAGTCTTCGTACACGGGATATTGTTGCCTTAGGTTTTATGACCTTTGCACTGTTTATTGGTGCAGGTAACATTATTTTCCCACCAATTGTCGCACAGCAAGCGGGTGAACATGTTTGGTTAGCTGCATTTGGTTTCTTAATCACCGCAGTTGGTCTACCTGTCATCACGATTATTGCTTTGTCGCGTGTTGAGGGTTCTATTCAAGTTTTAAGTTCACCTTTGGGTAAAGCAGCCAGCATTATCCTTACTGTCGCGTGTTACTTAGCTGTTGGACCTTTATTTGCAACACCTCGTACAGCTACCGTTTCATATGAAATTGGTTTCTCTTCTTATTTTGGTAACGGCGCAAACAGTCTGCTAATTTATAGCGTGATTTATTTTGCATTAGTGACCATTGTTTCACTTTATCCAAACAAAATTTTGGATACTGTGGGTTATTTCCTTTCACCGCTCAAGATCTTAGGTCTCATTGTACTGGGTATCTCTGCGTTCTTTATCCCTGCTGGTGTAATTCCGCCTGCAATTGGTAACTACGTGGCTGCACCAGTTTCTGAAGGTGTGGTCAATGGTTATTTAACCATGGATACTTTAGGTGCTTTAGTTTTTGGTATCGTGATCGTAAAAGCCATTACTTCACGTGGTGTAACGGATAGTAAGCTCGTCACCAAGTATGCTGTCATTGCCAGTATTATTTCAGGTATTGGACTTACACTGGTTTATATCAGCTTGTTCAAACTCGGTATGGGCAGCCATGATATTGCTCCAAATGCAACAAATGGTGCAGTGATCCTGCATGCATATGTACAACATGCATTTGGTGATATGGGCGCTTATTTCCTATCTGCAATGATCTTTGTTGCATGTATGGTTACCGCGATTGGCTTGACCTGCGCATGTGCTGAATATTTCTCAGAATTGACTAAAATTCCATACAAAGTTTTTGTGTTCATTTTAGTTGGTTTCTCACTGCTGATTTCAAACTTAGGTTTAACCAAACTCATTGCAGTTTCAGTGCCTGTTTTAAGTGCAATTTATCCACCTGCGATTGCAGTTATCCTACTTAGCTTCTGCTCTAAATGGTTTATTTCACCATCACGAGTTATTGCTCCTGTTACCGCTTGTGCGTTTATTTTCGGTATTTTTGATGGTTTAAAAGTAGCTGGTTTCGAAGATGCGCTTCCAAGCTTTATTGCCAATCTACCGCTTGCTCAACAAAATTTAGCATGGCTGATCCCTTCTGTGATTGTGCTGATTATTGCTGCTGTAATTGACAAAGTTAAAAAATAACCTTTTTTGACCTGTCTAAAATCGGAGTTTTACCCGAATGACGATTTTACCTGTGACCAATAATTGTCGAGTTTTACCCAAACTGACTTTTATTTGTCCTACTACAGCGCAAAAATCCTAAGTCATTGAACTTTTTTAATAAAGTTTTATTTTCATGATGAGAAAAAAATCCAGCCCTTTGGCTACAAAATATAATAATAGTTAAAATACAACTACTTTCTGCAAAATACACCGTACACAAACTCCATGATTAAGCCCGATTCAGACTGTAAGCTAGGCGGTTTCGTGTCATAAAGCCGATATACCCGTGTTGGTATATATATTGCTTATTCATACATAGATATTATGCATCGACCATTTTACTCACCAGTCAACACCTTTAGATTCATAATATTTAGTATATGAATAAAATGATTATTCTTATACGATGATCTAACATAGTTTTATGACAAAATAATGACATTTGCTATTGAAATACTTCTAGTTTCGAAGTACAACAGTAGTTCAAACCTGACCAAAATCATGGGTTTTGGCTAAACAACAACAAGGAGGGGTGGAGATGTTATCAGTACATTTCAAAAAGCAATTCTTCATTAACGCTCTGAAGGCAAATAAGAACATGGTGACCTATACAAGCACCACTATTGCTCTCATGCTGACACTACTTATTCAAGGCTTAATACAAGGAAATTTAAGACCTGAATATTTTGCTTATGCGCTTATTGTCTCTGTAGCCTTTTATTTATGGGCAGTCATTGACCACAAATATCGAAAGCAAAAATCAACAGAATTTTAAGTTAGAAGATGGATGAGGCATCATCCATCTTGAAAAAAGAAAGATGCCACCCCCACCTTCTCGATCATTTAATCCTTTTTAAATAACAATACAAATAATCCCTAAAATAACCAGAAAATCATCAGCCTTTTCTCATAAATTTTCAATTCTGCAGAACTTAAAATTTTGTTTATATAAATTCTTCGACCTAACAATCGTCTGCACTTTAAAAGCTTTTATCTCCTGATTAGCCTCCAATCTAATTGATACGATTTTTATTTGATACTACTTTGCTTAAAACCAAAATTTAACGATGACTCCGAAGAGCAATCCGAGTGTTGCAATTAACTCGCCAATCACCAATCCAAGCATTGCCATACTCATCATCCATTTAGGTAAATGCCATTTGCCTAAGACGTGCGGTACTTTAAATTGATTGGTGGTATCAGCTAAAAAGCCATGCAGCACATAGCTTAAAATCGAAAAGCTAAAAAAGAACAAATTGATGATTACAAAGAGTAAATTGAGTGTATGTGGAAGTGCTGAAAAATAGGCCAATACCGCTAAAATAAGCGTCGCTGGGGCGTATAACAAACTGCTCCGATGTGCGATATCTACATAATAATGCGCACGTGCCAGTTCAGACTGCCTTATTTGTGCATATTTCCACACACCTGTGAGCATACCTACCCATAAATAAATCCCACTAAAAACTATCGCAATTTTTACTGCACTCGAAAGTTGAAGCATGTCCATTTTAATTTACATCCATTGTTCAATTATACGCATTATTTTTATCTGTATTTCTTCTGCAATAGTACTTGCTTCAAACCTGTTATGACATGACTTTAGAGTCATACTCTTTTCAGGTTTCTTTTTGGAACTTGTGTAAATTAGTGACATCGGAACACACCCATGAAGTTTGAATCATGTCATCATCTGAAAAACTCACGATTCATTGCCAAGACGGCTATTCACTGAGTGCGCGCTTTTATCCGCACCAGACAGAGCTCAAACAGGCTTTACCTGTGTTGATTTGTCCAGCCACAGGCATTACCAAGCAATTTTATAATAGCTATGCAACATGGTTGAGCCAACAAGGCTATGACGTTTTAGTTTTCGATTTTCGTGGTATTGGTGAGTCGCTACACAGCCCTTTAAAACAATCGACAGCAAGTATTGTGCAATGGGGGCAGCTAGATATCCCTGCGGCAATCGACGCTTTGATCAGTAAAACGCAGGCACCTAAAGTCATATTACTCGGTCATAGCGCAGGCGGACAATTATTAGGTATCGTGCCAAATTATGACAAAGTTGCCAAAGTGGTTGCTGTTTCTGGCTCTACAGGTCATGTCAAAGATCTTAAAGGTCGCACCAAGCTTTTAGCTCCAGTGATGTTTAATGTGATCTTCCCGATTGCACGCTATACCATTGGCTATGGCCCGACTAATGCGATTGGCATGGGTGAAAATTTGCCAAAAGATGTTGCTCGTGAATGGGCTGAATTTTGTAGCAAACCCGGTTATGTCATCAACGCCTTAGGCAAAACTGTTCAGCATGATTTTCATCAACAGGTGAGCTGTCCGATCACTGCCGTATGGAGCTCTGATGACGAAATCGCCACGGAAGCCAATGTCAAAGACTTGCTGCGCTTATACCCGAATGCTTCGACTCAAATGATTGAGTTAAAACCGAAAGAAACAGGTCATAAAGCCATCGGACATATGTTGATGTTTAAATCGTCACATCAAAACCTATGGCCGATCATTGAACAACAGTTACACGCTTAAGTTTTTGCCACTCAGTCAGTAATCCGGCTGAGTGGTCTTTTTATAATCTGCACAAGATTTTCTATTTTTAGCTTCAATCACCCTGCCTAACACCTTACATAATTTATTTTTCTATCTTTAAAATCTGCATTGCAAGTCCGAGTGTGCTAATTTTCTTCAGCCGACCATTGCAAAAAATGATATAACTATTTTTTCTCAATTATATTCTATTTTGGCATGAGTGAAGCACGACACAACCTCGACAGAATTGATCGTTTAATATTATCCGCATTAAGAGAAGATGGACGACTCACCATAGCCCAGCTTTCTGAACGTGTTGGTCTCTCCTCTTCGCCATGTTGGACACGCTTAAAACGTCTAGAAAATTTAAAAATTATCGATGGTTATACAGCCAACATCAATCCAAAATCGATTGGGATCAATGAATTATTCTTTATTGAAATCACATTAGAACGTCACGATGATGAAATTTTAGATCAATTTAGTGAAACTTTAGCCAATATGCCAGAAGTGGTAGAGGCACATTTAGTCACTGGCGATTACGATTATTTAGTGAAAGTTGCGGTTAAAAATGCTGAACACTATGAGCGTTTTTTGCGTAAAAACTTATATTCTATGAAAGGTATACGCCATACACGCTCTATTTTTGCGCTACGACAATTAAAATCTGCCAGCAGTGCTGACCTTATGATGATTGAGTAATGAGCCAATATAGATTTAATCTATAAGATGACTTTAAAATTTAAGGGCAATTGAGTTCAGCACTCAATCGCCCTATTTATGCGGTCTAATCTATAAAGCCATCTTTTTTCAATTTTTTATCTGTCAAATACTCACGTATGACCAATGTTGCGATAATAATGATGGCTTCTAGAATCGCCACAGTGACGGTTATTTTGGTAAATACTTCGACACTGAGCAACTCAAACCACAACTGAGCGATGGCTAATAACCCCCATAAAACTGAAATAATAAGTGCGCTAAAGACACCATATTTCATATTTCTCTATCCAAAACAACTACATAAGCTTCACGCTTCCAAAAAAGTAGCATACGGCGGATATCTTTTTCCATCGTAATCACCGCCCAACCTTGCTGCGCATTTTGATTTAAAAAATTGGTGAATTTAACAGGATCAACTTTTGAAGAGCCAAGCAGTAAAGATCCCAGCATGCCTTCTTGATAGATAACAACTTTATATTCTTTCATCAATATAGTTCTTTATGGTTATAGTGAAATGAACAAATGTTCAGGGCAAAGTATAGCGATCGCTTTTTTCTAAAATAACCTAGTTTTACCCGCCTAATTTGCTCAGCAATTTTTTCGATTTTATGTTTTAATACATGCAGTATGAGATGAGCCTTATATGAGTATCACGCGAGTGATACGACTAGCCCCTAACCATGGGGCTTTTTAATGTCCGCATTTATGATTTTCAAGTTTTAGCATCTTTGAGAGACTCTTTCGCTAATAGTTTGCTGTGTCTTTCGACATGCTGCCAGCATAGCCCTATACTCGTAAAGCTAAGAAAGTATTCAAAGCAACGATATACTTACTTAAATCTATCACCGATCAGTTAAAAATAATCACTGCAGTCTCTTCTGCCTGCAAATATCTAGGTGTCAGCACTTCACGCTTCTATGCATGAAAAATGTTAGATTTATTTATGTATGATGATTTGAAAGCTATTCATTGGCAGCATCATACTCATTTAGGCGCACAATCATGTCCATGACATACATGATCTTGATTATCGTATGAATGAATGTTCTGTCTGTAGAATCTAAGAATATTTAAAAAGCTAAGTTTACTGAATAAAGTTGCACGCAAATATAAGCATACAACGGATATTACTTATATCAGTACCAAGCAAGATGGGTTGTATTTATGTGGATGCTAAGTTTATTTAGTCGTTGTACTGTCTGTTGGCAAACTAGCCATTGTAATGGTCAAGTAAAATCAGACCATCAATTGATATGCGTGTAATGCATTTAATTAAGCAGTAGCTCATCAAGGTTATCCAAACAGGTGCATGGTACATTTCCTTGCAAAGCAATACTTCACAGACTCGAAGTACTGTAATCATGATTGTAGGGGCTATTTATTGATGAATAACGGTATTCTAGTATACAACCGTCGCGACCTTACACAGTATGCTGCTCATGGGATAATGCAGTAAGCGAAGCTTGTCTCCCACATTAAAAGACCATGTGATTCACGGTAGTGTTTACTACTAGAAAAGAAACCGATGCTGTATTATTCTCAAAGTTTACTACCATCGAATTAGACGACCTTCTACAAATGACTGGTTAAGTCTAAAAGCCTTTAAGCAGAAATATTTTAAGTATTTAGAAGGGATGACCGTTCACGATATTATTTAGGATCAATGCTTCAGTTACTTGATGGGTCACTATGAAACAGTCACTTGTCGAAGTAAATCTGAAGTTCTGCTGTACATATAAAAAATCCTCCTAAGCGGAGGATTTTTCGACTAACTTTTTGACGTTTAGAATTTTGCTTCTAGTACATTCGCTGACACTTGGTTTTTCCAAAGCTCACGTAACGTCGGTAGATAGAATTTTTCACCTAACTCAACCAACTCTGCATCAATCAAACCATGAACTTCGTGCATGAATAGATAATCCAGTTCAACAGTTTGTAATTTTGACTGTGCTTTTTTATATTCTTTACGCTTTTGCTGTGCTTTTTTTACCAAGTTATCTGCATAAGCACGGTCTTTATATTGGGCAATAGCATTCAAACGTAGTTCGATTACGCCCCAACCACTGAGTAGCAATTTAAATTTTTCAAAATCTGTCGTTGTCGATTCCCAGCTCATTTCTTCTAGATTTTCATTTTCAGGCAAAACGGGTAGCAAAAGCTCCATAACACTTGGGAAAATCTTTTTAAAATTCAATACAAATTTAACAGGATGCTCGCCCGGATAGTCTTTAAATTGAACGTTCTTTTGGACATCTGTCAAATAGATGGTGAGCATTGGGGGAAATCCTTAAATAAAACACTGTCTTGCAAATATTTATTCAAACAAATGTCAAATAGCAACGAAAACAGAAAAAGAAAGGCATTTTAACAAGTGTGCCAATGAATTCAAAGCCCAATCCAATGAATTACTCGCTTCATCATCAGGCCTTTCTTCATTTTTTTCGTTCCCCTATTTTTAATAAATCGTCTAGTTTCTATACATACATTTCAAGATGAATATGAATCCAAAGAATCTGTGTTAGGCAATAACTAGTTGAAAAATAATTCAATCATATATCCAATAAAAAGAGAGGCTAAATATGAATCAGCCTCTCTAATTATTTTCCAACACTCTAGATGAATGATCTCAAAACAATTTATTTGGTATTTGGTGAAACCATTTGCTCAGGACGAACCACTTCATCAAATTGCTCTGCAGTGACTAAACCGAGTTCTACCGCAACTTGTTTTAGAGTTTTACCTTCTTTATATGCAGTTTTAGCAACTTTCGCAGCATTTTCATAACCAATCACAGGGTTGAGTGCCGTAACTAACATTAATGAATCATGTAAGAAATGATCGATTTTTTCACGGTTTGGCTCAATGCCTACTGCACAGTGGTCATTGAAGCTATTACATGCATCACCGAGGAGTTGAATAGATTGCAATAAGTTAAAGGCAATAACCGGCATAAACACGTTTAATTCAAAGTTACCCGATGCCCCCGCAACATTAATGGTTGTGTCATTCCCAAGTACTTGAGCAACCACCATTGTCATGGCTTCACTTTGAGTTGGATTGACCTTACCTGGCATGATGCTTGAGCCTGGCTCATTTTCTGGAATGCGTAGCTCACCAAAACCACAGCGTGGACCACTGGCTAACCAGCGCACGTCATTGGCGATTTTATTTAAACTTGCAGCAAGTGTTTTTAATGCACCCGAAGCAAATACAGCAGCATCACGTCCTGCAAGTGCTTCAAATTTATTGGGCGCAGTGACAAATGGCAGACCCGTTTGCTTCGCAAGTTCTGCTGCTGCTTTTACAGCATATTCAGGATGTGCATTTAGACCTGTACCTACAGCCGTACCACCAAGTGGTAATTCATACAGTCCTTCTAAAGCTTGATTTAAACGCTTCAAACCATGATCGAGCTGTGAAACATAGCCGCTAAACTCTTGGCCTAATGTTAAAGGCGTTGCATCCTGTAAATGTGTACGGCCAATTTTAACAATATCTTTAAAATCGTTAGATTTAGCTTCTAAGGTATTACGCAGTTTTGTTACTGCTGGAATTAAAAGCTCATTGATTTGTAGACTTGCAGCCACATGAATTGCGGTTGGGAACGAATCATTGGTCGATTGAGCACGATTGACATGATCATTGGGATGCACAGGTTTTTGTGAACCCAATGGGTTGCCTAGTTTTTGATTGGCAATATTGGCAATTACCTCATTACAGTTCATGTTACTTTGCGTACCAGAACCCGTTTGCCAAACTACCAATGGAAATTGTGCATCCCATTGACCTGAGATCACTTCTTCGGCTGCATTGACAATATAACCAGATAGTTCCTGAGGGATTTGACCCAATGCTGCGTTAGTAATCGCTGCTGATTTTTTCACGAGACCCATTGCACGAATCATTGGACGTGGTAAACGTTCACCACCAATTTTAAAGTTTTGCAAACTACGCTGTGTTTGTGCACCCCACATCGCATCGCTAGGTACTTCAACATCGCCCATTGTGTCATGTTCAATACGTGTTTGCATAAATGACCTCATATCCTTATCTATAAACTTGAACGTCTGTGCAGAATCAAATTCTGCTGATAAATACAGTTTAGGTAACTTGCTTAGATTTGTAAATAATAACCATTATCAATTATAAGTGGTTTATTTGATAATCTTTATCGTGATTTTATAAAGATTATCATGCACAATGATTAAATTTATCCAATACAAGACGAGCTAATTCCCTCTTAATGTTTGTTGATAGAAACGCCATTCATCTTCTAGCATTTTCTTTAAATCTTGTTCAGGCTGCCAATCAAAAGTACTTTTCGCTTTCTGTGTACTTGCCCCAAGCTGGTCATATTCATGGCTTGGGTAAAAACTAGATTCGACCGTCTTAATCTCCGCCTGTGTCACTTCTGAAAGCGTATCTAATAGTTGCTGTATCGAAACCAACTCACCTGAAATATTAAAAGCCTCACAGGCGAATTGCTGCTGCGACAACCATTGCAAACATTGCCACACCGCCTTACAACAGTCGAGTACATGCAAGAAACTCCGTTCCACAGTACCATCTCCAGTTTTAGCTTGTTTGCGAAGTTCGATAAAATCTCGTTGTAAAGCCCCAACTTGCATCGCTAGTGGCACGATATTTTTTGGCAATGGCGCTACAAACTCACCTAAAACTGCATGCTCGAAAGCACCTGCGACGTTTCCTAAACGCAAAATCGCAATTTTCCACTCATTATCCGTACGTGCAGTATCCCGTATAATTTCTTCCACCATTTGTTGAGATTTCACATAGGGATTTGGATAGGTAAAATTGATTTCTGTGTCTTCTGTTAATTCTGCCGACGACTGACCATATACCGCTAAACTTGATAAATGGATCAGTGTTCGTACACCTGTTCGCTGCATGGCACGCAGCAAACTCATGATACAACTGACATTATCATTATAATATTCAAGTGGTTTAAGGACGGATTCTTCCAATGACTTAAAGCCTGCCGTATGAATGACAGCATCGACGGTATATTGTTCAAATACTTTATTGAGTGCGGGAGTATTGCGAATATCGAGTTTGACAAAAGGCACATACATGCCTGAAATAAATTCAAGTCGTTCAAGTGTTTGTAAATTTGCATTGGATAAATTATCCACAATAATGACTTCTTGACCTTGAGCCATTAAACTCAAGGCTATATGTGAGCCTATAAAGCCTAAACCACCAGTCACTAAAATCATTGTTAGATACTCCTTATAGTTATCAAGCTTTTACAAATCTTTGGCATCATCTTGGTGTCGTCACCAACTTATCTACAGATCTAAATTTTGAAACTTCGCCTCAGCATTTTTCATGAGCCGAATAATCTGCAAGAGCATTCTAGTTTTATCTTACTGCTTTAGAATTTTGACTGTGTTGCAGTTATGGATATTAACTGTATTTGATTTACGACAAATGACCTCGCTAGCGATCAATTTTGAAGACATCACAAGTTTTCGTGGCATTTGAGTTGAAGGGTTTTTGAAGAAGATATTTAATAATAGTTACATTGCGAAGCATGTTAGACAGCAACAAAATATTAGAAATGATCTTGATCGAATGAGCAAATTGAATTGAGCAGTCTGACTATTTTTGAGGTATAGGATCTGGATGTGAACGCCAGATGAATCATCAGAAATATTCATCTGGCAAGATGTTGCCAATGTAACTATAGCAGCAGCAAAAGTTTGAAATCGCAAATATCTAGCAAACTTAATTTAGCGGATATAGCCTTTTTTAATCATGGCTGAGAATAGGAACTCGTAAACTTTTAAGATCATGTTCACCAAATAAGACCCATATTTTCGCCATAAAGACAGTCCAACAAAATTCAGCAAAACCGCAATGATCAACGCGCCTGCCATATCCATTGGATAATGCACACCCAAATAGACTCTCGACCACGCCACAAGAAAAGCGAAAGCTAGAAATACATAGCCGACAGCTTTTTGCTTTGAAAAAATATAAGAAAATGCAATCGTGCTAAAAAACAGCATATGATCACTCGGGAATGATCCATTCGGTGAATGTTCTATAATTGTACGTCCAACGTCCAAAACAAAGGGTCTAGGATAGTAAAAGAAACTTGAAATCACTTGGCTGATAAGAAAAGCGACGATAGTAAACACAGTGGCTTTAACGATTTGTTTTTTGATATCAAAATTGCCTTTAAACCAAGCCAAAAACATCAAAAGAATCACGATATAAAATAGATCATTGGCTATAAATATGGCGAAAGAAATGGTGAAATCTAAAGCATTGTCCGAAGCATTGATTGAATTAAATAAACTTAAGTTAAATTTCTCTATATTCATGAGATGGTTTAAAAAATGAAAAGATCATAGCACTCTGCAAAATCAAAAATTGCGTTTTATTCATATAAAGATTTTTCAGTATGTAACCGCACAGTTTATTTATGAAAAGTGTTAGCTTGAGGCTGAATCCAAAATAAACCAAAAGTTATATTTGAAGAAAAATTGGCAATGACTTCGCTGCCTAAATAAGCAAAACTTTGCAAATATTCAGATCATTGAGTAAATCATTGTATACTAGCTTTTTCTTCTGAACTCAGAACAAACTGTCGATCTAGACCGTTTATTCATTTAGTGAATTTCGATGAGTACTCTATTACTAATTACCTCCTCACCCACTTCGATATTGGCTTGGCATGCTTTGGGTCTTGCCCAAGCGCTGAAGCAGAAAGGCGAAAACTTTCGGGTTTTTTTCTATCAAGATGCTGTAAATGTCGCAAATGCCCTGCAATGGGTGCCAGATGATCAACGCAAACTCAGTAGTGAATGGCAAAAACTCGGCATTCGTTTACCTGTTTGCGTAAGTGCAGCTCTCGCACGTGGGATCACAGATCAGGAAAATGCACAGCGTCACAATATTCAGCAACATAATCTAGCTGAGCAATTTGAACTTGTGGGCCTAGGCGAACTTGCCGATGCCGTACAAACTGCAGACCGTTTATTGCAATTCTAAGTATTTTTATTGCCGCGCATTTGTAGCATTGAAAAGGAAAATTACGTGAAATCTGTACTGGTTGTTTTAACCCATGCAAATCTTGCAAGCTTACAAGTACATGAAAGTCTTTCTGCGACCATGGTGCTTGCAACCTTCGGTTGTGACGTAAAAGTGTTGCTCAAAGATGCTGCGCTGAGCTTACTTCAAGCCGAACAAGAGTTTAGTCAGCTCAAGCATGCGTTTAAACTCGCTTCCAACATGGTTGATAGCTTTGAGTTTTATGATCTCACCCCGATTTATATTGAACAAAAAAATTCACAGCATCCATTTGTGATCAATAGTGAACAAGAACTTGAGTTTGTTCACTTCAATACTGAATTGATTCAACAATTTGATCATGTGTTGTATTGGTAAAAGAGGAATGATGATGTCAAATTCTACGCTGTATTTAGTCCAAGCCAGCTATGCCAATACCCTACAGCACATCCAGCAGTTAGCCAGTTTAATCAATCCTGAAGATGCAATCATCCTGATGGGTGAAGCAGTCTTACATATTGCAGATGAACAAATTCAGCAATTTGGCACATGTTATGTACTTGAAAATGATGCTGAAATTTTAGATAAAACTATGAATTATAGTCATATGAAAGTAATCGACTATGCCGCTTTTGCTGATCTATGCCTTGGATTTAAAAGATGTATTTCACTCAAATAAATTGAGTAAAAGCGATCCATTTCTACAATCTTCTCTTTTGGAATGAATATGAATCTTGAATTAGACCAAGATGGCCATTTGGTGGATTACACTATTTGGAATGAAACTGTTGCCCAAGAACTGGCTAAAAGTTTAGAACTTGAGTTAAGCCCTTGGCATTTTGAAGTTTTAAAAGCTGTGCGACAGTTTTATCAACAGTTTGGTCACTCACCGGCAACTCGCCCACTCATTAAATTTTTAATGAAAACGGTGAGCGCTGATATTAATAATGCGGTGTTACAAGACAAATTTAACACGGGTTTGGTCGCTCGGCATTTAAGTCGTTTAGCGGGAATCCCTAAGCCTGCAAATTGTTTGTAATTTTAAAGCAATCTAAATGCCGCTTAGGCTATTTTGGCTAAATAGATGCAAATCAGCATCTTGAAGAAAGCCATAAAACAGCTTAGGCAGGTTTTAATTGGTTGAGAGCGATGTAATAGGCTTGGGTAAATATCGGTTTGACCTGTTTGGCTTGGATCGGTTCAGCACAACATGAGCACACCAAAACCGGTTTAAATTTTTGCCCACATGCCTGATGCACATATTCAACAGGTGATCCTAAGCCCTGATCCATATATTGATCGGCCCAATGTGTCATAGCTAAAAGGATTGGATACAAGTCTAAGCCTTTTTGCGTCAGTCGATATTCAAAACGTTCCTGACGCTCGACATAAGCAACTTTGGTTAAAATACCCTCTTCAACCAAACGCTTTAATCGGTCGGATAACACATGACGCGTCACACCGAGATTTTGTTGAAAGTCATCAAAACGTCGAATGCCCATAAATGCATTACGGATAATCAACATGGTCCAACGATCCCCTAGCACTGAAAGCGCACGAGCGATTGAACACGGTTGTTGACCAATATCATCCCATTTCATTTTATGAACCATCAAAAATAACGACCAACACCCAATTTAATTCATGCCTGTTGATTTTGCAAAATCCTTTTCAATAATCTTTGATATACAAATCATAAATCGACCTTCATTTCCAATCATTTATTTCATCGGATTGATCTGAGAATGAACTAAAAATGTATTTTGTCTTTATTGTCCTCAATTATTTCTAGCCATGCACGCGTTGCGGGACTCATGGCAACAGTGGTATTCCAGGCCATACTGAGTTTCCAGTCTAGGTTTGGATTTTCTAATTCAGCCATATGGTATTTTGCCGCATCAAGTTGTTCACAATAAATTTTAGGCAGTAGTGCAATCCCGACATTTGAATCTACCATTTTGGCGATAAAGTCCCACTGGCTACTTTTACACACCACATTTGGCTCAAATCCGACGTAATTTGCCGCCTGTATAATGATGTCATTGAGTGTGAAGGTATCGTCATACAATAAAAAAGATTCTTCTTTTAATTCAATCAACGAAACGGTTTTTCGCTTACGCCACTGTGAGTTTTTTTTAGATAATAAACATAAAGGTGACTCCATCACTGGAATACCACTTAACACCGGTTTCAAGTGACCCAAAATAATTCCCACATCGACCTGTTTTTTTAAAATGGCATTTTCAATACCCGTCGCCCCTACCTCAAAAAAGCTCAGTTCAATATTGGGGTATTTTTTATGAAACAGCGCAATTAACTGACTGAACAATACCGATGCCAATGGCGGTAAACCTAGAGTCAATTTACCTTGTTTTAAGGCGCGAACTTGGGTGACAGTATCAAGCATCCGTTGTTGTTCATTCAAAATCACTAAAGCATGCTGATAAATCTGCTCTCCCATATAGGTGAGCTGTGCTTCCCTTTTTCGACCTGCTTCTCCTTTATGAAATAAAGGCACGCCGATCTCATCTTCTAACTGACGAATTAATTTACTAATGGTCGGCTGAGTGACAAAAAGCGCTTCAGCTGCATGACTGAAACTCTGTTTTTGTACGATGGTCACAAAGACTTTTAGGCTTTTAATGTCCATTATTATTCCATTTAAGCATAATTAATAATTAATTATTCATAATTATACAGGGTATGCACTTTTAAAATAGCGTCATCTCCTATTCTGCTGTTGTCTCATGGATACGTTTCCACAATCTACTTCCAAATTTACCCAGTTTCTTAAGACTTTAGCGCAGCTAAGTTTATTGATATTGATCTGGTGGATCGGCTCTTGCATTCAATCATGGTTTAACTTGCCGATCTCTGCTGGCGTGATCGGTTTATTGCTCCTTTTAGCTGCATTGTTGAGTGGTTTATTTAAAATGCAATGGGTCAAACAAGGCTCAGATTTTATTTTGGCTGAACTGGTTCTATTCTTTATCCCCTGTGTAGTTGGATTAATTAAATATCAAGATTTATTACTCAGCTCTGGCTGGCAGTTAATTTTAGCCGTGGTACTGGGTACCGTCTGTGTCATGGTGTTTACAGCATTTACGGTTTATTGGGGCTTTAAACTCGAGGCAAAACTTAAAGCGAAACACCAAACTGCGACAGATCATGATGTCAACACAGCAGGAAAAACCTTATGAACGATTTTGGGTTGAACAGTATCTCAGTGTTGTTTTTCGTCCTGACCCTTGTCGGTTATATTTTGGCGAAAAAGCTACATCGTAAGTTACCGTATATGGTTCTTTCCCCTGCACTATTCGTCCCGTTTGTGCTGATTATACTCATGCTTTGCTTTCATATTTCATATGACACCTATATGCAAGAAAGCCAATGGATTGTATGGATGCTCGGCCCGGCCACTGTGGCCTTTGCTATCCCCATCTATGAATATCGACAAATTATCCGTCAGCATGCGCTGAGTATTAGTTTAGGCATCGTGATTGGCATGTTAGCTGGGATTATTAGTGCTTTTTATTTGGCACAGTTATTTCAATTTGACCAAGAAACGTCTTATAGCTTGATGGCACGTTCCATTTCTACGCCATTTGCCATGGAACTTACCTCAAATATTGGGGGCTCAGTAGAATTGGTGATTCTATTTACCATGATTACTGGGATTGCCGGCGTGGCTTTGGCTGACCTAGTTTTGGCTGGGCTTAAATTGCATTCACGCTTTGCGCAAGGTGCGGCTCTTGGCAATGCCGCACATGGATTTGGTACAAGTAAAGCATTATCACGTCATAAAGAAGAAGGTGTTGCAGCCTGCTTGAGCATGGTACTTGCTGGGGTCTTTATGGTATTGCTTGGGCCATCACTTATTCATTTGGTCATTTATCTATTGGGATAAATAAAAAGCCCAGTGCAATAGCTGGGCTTTTTAAATGATGATTTAAACTGTTTCATCTGTAAAACTATGCAGCTAAATAATGTAGTGCAATGACAAACGCTAAAAGACTAGATACCTCAGTAATTTCAATCGCAGCACCAATTGTATCGCCCGTCACGCCACCAATACGCTGAATAAATTTCCATCGCAAATACAGTAAAGTACAAATAAACGCGAATATACTCACCACTCCAAGCCAGCTAAAATACAAACATGCACTTAGGCAGAGTATAAAGACCAGGTATGCCGACTTTCGTGGAATAGTTGCTGCTATCGATGAGCCCAAGCCTTTTTCACGAACATACTGAGTTGTTAAAAACAAAAATAAAGGGGCTAAACGACCTAATACTGGAAATACAATTAATGCCAAATACATTTGCTGTTGTAGCAAAACATAAAGTGCCGACCATTTGAGTAAGCAAATCACGACGAGGCTCAAAACACCGATCGGCCCACATGCAGGGTCTTTCATGATTTTAAGTGTACGCTCGGCATCACCAAAGCCACCGACCCATGCATCTGCCGTATCAGCTAAACCATCTAGATGTAATCCACCTGTGAGCCAAATCCAAACTACCAGCAAAATACTGCCGAGTAAGATGATTGGCAGGCTGTGAAATATAAAAGCAAGCAAGGCAAGAATGCCACCGATCAACAATCCCACCATAGGATAAAACAACAAAGACTGTCCATTTTGCTGTTTCGATGGCATCGCTTTAAGTTGAATCGGGAAAGTCGTGAGAAACTGTAGAGCAATCCAAAAAGGTGTCATTCTCTTTGCTCCAAAAGACGAATATTTGCACGATTTTGCACAATGAATGAATTTAATTGTCCAAATTCAGCCGTCATTTTTAATAAATCATCTAAATGACTTTGCTGTGCCATACATTTTAATAATTTAATCACGCCACCATGGGAAACCAATAAAACGCGTTGCCAATGATGCTGTTGAGCCTGCAAGACTAGCTCATCTAGACCGCTTAAGATCCTTTGTTGAAATTGTTGAAGACTTTCTGCATTCGGTGGCGTAAATGTGCTAGGACTTTGCCAAAACTGTCCGAGTAACTCTGGGGTGTTTTCATAGATATGCTGAGTCGATACTGCTTCCCAGTCGCCAAAATGCATTTCTTGAAACTTCGCATTTTCAAGCATTGGACGTTCAAGTTGTTGAGACAGTTCCAAAGCAAATAAACGGCAACGCTGTAAGTCAGAAGTGATGATGACATCCCAGCTCGCTAAACCGTATGTATACGTACCGTCTAATGCTTCATCTATGGTCTGCTGCATCTGCTGCCAACCTTTTTGCGTCAAAGCATCATCTGTAGAGCCACGTAAGGTATGGCTCAGTTCAGTCTCACCATGACGCAATATATCTAAACGGAAATGTTCCATTTAGACTTTTTCACCAATCACAGCAGCTTGTGCGAAAGTCGCCATGTTGTTATGTAAACGACATGCCAAACGAATTAAACCCAAGGCCGCACCAGCACCGCTGCCTTCACCTAAACGTAAATTCAACTTCAAAAGTGGTTCAGCTTCAAGAGCTTGAAGTAAACGTTGGTGCCCATATTCAGCCGATTGATGACCAAAGAGCATCCACTCACGTACAGCAGGATTTAAACGAACAGCGACCAAGGCAGAAACCGTACTAATAAATCCATCCACGATCATTGCCAGACCCAATTGCGCACAGCGAATGTATGCTCCAACCATTGCGGCAATTTCCAAACCACCTACAGCACATAGAGCTTTAAAGACATCTTGGCCGACATAGTCCTGATGTAAAGCTAAAGCTTGATCAATCACTTGTTTCTTATGTGCCAATTGTTCAGCACGAATACCTGTACCAACACCTGTCAGTTTTTCGGCCGGCTCATTAAATAAAAAACATGCGACAGCAGAGGCCGAGCAGGTATTGCCAATGCCCATTTCCCCTGCGACATAAATAGACGCACCTGCAGCGATAGCATTTTCAACACTTTTACGGCCGAGATTCATCGCTTCAATACATTGTGATTCGCTCATCGCAACAGTTTTAGCAAAATTTGCCGTCCCTGCTGCAATACAGTAGCGCTCAACCCCTGCATATTCATAGGCTTCACCTACAGAGCCACAGTCAATCACTTGTAGTTTGGCTTGATACTCACGTGCAATGACACTAATACATGCTCCACCTGTCGTGAAGTTTTGTAGCATTTGGCGTGTGACAGCTTGTGGGTAGGCCGAAATATTTTCTTCCATCACGCCATGATCACCTGCAAAGATGGTGATCCATGGAAAATCCATATTAGGTTGATCCGTGTTTTGTAATGATGCAAGTTGCACCGCAACATTTTCAAGTTCTGAAAGCGAGCCCGTAGGTTTGGTTAGCTGTAACTGGTGATTTGACGCCTGTTGCTTAGCTTCGATACTCGGATTTTGACAGGGTTCTTGCCACCAGTTCATGCTTTATCTCCTTTTAAGATCATTGGAAAACCTGCAACACAAAACACCACATGGTCAGCTATTTGACCAATTTGTTGATGTAAGCGCCCAGATTCATCGACGAATTTTCGACTGATTTGTCCCATGGGAACAACGCCCAGTCCAGTTTCGTTACTGACTAAAATAATGTCTGACTTTAATATTGGCAGCACCGTAAGTAATTTTTGGCATTGTTGCTGTTGAAAATCTGCTTGTTCATGCAGCAATAAATTACTCATCCACAGCGTTAAACAATCGATAAGAATGGTTTGATGAGCTTGGTCTATTTCAACTAAGCGATCGGCTAAATACAAAGGCTCTTCAATCAGCCCCCAATGTTCAGGTCGGTCCGCTTGATGATGCTGAATTCGCTCCTGCATTTCCTCATCATAGGCTTGTGCTGTCGCCACATAGATGACGGCTTGAGCACTTTCTTTGGCTTTTTGTTCTGCAAGTCGGCTCTTACCTGAACGCGCCCCACCCAAAATGAAATGAATCATGACTGTGCCATCTCTATATTTTGTCTGAACTGATGTTGATAATAAGGACTCAAAGCGCCTTGTAATACTTGAGCCTGATAATGACCAAAAGTCAGTTGCTCGCTTTCAAAATCAAAGCTGTGCTGCTCAATTTGTTGGATTCTTTCAAAAATATCATCGCTATTCCACGCCTGTTTATACAAGCCCAATGTGATATGCGGACAATAGTCTATTGGTGCAATTTCATTCGAACTAAAATTCAAAGCTTGACGTAGATGGTCTAACTTACGTTCTAAATCCACAATTTCAATAAACAGCGCGCTTTGAAAGCTATTGATCTGACCTGTACGTAACCGAATATTGGTTAGCGATAACTGTCGAAGTTGTTGTTGGTGCAGTGCCAATTCATCTGCTGAGAAATTATCATTCCATCGTTGTTCAGAATGATCGATTAATTGGGTTTTATTTAACTCTTCAAAAAAACCACAAATAAACACGGTAATATGAAATTGGCGCGTATTTGGCGTGTATAAAAGATCTGAAAACTGCGCTCGAAGTGCTGTGAGATACGCCAATAATTCAGGATCCTGTATTTCTATATACCACAAAGCATAGTGCTGACGACCTTGATGCCAATCGGGATAATCCTGATTGAGCGTCGGTACGACTTGCATTGAGGGTTTTAAAAACACAGATAAATCACTTTAAATTTAATCCGCTTTATTAAAGCATGAATCAAAACAGACTTTGCCCAATTTTAATTTAGTAATATTCATTTAAAGCTGAAATTCATTCATCTAAAGCGTCTTTGTAAGAAAAAAATGCCGAGTCATACTCAGCATTTTGATTCAATATATATTGCGCACAGATAAGCATTATATTTTAGGCAAATTTCGCAGTATCTTTCTGATCTTGCGTTACAGCATGGTTTTTCCAAGATGTAAACTGCTCTGTGGACTGATCAGAAAAATGCTGCAACTGTATCATTACATTGGCCTCAATCTGTTCAATACGTTGCAGTTGTTCAAGCTCGTTGGTCTTTTTCAGTTCTGAAAATTGCAACCGGATAAAGTTGATAGCCTGATCCATCGAACATTGATTAACACTCACGGCATACATCAAACCATAGACAATACCTTGCTGTAGGTGCGTTGTCTCCAGTCCATATTTCACATTGGTCGCCAACGAGCCCAACACTCGTTCATTAATTGCAAGTTTACGTAAAGGATCTCGTGCCACACGCGCACATGGATCTTTATACGCATGTTCACAAGAGTTTATAAAGCTTTCTGCCAGTCGTGTTAGATCAAAAGCACGATTTGGTAAGCGTCGTGCTAAACCAGCCTGCACCTCGTCAATAAGTTCATGCATAAATTGATCAACCCGATTATCTGCAAGTGCCACACCTATGGTTTGATGATTGAACAGTGCTGATTGCCAAGCCAACATGGCATGTACGCCATTCCATAAGCGATTTTTAATTAATTGAATATCTTCAATATGATCGACCAAAATCATTTGACGCATTTTTTCTAACAAAGGACTGTTATTTTCTACATAGATCGGCATGTCAGATTCTGCGTTAAATAAAATTAAATCCATGCTTTGCAATATATGACTTGGGTGGAAATTTCGGCGCATATCCTCAACATATAAAGTGGCTTGACGTTCCTGATCAGGATTTAATTTCGTCGCATCTTCTAAGTCTAATTGAGCATTCACTTCAACTTCATCTAATTGAAATTGTTTGAAGATATTATATTTTATACGGAGCTGACGATATAAGTTTTGGTCACTTAACTTAGATACCATGCGGTTGACCACGGTATCGCAAAAATAGTGTTGTTGCATGATTTTCTCTGCAACAACCGCTCCAGCAAGCTCAGTTAAAGCCTGTTTTAAATGTGACATTAATAATTGTTTTGCTCCGACTTTGTTCAAAATGATCAGCATCGTTAGAGGTTCGATGGCTTTCTCATCATGTGCAATATGTCGTGCATACAGGCCTTGTGCAATGGTTTTGGCCTCTTCTGCAATCGCTTTTTCAGGCAAACAGATGGCAACCAAACTTGACTCTGTGTACATCTCTTGCATCTGCTGAATATTTTCAGCATCAATGACTGCCATGTTTTCAATGCGTTCGTCATAAGACAATTGACCATAGCGAATACAATAGGTACCAAATGCATTGACCGCAGAACGATATAAAGGGTTACGAGTCGATGCATAAATTTTTTTCGGGCGTGTATAACCATCCCAATGCGACAAAATTTGTGCTAAATAACCACCACCAATCGCCCCAAAACCATGAATACCAACAGTGAGCTGATTAAGGGTTTGTGGAAAAGCCTCTTGCACATGCGGCATCTCTAAATGCGCAGTGAACGGGTCAAGTTCCGTCAAACAGTCATACATACATTCATAATAATATTTGGCTTTGGACAGCATGTTTTGATTGGGCGATTTAATATCTTTAAACAGTACGGTAATACCGCCAGCCTCAAAGGCCGAAGTCACACCATTTTCCGAGTCTTCAAACATCAAACAATCAGCAGGATTTAAATTCAGCTTTGCGGCAGCACGCATAAATATTTCAGGATGTGGCTTACCATTTTCAACTTCATCGCCACAGACTAAGACATCAAAGAACTTATACACATTTGCATTGATGAGATATTCTTCTGCGATTGCACGGCGACTCGATGTTGCCACGGCCATCCTCAGTCCTGACTTACGTAAGCGTTCTAATACTTGAACCAAGCCTTTTTTGATCGGTACACCAAACTGACGAACATACTCCAACTCTAATTCATCTGCGCGTTTGCGAATATCTGCGTATGGAATGTTTTCATCATATTCAGCTTGGGCCAATCGATGCGCGCTTTGTGCACTTAACCCCAAACAATTCATCAGATATGATTCGGAAAACTCAACACCGATCAATTCAAGAGATGCCTGTTTCAATGTTTGAAACCGTAAACGTTCAGTATCAAACATTGTTCCATCCATATCAAAAATGGCGCCCAGAACCAAATCATTATTAAATTTAAGCATTTAACCTCCGTTATTTTTTATGTGAAAAGAATAACGGAGAAAACTATTGATTCAGTACTTTGAGAATTAATGAAACAATTGTGGTTATTTTTTAATCAAAAAGCTTGCTTTTAAAATCTATTTTGTAAAATCAATCGCTGATCAAGTAACATCATGTAATCAAAACCCACTGTTGTCAGGATAGGCCTATCTTCACACCGACCTATTGAAGTAAGTATACAAGTCTCTGCATATTTCACTCAGTTACTCGCTTCACGGTTTGAGTTTTGGTTTGAAATAAAAAGAATACGATTAAACCAAGCATCACTAAAAATAAAAAATAATACGGAAATTCTTTGTGCCACTGGTATAAACCCGTACTAATCAGTGGCCCGACAACAAAACTCAAAGCCTGAGTGGCTGTACACCAACTTGCCACCTTAGTCTGTAACGCACTGGGCGCCGTTTGCGCTGCACCCGTTGTAAATGCAGGGATTAAACATGCTACCGATATACCATATAACAGGTACGTGGCTTGAAATATCCGTAATTCATTGGTGAAAACCGAAATCAGCAAGGCTACTGCCATGCTAAACAGCCCAACCCACAGTAAGCGATATACGGACCAATTTAAATACTTAGAAATCAGCGTTTGCATAATCACCAAAGCAATACCGACGACAAGAGAACATTCTGCAAAATGCACTGCGCCTTCTGCAGCAGTCATATTAAAGCGGTCTTGAATATAAAACCCGGCCGTTAAATTTACGGTCACGATGGCAAGATAGAGACTAAATCCCAACATTAACCATGGATAGCATTGCTGAATGCTCAAATCCGTAGATGCTGCCTCATGCTTTTCTGTCACTAGCTTTTCAACGCTATGCTGTTCGGTATGTCGGTCAAAGCTGAACACCAAGACCACAGAAATCAACGCTAAAATAATGATTGCTGCCCAAAGCGGCGTCATGATTCCACCAAAGCCCAGCAGCAAGGTGGTTAGAAATGGACCAATGATCACGCCTGCACTATTTAATGCACCGAATTTTGACATTGCTTGTGAACGCTGCTGCTCATTGCTAAAACGGGTCATCACATAAGTTTGCAAGGCAATCTGTGGCATCGCCATAAATACCCCAGTCGCTGCGCGTGACAACATCAATAAACTAAACAGCAGCAACATCCCTATATGAACAGTAAGGCCATACATCAACAGGGCTGTAAATAGCCCCCATGTCACTGCCATGCCCACAAAACCGATACTCAACAACTGATAAATCGAAAACTTGGATTGATTTTTTGAAATGTAAATGGCACCAACAGCCATCAGCAGCGCACCGACGGAAACCATCGCACCGCCTTGTAGTTCAGAAAATTTTAACTCACGAACCAATGGCGCCAACAGCGGCAATATCATCGAGAAACTTGCACCATTGGCAAGACTGGCAGCAATAAACAGTTTATTATTTCGATCCATTATTTTTGTTATCCATTTTTAATGGCTACGTTATAAACAATAGAGGTGACTTAAGCCACCTCTATTTTGTAAGTCACGATACCGTGCTTTAAACCTGATTCAGGCTTTAAATCAGTATTTCACCGTATAACTTAAACCGTAGGTGCGACCTTGAGCCGCTAGGCTAGAAATTGGGCCATAGACAGTTTCAACCGACTGACTGTATACCGACTTATAATCCGTATTCCACACGTTGTAGACACCAAAGCCCACATTACCCGGTCCTACTTTTGCATTGGCAATCACGTCCATCGTTGCAAAGCCTTTAATTGACGCTGCTGGAGCAGATCCATATTTCACAGCGTCTTTTTGGGCTTTGTCTGTACCGCCAATCGCTAAAGCTTGAACACGTAGGCTCATGTCATTATCAAATTGCCACTCTGAAAATGCTGTACCTTTTAAAGGTGCTACACGAATGGCATCCAATTCTTGCCAGTCACCTTGGGTATTTATAAATTGGCCCGTGGTATATGCAACTGTGCCCCCAACCGTCCAATTTGGTTGAACTTCATAACTGGCATTGGCTTCGACACCATAGATACGTTCATCGGTATCAATAACATCAATGGTGTAATTCGGCGCACCAAATTTCAGGCTTTTATCTGAGTCATTATAAAAAGCTGTCACTCCTGCATTTAAACCACCGGCATTTTGTACACGCCAACCGAGTTCATAGTTATTGACTTTAATCGGGTCAATGGTTTGGCTATTAATCACAGAATTTGCTGGCACATCGCGCAGCATACGTTGCACATCGGGCAAGTTTGAACCTTGTGAGAAATTCGCAAACACTTGCTGTGCATCTGTTAAGTGATACACCGCGCCAACATTAAACAGCGTTGCATCATGTTTTACTTTGCCGCCATTCAGTGTTTTCGCCACATAACCTGGGGTTAAATCTGCAGTTATGGCTTCCATATAAGGCACAGATGAATCGACATCGCTTTCTACACGTTCATGGCGAATGCCGGCTTGTAAGCCTAGTCGGTCGGTTAATTCATATTGCGCTTGGGCAAATACCCCAAGTTTTTCTGTTTCAACATCAGGGCCAAAGGCATAATAGTTAAACGGCTGATAACTCAGACCATTACTTTGAATAAATGTAGCACTGTCATACATTTGGATATTTTGTTGATCTTTTTCATTTTCATAGTCCACACCATAGGTTAGCCCCAGTTCACGACCATTTAAGTTAAGATCTTTTTGTAGAGCAACACGTGCGCCTAACACATCAATATCGGTTTCTGACTGATACACCAAGAAGAGTTCAGGGGCCATTTGACGTGCAGATGGGAACCACCGTGCTTTTTCATTTCGATAATAGGTTTCAGCGTTTAGACGATGCCCTAAAATATCCTGATTTTCATATTGTGCGTTGACGCTATAACGTTCAGTTTGTGGTTGTTCAGCAAGTTGTAAGCCTTTTACTGCATTTAGTGACAACGGCAGCTTGCCACCCACGGGCTGTGAGCGCAGCGCATTTAAATTTGGACCATAGTCTGGACCATAGTCACTATCTTGCTCATCATTATAATATTGCGCACCAAAACTCAGCGTTTGACCATCGGCAATTTTCCAACTGACACGACCATTTAGATCTAAGGTGTCGGTATCTTGACGGTCTGTTTGCGCAATCTCAGGCCCAATACGGTTGCCATGGCTATCTTGTATTTCACCACGTTTGGTATAGCTTGCACCTAAAGTTCCGCGTAAATTGCCTTGATTAAAGTTCATGGTTTGTGCAGCTTCATAAGCTAGCGCATCAGACTTAAAATTATTACCAGAAGTGACACCGACTTTCGTTTCAAAACTCAGCGGCTCAGATCCACCACGTTTGGTGATGATATTGATAATACCGCCTGTCGCACCTGAACCATAAATACTACTTGCACCTGAGACCACTTCAATTCGTTCAATCATCGACGGGCTAATACTCGCCAGTTGTCGAGATCCATCACGATATCCCGTTTGCGGCACACCATCGATCATGTATTGCACCACACGTCCACGCATGGTCATCCCATAGTTAGACGTTGTACCACTCGATGGAGTCAGTGATGGCACCAATAAACCGACAATATCGGCTATGCTTTTACCTGCATTGGCTTGTTTTTCAATTTCTTCTTTAGGAATGCTGTACACCGTACCCGCAATATCGGCAATGCTTTTCGCAGAACGGGTTGCCGTCACGACAATCGGGGCCATTTTAGTGGCTTCTGTAGTTTGTGTTTCAACTGCTGTATTTTGTGCTGTGTCCGTTGTGACGTCTTGCGCATAAAGCTGAGTGCAAATTGCAAGGCTGAGACAAGTCAGTTGCATCGGTAGAGCTAAACGTTTCATATTCTTTTCCATTTCTTAGAGTTCCGATTGAGTCGAAAGTGTTTGAGTTTTTAAATTTTGTGTTTTTAAAACAATGCGTTGACTAAGTAAGACACTGATTACTGAGCCGATTGCCAATACCAAGTAAAAATGTCCATAGCCTAATGATTTTGCGAGAAAGCCTGAAAATGCGCCGCCAATAAAGTAAACGAGCAATTCAAAGCAAACTAATATGGTGAAATCGGTACCTGCCTGTTCTTTAGAACTGGTCTGCATGAAATAGGCATAGAGTGATGTCATGGCGATATAACGAATGGCTAGCATCAACACGACAAATAGACCTAAAAGCAGATGCCATTGATTCAACCACTCCAATACAACGGCTGCCCCAATGACGGCATATAGCAATGTACGTAACCATCCTGCCCAGACCAACAATTGCGTCACTTTGATTTTTTTCAGCAATACAGCTGCACTAACAGCTGCAATCAGACCGACACCGGCACCGACCACAGACATCAACACCCCGATCTGAGACAGTGACCATTTTTGATCGATCAACATGGGATTCAGCATCGCCATAGCAGGTGCTTCCACCACGCGATAACAAACGATGAGCAGCAAGGCCCAACGAATTTCAGGTCGTTTAAACGCTTGTCGTAGGCTTGGTTTGGCTTTGGCAATTTGAGTTTGTGGTTCTTCTTGAATAAAAAACACAGCAAACATGGTTAAAAATGTCAGCAGCGCTAAAGTTGTGAGTGCTGACTGCCAACCCCAATATTGGTAAATCCATAAAGTCGCAGCGCCACCGAGCATGCTCCCGACAGCCACCCCAATACTCTGTGCCATACTGCCCAGACGGTAATTGCCTTCGGTAAATTTCTCTACGGTATAACCATCAATCGCAATATCTTGCGTTGCCGCAAACGTTGAAATCCATAAACCAACAATGACAAATAAAGTCAGCCCATAAGAAAACTGCGTAAAGGCTAAAACCAGTACCCCCAGTACCAATGCGATTTGCGTAAACAACAGCCATGTTTTACGTTTACCGAGTTTTTTGACATAGAGCTGATCGATCCAAGGCGCCCAAAAAAACTTGAATGCCCACGGAATATAAAGCAGCGATAACATGCCGATCCAGCGTAAATCTACCCCTTGATGTCGTAAAATGGCAGGCAAAGCCACATTGTAAAAATACAAAGGCAATGCATGTGCTAAGTACAAAATGATCACGACGCTCAAACTTAGGACTGAAATTTGAGATGGTGAAATAGCATGATTTAATTTTCTTGAGTGTTGTTGCATATCCACCTCTGCACTGCCCATTGCAGCGCATCAGACTGTTCTAATGAAACGTAATAAGGCACACGCCACGCTGCATGCAGCGCGGGTGTATTTAAACGTTTGAAGTCATCTGGATCTTGCGCAATACGCACCAGCCCCAAACAATATTGAAAAAAGAGATGTTTAAACTTCTTGTACCAAACGGCCTGTATTTGCCGATATTCTTCAGGAAAAGTCGTTCCCTCAGCCGTTTGCATAACCAAAACAAAGGGCTGACTTTTCAGAAAAAAGCGCTCAACTTGAGTCAACCATTGTTCAAACTCTTCCACTGAAACATGCGCTGAAAAGCGCATGTCCAGTATGTGCATGTGGGTGCAGCTATAACTCATGACACCGCCTTAGCTAGTTGCTGATGCTGAAATGCCTTGGAGTCGTTTAAGTAATGACCAAATTTTGAATAAAATGTTTCTCTAAAGCAGTAATACAACATGGCGGTCTTTTCAGGCATTGGGATTAGGCGCTGCGCTTCATAGCACATGTCTTCAACCACGACGGCATAAGGCTTCACACTATGATCAGGCTCTCCCACAATCTTGGCTGATGCGGCATTTTCAAAGATATAAAAACTCAATAAACGCATGACGGGACGTAAATAGCCTTTACCAAAAACGGACTTTTCACCAAATAACAAATGCCAACCTAGATCAAGCTCATCACCGTCGTAGTACAAACCTAATCGATCCCGTTTTCCTTCGTAAATCTCTGTGTAGCCCACGTCTTCACCATTGACTCCTACGATCAAAATTCGGTGATGATCATCTGCCAGCATTTTTTCGTAATACACTTTTAGTTCAGTTTCTGACTTATTGAGCTGCCATTGTGGAATCACATGCAGTTCATGCATCCATTTATGAACCAACGCCATATCTTCTGGATATTGCATTTGTCGTAAGTAGTATTGCGTCTCATTCTCATGGTATTCATAAAAATCAGGTAGTTGTCGTGATAAAGTTGTCATGATGTCGTCCTTTAAATTTGTTTAATCTTTTCTGTTCTTAGCTCAAATATCTGCTTATGACGCAATACGGTTGGGTGTCATTTTCTGCTCAGCGGTATGCTGTTGTTTCGCCCATTGGTTTAAAGTGCTTGGACTCACAGGATTTGCAATTGGATCTAAAAATACAGGTACTGGTCGTTCTGCTTCGTCGTTATAACTGGTGGTAAACAGTCGAACACGGTTCAGACAAATTTTCTCGAAACATGGACGGAACATACTGAATTTTTCAATACGATCTGCCAATTCTGGATGCGCCTGATGAAATTCGTCGATCACGGTGGAGATGGTTTGCCAAAACTCAAGTTCTGTATGCTCTGGATAATCTTCAAGGAAGACATTACAGATATAGCGGTAATGCACCATGAATAAACCTGTAAATATAAAGTGACTAAGTTCTTCAGCAGGATGACGCAGTAAAATTTGCCCTTCAGGCGGTAAATTTTCGAGTTCAGGAAAATCTTCATCAACTAAATTGACATCATCAATAAAGTCCTTCAGCACCATTTTTTTTGGTAGACCATTTTCATGGATCAACATGGTGTTTTCACCGTGCGGAGAAAAAGCTAAACCATATTTGTATAAGCAAATCAGTAGCGGTGTTACGCAGACTTCGGCAAAACGCTTCAGCCACTGCAAAGGCGTCAAACCTGAAGCCTGAATCAACACAGATAAAATAGACTGACCGTTTAGGTCTCGATGCAACAACGCTGCTTGGGAAAGCGCTAACTGATGTTCACCGATACATGGTTCTACACTTTCACGCCATAAACAACCAAACAATTCTTTAAATTGGTAAGGCGCACCATCTATCTGATCAAAACATGGCTGTTGTAAAGTGAGACTCGCAACTTCCCCCAAAAATGCCACCTGTGTTTTTTGCAGGTCTACATCATGATGTTGAATGTCCTTCAGCCAAGCGGTCACCGTAGGTGCAGCTAAATTTCGTTTTGAAGGCAAACCTCGATATACCGCCGTATTAAAGATACTGACAGGTAACTTCACATAATGCCGTTCAGGATGACTGGTATTGCATAATGTACGAATTGATTGCATTGGAACATAGTCATCTTGTCCAATCTCCAATTCGACAATGCGCTTATCGACGATTTCATTGGCATAGGTCGGGATTAACCACTGATGCCATTGCCATGCATGTACAGGAATAAAGTAATATTCAGCAGCATCTAAGGCTTTGTCCGCTAATTGCTGTTGAAAATCGTGTAATTGCGCTGAGTTCAATTCATGGCGATATAAACTTTGCGCATCCCAAGCCTCGGTCGAACGAAACTCAGCTAAATCACGATGAACAGCTAACCACAAGACTTTGACTGTTGGAGAAATCTCTGGTGCTGAGCTTAAATAATCATCATAGCCAAAACCCATACGGCCTTTACTCATAATGAGCCATGGGTGTCCACGCAACATGCCTTCAATTTGATAGTGCGGTGCTGACAGCACAGCCTGACTTAGCAATCTCTGTTCATCAAAAACATGTGCTTCAGCCAACCATGTATTGTTCATTTCTTTAATCAAATAAGCCTTGGTAAATGGCTTCACCTCAGCTTGAGTTGAAAAAGCACGAATAAATTCATGCAGATTCCATGCGGGCTGTGCTGTCGATTCACTTAATTCGCGAACGCTCCCTTCAACAATACGCCAATGCCCAAGCAGAAACTGTGTCGCTTCAAATTGATACGTTTTGTCATCCAGATTGAGTTGCCATGTGTTATTTTCCACTGGCTGAATCTGAATAATTTCTTCATATAAAAATTCAGCAATCGCCATTTCAATCAGTCTTTGCCCTGCACGGCGCCACTGCGTTTGATCTATCTGTAATTTTGCAAATGTCATTATAATTTCTCGAGTTTAACCGTATTCTGTTCTTGCTTATTCGGCATGGTCGTATTGCGGTTCATTGCATAGTTGGCAATGGTTTTTTTTACGGATAAAGGTCTTTGGATATTGGTTGGTGCTGATTTCTTCACAATGCCCATACTGTGCATTTCAGCATTTTCACAGGGTGAAAAATGTTGGAAACTTTGCGCTTGATCACCCAAATCGTATAAGTTAAAACCCAGTAATTGATTGGCAATGACTGCTGCACGGTGAGCACCCAACCCTAAATCAGGAGTCCCGACACCGTGACTGTGCATTTCCTGATTTTGAACAAAGATCTCACCGACAGCGTCATGCTGTACTCGGTAGTCCTGACTAATTTTCCAGCGACCGAACTCATCACACTGAATCAGCGGTTTTAGATATTTGAGATATTGCCACTCTGGACTGTGATATCCCGTTGAAGCCACGACAAAGTCCGCATCCAGATAGAATTGTTCTGCCGTGACTTTATGCTGAAACTGCAAACGAATGCCCGCACCATGAGGCTCGGCATCGACCAAACCCACCTGAGCATGTAAATGCGTCTGTTGAATATTTTGACCAATACTCCGGTGATACAGTTTTTGGTAAATATCACGGATGGTTTTTGCACTGATGCCCTTATATAACAAACCTTGTTGTTTCAGTTGTTCGACTTTATTTTCAAGACTTAGTTGATAAAAATGCGTAGTATAATCCGGACTAAAATGCTCCAATCCAAGTGGTGCATATTCCATTGGGAAAAACCCATTTGAGCGTGTCAGCCAATGCAATTTAAACTGCGCTGTTGTGGTTTGATCCTGCAAATATTGACGATCAAACAGATCCATAAAGACTTCGGCCGAAGACTGGCCTGATCCCAGTACAACCACATTCCCTTTCAAGTGATTTAACGCTGCATTGCAATAATTTGCAGAATGTAAGCAGCGCTCCGGATATTGCTGTTGTATGTCTTTTAGACACTGTGGTAAATGCGGAATATTGCCCGAACCAATGACCAAATTTCGACATTGATAACGTCTAAAACGTCCATCTTGTTCAACCATGACTTCAAAGCCTTGCTCTTGGGCATAAATGGCTTTTACGGTTGATTGATATTGAATATGCTCTAGTTGGTCTGCAACCCATTGACAATAATGGTTATATTCACGTCTAGGAATCTGAGCTTGTTCTAAAAAATAGAATTTGTATAAACGCTGCTGCGCCTTTAAGTAATTTAAAAAACTAAAAGGACTGGTTGGATCGACCATGGAAACCAGATCGGCCATAAACGGCACTTGCAGTACTGTATTGGGCAATTGCATACCCGCATGCCAGTCGAACTGTGGTTTCTTTTCAAAAAATTGATACTGCAAATGATTTTGCTTATGTAGCAAACTCGCCAAACTAAGGTTAAATGGCCCTAAGCCTATCCCAATAAAATCAAGCATATTGCACATCCTTCTGTTCCACACATAAAGGATTTGGCAACGGTACATAAACCGATTGCTGATCGACTGGGGCAATCAATTCATCCAGCTCATACAAGCGTGTCAACAGATTGCCCTTATACGGCAAGGTCGGCTGATACAGTAATGAATGAATCAATGAACTCTCTGGATAAGCCTGATGTAAGTCCAACAGTTCATTTTGCAATATCGATATCAACACTTGCTCTGTGACATATCCAGTTGCACCAATTGCGTTGATAATGCCGAATAAAGTATTACCAAAGAAATAATAGCTAAAGCGCTCATCGACAAAGGCTTTGGAACCCACGGCATGCGCTTTTTCTTGCAACTCTGGAAACGCGCTTAAGACATCACCTGCAAGTTCTTCAATATAGTAAAAGCCTTGATTGTCACGCAGCCATAGATATTTAGGCATTGCATTTTCAAGCTCAAGTAAGACATTTTGCTGATGTGATTCAAAAGCCATTCCGTATCGGTGATACAAATACATCAGTGGTTTTAGACTGATAGCTAAGAATTGTTTAAACCAATTGATCGCAATGGCGCTTTGATCAAGTTCAGGTTGTTGTTTTGCGATTTGTTCGAATAGTGCATTAAAACGGCTTATCGGCTGTGCAGGATGATCTTGACACAATGATGCAATACAACTCACCTGCTGCTTTTCACTAAAAGGCTGATCACGGAAGATGCAAATAGTTTCATCGACTATTTCATCATCTATGCTCAATGCCATCCATGCAGGATCATTCACCGCTTTGAGCGTTGGGCATTGTTTTAAAATACGTTCACCAAGACTTGAATGCCAAAGTCGATGGGTCATTTCACCACGGTGGCATTCTTTGGCAAGATTGACTCGGATTGAATTGGTGATCATTACGGAAAGTGATGGTTTCAACATCCACGGCGCCGCAAAACTTGCCATGGTACGTACAGATGTTGTTGGTGAAAATGTCCAACCCTTTTCGCCGAAGTCGATAATTTTTAATTTGGTTTTTAAGTTTTTAAACCATGCTTTTGACTGTAAATAGCGTGCTTGCCAAGGATGCAAAGGTAATAACTTATAATGCGAATAGGCATTCAGTAGTGCTTGATCAGTTTCTGATAAATGCCATTGCAATTCGCTTTTCAATTGCGTTGATACAGTTTGATCTAAAGCTGAACCTTCTTGAATATATTCTGGAGCAACCAACCAATAATGCAGTTGGCTGAGACCTTTGGCTTCTGGCGAATACCTTTCCCAATCTTCATGCACAAAACCAACCCGACTTTTCGGTGCAGGATGCATGCTGTGCCCTAAAATTAAGGCCTGTTCCGATTCAATGAAACTTTGTTCCGCTTGGACCAAGGCCTCTAAATCATGTTCACGTAGTGTCAAAAATTGTGTAAGCGCTTCACGACTTTCGATCCAACGCTCTAATAATGATGAAGCATCCAATGTATGACCTGACTCTTGTACGAGCTGTTCAAGCAATAAACTCGCGATCGCGGTGATACTAAATGACTGTTTCTGTCCCTTGTTAAAGACGTGTGGGAGATCTGCAAGACGATGTCTACCAACAAGGCTGACATAAGATAGTGGTACAAATAACTGTGATTGAATGCAATCTAAAGGGATGCATAACAACGTCAAGCCTTGGCTAAACGTCAATTGTGATGAATTCTGTTGATACTTTTCCAGCAAAATACCTTTACCGGTTTCTTGTGAGTATGCATTGACAAGATGCTGCATCGCCAAGCGATTAGCAAGCTCTTTCATCTGACCATATCCTCTATTTTTAAGCTTTTCCAAGCTTTGTCATGTAATTATGTTTCTTTAACTGTGCAAGTCATGCTTAGTACGCTGGCCAGCGTGAAACTATGTTAATGATAATCATTATTGTTAATAATTGCATTTTTGTGAAGATTTGCTACAGGATTGCAAATTTGGTCTTATCTCTATGTATTTAAAAATTAATTTTTTTGATATGAACTTTTCTGTTTTTATTTATACAATTTTCTGAAATGGAACTAAATGATAATTTTCTCATTTAGCATAGAACAAATGAATCGAATTGCTTATTTTTTAGCCAAATTATCACATTGTGCAACTTAAACTAAAAACCCATGTCTTTTACATGGGTTTTTATATTCTGCTTCCAACCGAGCTTTTATTTAAAGCAAAGTACAAAAAGTGTAGTTAAATTTTAATCATTGAAGACTTTACTGGCATCATACTGATCATGCATCTTTATTGACTATAAGCATGTATTTCATAACAAACACCCACTGATTTCTGATCCATATCTTCTATTCAGACTGGCTATACAGCATGAATGATGAATATGTACTCAAACGATTGGGTTGAAATCAATCAATTGATTTAACAACCCAATCCAAAAACTTGTGCTTATCAAAAAAGTCTGGCGCAGCATTCGCAAATACACTTTTTTCTCTGTTGTTAAATATTCCTTTGTAATAAAAAGACCTATCTGCGGTAAATTTTGACTCATCCCCTTCATGTAATTCTTTAAAGAAAATCGATAACTGCATAAATCGACTTTTAGACGCTAAACCATGTTTTTCTAATACAAAATTATAGATTTGCTCAATAATCGCTTTAGTATTTGAATAAGGCATTTTGTTGTCTCTTTATTAGATCGCTCTTTCAAATTACAGCTTTTAAATTAAAATACAACTGTTCTAGTCGGATTTTAAATACCTATTTTTTATAGGTATTTTTACATTTAAATATAATTAAGCACTATTAATGAATGAGCCTCTAAACATGAAGTTTTACTAAATTTTGCTTCTGCAACTTCATGGATTTTCGTTATTCAAAGCTAAAACGGAAATAACAAAAAAGCCCACCTGTTTCCAAGTGAGCTTACAACTACTTCCAATGGCAGGAGTCATGACTGTATTAGCAGAAGGAACTTGTCTGCTTAGTGTGTTACTAACTAAATTAACAGTTGGAAAAGGAATTTGGGATACAGATGAAAAGAAAGCACCGCTTGGAAGTTGCGATATCACTTTACCAGAGCCAAACTTACAACTCGTTGAGGTTGAATTAACATTAGGATACACAGTGAAACCAGCAGATAGTGTGGGATACGTAACCCCTATTCCTCCATATAAGAAATATACTTTTAAACTAAATTCAGCAGCTAAGCGTGTAAACTAATGAAACAAATAATATTTCCATTATTACTATCAATCCTTCCACTTTCAGCTTGTGGTAATTCAAGTGAAACAGCCCCCCCCTTGCACAAAGTTCAGCAACTAAAGTTGATGCTGAGCTTTCTCCAGAAAGTAAAGAAATCATCAATGAATATAATCAGATACTAATTCAATCTCAAAGTGAGTTAGACCCTCAAATAACCAATCAAAAGCTCAAAAAAATTCTACCTAAAATTTCTAAAATTAACTCAGAGAATGAACGAAATAACCTTTTACTAAACATCAATATGCGTCTTGGCAATTATGAAGAAGCCTTTGCTATTACAAATACAATTTTAGAAAAAAAAGAAACAACCAATATGAAAAATTTTCAATGTTTACTCATTGAAGTTTTAAACAAACCAAAAAAGGATATTGAAGACTGTTATTTATACAATGCTAATTTATATAAAAAACAGTTAGATAATATGCCCAAAAATGATCCCTATTACGATCAAACAGAATGGGCTTACTATGCGAGCTTATTCCATGCAGGTAAAACAGAATGGGCTTACTATGCGAGCTTATTCCATGCAGGTAAAACAGAATATAAATCTAAATTAAAGCAGCTTGTGGACTCAAAAAAATTTTCAGAAGACAAAGAAATATATGAGTCGCTCTATGAAATAGAAACAATTCCTGATGGTAGAAAATCTATCTTAGATAATTACAAATCCCAAATGTAATGCAAAAAAAACCAGCCCATGGTTGGTTTACAACATTATCAATATATATGCAAAGCTGCCAACCCTCATTTCACATCAAATTTGGCATCAATTTCTGCGCGCTCGGTATTTCTCATATCAATTCAAGAAGCACCATAAATATACCTTCTAATAATCATATTTAGCCTACAATCCTAAATTTAGTACCCTGTATATCGAATATAAAAAGCTGCACCATGTCCAATAAATCCGTGACACTTGATGCGTCATCGAACCACAAAGCCGCTCAATGCGGCTTTTGTTATTTTATAGATTTTGAAGTGGAAGGTATTCCCTCTAAATTCACTTAAATTTAAGTAGTCAAAAACCACATTTAATCATCAATCACATCAGCAAAGATTGCGCCCAAAACTTTTGCTAAATCTTCGGGTTTTAAACCAATGTCCAAACCACGCTTACCACCACTCACATAGATTTTAGCTAAGTTCTGTGCAGAAACATCGATCACAGTTTTTAAGCGTTTTTTCTGTCCAACTGGACTAATACCACCAACCAAATAACCGGTTAAACGCTCTGCATCTTTTGGGTCTGCCATTTTTAGTTTTTTACAGCCAAATGCTGTGGCCACTTTTTTCAAATTCAGCTGAAACTCCACAGGCAATACGGCAACAAAGTAATTTTTATCGTCCGTAACCATCAAGGTTTTAAACACTTCTTCGACGGTTAAACCAAGTTTTTCCGCAGCTTCTAAACCAAAACTTTTTGCTTCTGGGTCATGATCATATTCATGAATTGTAAAGTCGATTTTATTAGATTTTAAGAGTTTACATGCAGGTGTCATTGCTTTTTCGTCATTCCATTCGGACAACTAGGAAAACTCGATTATAAGCCTATTCTAGAAAGACCGGCGAACACTTTTATATTTTTCATGAACATGACTTGTGCAATAAGTTTGAGTTGAATACATTTAAACAAAGCAAAAATTTCAAAAAAATATGACAACGCTGACTCAAGACCTCATCCAATTATTAACTGTAGTGCCCAAAGATCAGGGCTACTTTTTGGCACAGAGCAAACCTCTGTTTGGTGACCATATTTTTGGTGGACAATTACTTGCTCAGAGTATAATCAGTGCATCCTATACCTGCACGCTCCCACTTCACTCTTTACATGCCAACTTTATTTCTGCGGGTCATGCAAATCAGCCCGTCTTATTTAAAGTCGAAAATTTACGTGATAGCCATAGTTTTTCTACACGACAAGTGACCGCCATACAGCATGGCAAACCAATATATATGGTGATGTTGTCCTATATGAATAACGAAACGGGTATGGAGTATCAAATACCTGAACCAGATCTGATCCCACAGTTTCCACCAATTATGCTCAAAGAAGAGCAATTCTATAAATCGCAAATCCAATCATCCATTTCACCTGAATATCTATCCACATTTTTACAGCCTTTTCAGCTTATATCTAAACCAATTGAATACGTGCTGACAGATTTGCCACCGCCCGGTCAAACTTCTGTCTTAAATCAAAATCAATATGCAGAATATTTAAAACTCCATGATGCCTTGGATGCACAATTTGACCAACTTCATATACATCAGGCCATTGCAGCATACTATTCAGACTATAATTTATATTCTGCGGCGCTCAAAACACATGGTTTAAATTATCTGTCTCCTGAACTCATCGCAACTAGTCTTGATCATTCGATGTATTATCATCATGCCTTTCGGGTGGATGATTGGGTTTTCTATGACATGAATACCACCCGAACCTCCCAATCACGTGGGCTTAGTCATGGACAAATGTGGCAAGATGGAAAATTAGTCGCAAGTACTACACAAGAAAACTTAATGCGTTATACAGGCGAATCTTGAGGCCTGTGACAATCTTTAACATTCAAATTCTTGTTAAGTTAAGCATCAATCGTATAAAATTCATGCAAATCATACCGCTATAACAATAATATGCCTTCGATCTACCAGCTTAAGCCTGCATTTCAAAACCTGCTTCGACCTTTGGTTAAATCACTTCATCATCTTGGTATTACAGCAAATCAAGTAACACTACTGGCAATGTTCATTTCGCTAGCTGTGGCATTTTTTATTTATATCTATTTTTCTCACAACGGTATTGGCATTTTACTGTTGATTTTCCCCGTGTGGATGCTTATTCGAATGGGCTTCAATGCCATAGATGGCATGCTGGCACGTGAGTTCAACCAACAATCCAAACTCGGTGCTTTTTATAATGAATTATGTGATGTGATTTCCGACTCAGCACTCTATTTTAGTTTAATTTGTTTTGCTTTTATTCAAGCTGAATTACTTATTTTAACCTGTTTTCTCGCCATACTTGCCGAATATACCGGTGTGATGGCGCCATTAGTGGGGCAAGAACGTCGTTACGATGGTCCAATGGGAAAAAGTGACCGCGCTTTTGTATTTAGCATCATCTGCGTCATCATCGTGACCTCTTCTATATTGAATGTTGGCTTAAATACATTGTCTCTTATCTGCAATAGTATTTTGATTATTACCATCTTTTTATTATTTATTACGATTTATAACCGCATTAAAAATAGCATTATCAACCCACAATAAATTTCAGTTTAGATCGTCAGTCGATTCATTATTTTGAGAACAACACAATGTATAACAATACTCAGCATACCTTTACGAGCCATGATGGAACATCCTTGTTTTATCAACATTGGGAAAATAGCAGTTTAAAAAGCAACCGTAAGAAAAAAGCGGTGATCTTATTTCATCGTGGCCATGAACATTCGGGACGAATGGCGCATTTGGTCAATGAATTGAATTTGCCTGATTTTGATTTTTTCGCTTGGGATGCGCGAGGTCACGGTAATACTCCTGGTGAACGAGGAGATGCACCGAGCTTTTCTGCATGCGTTCAAGACATTCAATATTTTGTTCAGCATATAGAACAAAATTACCAAATTCGATCAGAAAATATAGCAATTGTAGCTCAAAGCGTTGGCGCTGTTTTAGCCGCGACATGGGTGCATGATTATGCCCCTAAAATTCGTGCTTTATGCCTTGCCTCGCCTGCATTTGACATCAAACTCTATGTGCCTTTTGCAAAACCCGGCTTAACACTCCTCAACAAATTCGCCGGCAACTTTTTTATCAATAGTTATGTCAAAGCCAAAATGTTGACGCACGATACTGCACGTGCGCAAAGTTATGAAACAGACCCGCAGATCGCTCGGGCCATATCAGTCCGGATGCTGCTGGGTCTATATGCAGCGTCAGATCGAATCGTTAAAGATGCACAAAATATTTTTGTTCCTACTCAAGTCTTATGTTCAGGATCTGACTACGTGGTGCATCAAAAACCGCAATTGGCGTTTTATCAAAAACTCCCTCATCCATTGAAGGAATTTCACGTCTTAGATGGTTTTTATCATGATACTTTGGGTGAAAAACATCGCAAAATCGCCACAGATAAAATCCATCGCTTTATTCAACAATGTTTTAAACAACCCTATTCCGCACCTAAACTTTTAGATGCAGATAAAATTGGCCCGAGCTGTGCTGTAGCAGAAACCTTAAGTTCAACGCTTCCAAAACATTCTTTAAAACATGCATTTTGGAGCTTAACCAAACAAAATCTTAAAATTGGTAGTCTCTTTTCCAAGGGCTTAAAAATTGGTGAAGAGACAGGATATGACTCTGGCAGCACCTTAGATTTTGTTTATCGAGATCAATCAGAAAGCCAAAATGCTCTTGGTAACATCATCGATCGACAGTATTTAAATGCGATCGGTTGGCGTGGTATTCGCGTTAGAAAACAAAATATTGAAGCACTATTAACGAAATATGCTTCTAAGTTACATGATGCCCAACACGCAGTACGGATTATGGATATTGCAGCGGGCCATGGCCGATATATTTTAGATGCTGTACAAAAACTGCCTGAGCATCCTGAATCCATCCTGCTTAGAGACTACAGCTCGATCAATGTACAAGCAGGTCAAGTAATGATTGAGCAAAGAGGTTTAAGCCAGATTGCCAAATTTGTAGAAGCGGATGCCTTTGATACCACATCACTAGCCAGTGTTGAACCTAAACCGACTTTAGCCGTGGTCTCAGGTTTATACGAATTATTTAGTGATAATGATTTGCTTAGACAGTCTTTAACCGGCTTAAGTCAGGCCATTGAGAAAGATGGTTATCTCATCTACACAGGTCAAATTTGGCATCCGCAACAAGAGTTTATCGCCCGTGCTCTGACCTCACATCGCCAAAGAGATGCATGGGTCATGCGTTTACGCTCACAAGCCGAGATGGATGCCTTGGTTGAGCAAGCAGGATTCAAGAAAATCGATCAAGTTATTGATGAGTTTGGTATTTTCACCGTTTCCGTTGCACAAAAAATTTAAGCTTGGACGGTCAATCTTATGCATAAACTGGATCCGGAAACAGGAACTTGGAAATACAGCCTACTGTGTTTGGCATTTCTGGCACCTTTTTTCTTCTTAAGTTATGGTTTTGCCAATCAATACGCTGCGGGTTTAGCGTCTGTACCTGTTATCGTCTTTGAATGGGAAAAATATATTCCACTTTGGCCATGGAGTATTGTGCCTTATTGGTCGATTGATCTGTTCTATGGATTGTCTTTATTACTTTGTTGGAATAAGTTTGAATTAAAACAACATGTCCTGCGACTATTTTCGGCACAAATCCTTTCAATCAGCTGCTTTTTACTTTTCCCGCTACGTTTTAGCTTTGAGCGCCCCGAACTCACAGGTTTTTTCGGGCTGTGGTTTGATGTCTTGATGGGCTTTGATAAACCGTTTAATCAAGCACCCTCTCTGCATATTGTGCTACTGGTGATTCTTTGGGATTTTTACCGTCGGCATAGCACAGGCAAACTAAAATATCTGGTAGATGGTTGGTCCTTTTTGATCGGTCTCTCAGTTCTAACCACTTGGCAGCACCATTTTATAGATATCCCAACGGGTTTATTGGTCGGTGCCTTATGTTTATGGCTATTCCCGATGGCTGGCTCTGCGCCATGGGCTAAAAATATACAGAGTCGGCTAAGCTTAAAGCACATTAAAATCGGCATCCTTTATCTGTTTGCTGCCTTATTTTGTAGCGCAATCGCACATGCAAAAGGTTGGTGGCTTTGGCTGCTCTATCCTGCAAGCAGTCTGCTTTTAGTTGCGTTTGCATATTTATTCAATCGACCCCATTTTTTTCAAAAACTCAGTCATGGTGATATGACCATTGCTGCAAAAATATTGTTTGCGCCTTACTTTGTATTTGCTTGGATCAATAGCCGAATCTGGACTTATCGCCATCCTGAAGATTCTAAAATCATCAAAATCAATCAGAGTTATATTTATTTAGGTCGCTATCCGTCCAAACACGTCATGCAGCAATATGATGCTTTACTCGATTGTTGCGCAGAATTACCCACTTATCCAAAATGCTCCTATGCTCAAAACTTGAGTTTAGACCTGATTCCTTTACAGGCCAATCAGCTACATAATGCTGTAGAGTCTTTAGAACTATTCTTGAAATCTAATAACAATGATGAAGCACAAAACATCTTGGTCTTCTGTGCTTTGGGATATTCACGAAGTAGTGCTGTAGTTGCCGCATTATTATTGAAACAACATCCTGAATATTCAGTCGAAGATGTTTTACGGATTATTCGCCATAACCGTCCTTGGGTTGTGCTTAAAACACCGCAAATAAAACATTTAAATACTTATCGTTTAAAACTTAAAGGACTTGCACCATGAATTTACAACTTGTGGTGCTATCAAAGTTGTTACAATCCACCACTGGATTGCTCATTTCAGCTTATGTAGCAGCGATCCTCACGCTCTGGCTCATTATCCAGTTTGGTAATGTGATGCTATTCGATTTGCTATATTTATTAATTTGTCTAGTTTTGCTCGGAATACAACATTATTTAAGCCTGAGAATCAAATTTGATTCGGCACTTTTAGCCACTGTCGCTGAATACAGCCAAACTCAAAACCTTGAACAAACCACCAAGGAGCTGGACTTAAGTTTAATCAACTTAAAATTAATGCCTGCAAATAAATGTGGTCGCGCATGGGAGCTGCGTGAATTAGGTTGTCTGGCTTTATTTAAATGGCAGATCTTTGTGCTTTGCTTGCAATACATCGCATTCCTCTGCATATTTTTACTGTATAAATAATTCACAATAATTTGAAGCTATGCCAACTCCATTAGACACTTCAAGGAATGCTCACTCACCAATGAAAGGTAATTTTTTAAGCCGTTCAATTGCTCGCTATATTGCCTTTCTCACTCGTCGTGGTGCGCGGCTGCTCACGGGCGCGCGGAGTCTATGGGTCGGGTGTAAACCTGTAATGAAGCAGCGTATTTATTATGCAAATCATAATAGCCATATCGACTTTATTTTGCTTTGGTCATCACTACCGACAGATCTCAGACGGAATACGCGTCCTGTAGCGGCTTCGGATTATTGGCTAAAAGATGGCTTTCGACGTTTTCTCATTCAAGATACGTTTACTGGCGTCACTATTCAGCGAAATCGAGAGCAAAATCAAGATCCATTAGAACCGATCAAAACCGTATTAGCACAAGGTGACTCGATTATTTTCTTTCCTGAAGGCACTCGGAATTTAAATGATGACGTTGAATTATTAGAGTTTAAAAGCGGTTTATTCCATCTCAAAAATCAATTTCCTGATGTTGAAATTGTACCGGTGTGGATCTCAAATTTAAAACGTGTCATGCCTAAAGGTGCGCTAATACCATTGCCATTATTATCTACCGTTATTTTTGGTAAGCCTTTAGAAGTTCATAATGAACAGAGTAAATCCGCGTTTTTAAACTACGCTCAGGAAGAATTACTCAAATTAAAAGCATTGGAGTATCAATAATGGAATTCACCAATGCGCAAATGACTTATGTATTGTTTGGTATCTTTGCGATTATTTTGATTATTGCCTCAACCATTGGCTCAATACTAAAATTTAAAGCGGGTTATGCACCTGCACCGGTCATCGACAATTTAAATGCGCGGATCAATGCATGGTGGGTCATGTTGTTGGTACTTGGTGTAGCAATTTCATTAGGCAAAATTGCCTTTGTGATCCTGTTTGCGTTGATTTCACTCTTTGCTTTACGTGAATTTATCAGCTTGCTCCCAACCCGTCGCGGTGATTATCTTCCTTTGCTGATCGCTTTTTATTTTGTCATTCCTTACCAGTATTACTTGGTGTATATCGATTGGTATGGGCTATATTCTATTTTTATTCCGCTGTATGTGTTTCTTCTTATCCCTATCGCTACACTCAAAGCTGAAGATACCACGCGATTTTTGGAGCGTAGCTCAAAAATTCAATGGGGACTGATGATCAGCGTATTCTGTATTTCGCATGTACCTGCGCTATTAAATCTTAAACTTCCCGGATTTGAAGGTGAAAAAATTTGGCTAGCGATCTGGCTGATCATGGTGGTACAAGCCTCCGATGTCTTGCAATATATCTGTGGCAAGCTATTTGGAAAACACAAAGTCGCACCAATACTTTCACCATCTAAGACCGTTGAGGGTTTAATCGGAGGCATTGCTTTAGCTACTGCACTAGGTGTTGCTATGTCATGGCTTACACCCTTTAGCTATCTACAGGCTGCATGTATTGGTTTTATTGTTTGTATATTCGGTTTCTTTGGTGGTCTTGTCATGTCAGCCATTAAACGCGATCGTGGTGTAAAAGATTGGGGACAACTCATCCAAGGCCATGGTGGCATGCTCGACCGAATTGATTCCATCTGCTTTTCTGCACCGATTTTTTTCCATATTTTGCGCTATTGGTGGTCTTAAGAAGAGACTCTATTTAAAACAATCATTTTTAGATTTTGAAATTAAGCACAATAAAAAATCCCAAGCAAACAAGCTTGGGATTCTTCTCATCAGGTATTCGATTTAAACGTCTGAAACCGCAAACTTTTTAAAAAGTCTTGCACGACGTTTAGGATGAATATTGGCTTTAGTTAAATCACCTTGATAGTGATCATAGACCCGTTTATCCATCATCTTAAACCATATAGAGGGTACTAAAGCAGGAATTAGCATAGTGGCATAGCCACTAGGCAACTCTGGCGCTTCATCAAAATGTCTTAATGCCTGAAAAGGGCGAGTCGGATATGCATGATGGTCTGAATGTCGCTGTAATTGATACAAAAATAGATTGGTCACAATATTATTGTTATTCCAACTATGTTCAGGCATGGTTCGCGCATAACTTCCATCCGCTTTTTGCTCACGTTTCAGGCCATAATGTTCAATATAATTAATAATTTCAAAAAGGCTGATTCCATACAAGGCCTGTGTAACTAAATACGGTGTCACGCCTTTACCAAACATTTTCAGCATCGCGGCATGAAAACCTGCACTCATCGCCCAACCATGAAACAGTTCATTTTCCTTCGAAAAGAAACTTAAACCTTTACGTTTTAAACGTTGTTTTTCAATCTGTACCGCCGATTTAATTCCACCAAATACAGTGCGTGGCCAAAACTCATAAAAGGTTTCGCCCATTTTTGAAGATGCAGGATCTTCAGGCGTTGCCGCACGTTTATGGTGTCCATAAGGATGTTCAATGCGGAAATGGCTATAACCCAAAGGCGCGAGCGTCGCATGTGCCCAATAATGGTCTTTTTTATGTGGTCGATGGCAAAGTTCATGTGCTGTATTTACACCGACTCCATTGATGGCACCCATCGAAATCCCAAGTAGAACTTGATCTAATAATGAAACATCTTTACGGGTAACCACATAGCCAGCAAAAGCGTTCGCTGCCATTTGCAGTGGAATAAATAATTTGACGATACGATCATAATAAGGATCATTTACTAAAACTTTAATGTCATCATCTGTCGGGTTATTGGCATCATCACCGATCAGTGCATCCAGTGCAGGAATAATGACATGCAGTAGAAGCGGCCCGCCCATGGCAAATAGTTTTTTTGTCGGTTTTGGACCAAAATGATAACCCGCCAAGATCCCCATACCAATGACTGGTAAACCTGGACTCAATAGCCAACCATAACGTTTTTTATCTAAAACACTACCGATTTTACTTTCTAACTGAGCGAGCTGCTGTTCATTTAATTTTACTGGTGCATTCATGCGCTAGACTTCCTTAATTACTTCTTCTGTGTTTATATTCGTAAAATATGGGCAGCCAGAACAGTTTTAAGCGTCCAAAAAAACTATGCTATCGTCTTTGGCATTTAAGGATAAATGTTGACCTTTAAGCACATAGTGACCATCTATAAATACAAAATTAATATGAGTAAATATTTGAAATATGGATGCTTTAAGTAAAATTTTTGATGATATTCATCTCCATCGATCTGAATATATTTATTTGAAATCACAGCATCCTTGGGCTTTTCATTTTCAAGATCACAATGCCATGGTTGCGTATGTAGTGATTCAAGGTCAGTGTGTTGTACATATAGATCAAGAGCAGGTCTTACTTGAAGCTGGCGATCTTTGCCTTATTCCGTCAGGGCAAAACCACCACTGCAAATCTATACAGTCTGATATCTTGGTCGAATCAGTGAACATCACACCACTGTTTCAAGAGCAACGAAATAAAACCATTGATTTAAATTCTGCCGAATCTCATGAAGCAGAAGAATTGTTTGTACTAGCGATCCGTGGGCATGTCGACAGCATTATGGCAAAGCCCTTAGTGAATGCACTCCCCACGCTGTTACATACACCACATATCATGAGCAGTACCACACCGGAATGGTTGCAAATTGGCTTACATTTTCTGGCAGTTGAAGCGCATCAGATCCGTCCAGGCCGCGACAAAATTTTGGATCATTTGGTGAGTATTTTATTTATCGAATGTGTGCGTGATTATATTGCAGCCTTGTCAGATTCAAGCAGTTGGTTGCATGCCTTGAGTCATCCTGAATTATCCAACGCTTTGGCCGCGATTCATGAACAACCACAGCATGCTTGGACCGTCGAAAGCTTGGCAGAACAATGTTGCATGTCACGTTCTAAATTTGCCAGTTTATTCACTCAAATGCTCGGTGAATCTCCACTCGCCTATTTGCAGCAACATCGTTTGCGACTGGCAACACAGCACTTACAAATGGGGCAACTGACTATTCAGCAAATTGCCCATCGTATAGGTTACTCATCTGAAACGGCATTTAGCCAAACTTTTAAAAAGTTTTATGATCTCACACCGAGCCAGTATCGACAGCAGCATCAGCTCGCAAAAACTGAGTCATCTTAAAGGTTTAATCTAAAAGCTTTAAAATCGCTTCCACAGGGTTTTCACTGTTGCCTGAAAGCAGTTGTTTATGCATGGTGATGTGCTGCATCACTTGAACTTGCGATTTTTCAACATCCATCAAGCTTTCAATTTCTGCTGCTAATTTTTCAGGTGTTGCATCATGTTGAATAAGTTCCTGAATCACCTTTTTGCCCGCAATAATATTTGGCAATGAATAATACGGAATTTTGATCAGTAATTTCACCACATGGTAGGTCAGCCAATTTAACTTATAAAAGGTCACCATTGGGCGGTGTAAAAGCATCGCTTCTAAGGTTGCTGTACCAGATGCCAAAGCGACAATATTCGATGCGTTCATCACCTGACGGCCAATTTTAGATTCGGTATCGGTGTTTTCCATCAAGCGAACTTTGGCTTGTAATGCTTCAGGGTACTGCTTGAGCAATAATTCGATTTGCTGTTTACGTGCATCATTGATTGCAGGAATCAGGAACACATAGTCTGGATGCTGCTCCGTCAATATCTGTGCGGCGGACAGTACCAAAGGCCCTAAGCGCTCAATTTCACCACGACGGCTGCCCGGAAGTAATGCAATGTGTTTTTGATGCTCATCTAAGTCTAACTCGTGTTTAGCCGCAGCGAGTGGATTATCTAAAGGCAACTGACTTGCCAATGGATGTCCGACAAATGCAGCGGGAACTTGCCATTTTTGGAAAAACGCTTTTTCGAAAGGAAATAAACAAAGGACTAAATCGATACTCGCCTTGATGCCATGCACACGGCCTTGGCGCCACGCCCACACTGAAGGGCTAACATATTGCACTGTTTTAATTGGTAGCTGTTTTTGCTTCAAGCTCTTAGATAAACGTAAATTAAAATCCGGTGCATCAATCCCCACAAAAACATCGACAGGGTTTTCAGTCCATTTTTCAACCAGACCATCGCGTACAGCAAAGAGTTTTTTAATATCTTTTAAGACCTCAACAATCCCCATTACCGATAAAATATCCATCGGATAATAGCTATTAAAACCTTCTGCAATCATTTGCGGACCGCCGATGCCTTCAAATTCCGCATCAATCCCTTGCTCTCGAAAACTGCGGATAAGCTTGGCGCCTAATGTATCCCCGGATACTTCCCCAACCACGATGCCAATTTTAAGTTTCCGATTTTGCAAAAGTCTGTCCTTTTAACTCAATGTTCTTTAGCTATAGATTCTATACGAGTCCTTCGCAAAGTTAATAGATTTCCTGAAAAAAGCTGCACGGTTTTAATTCACCATTTTAAGAATATTCATCACTGCTACTTAGCTGCTGATTAAAATTTTTCCGCCAATGGTTCGGATTTGTGCCGTATTTATTCTTAAACAATTTACGAAATAGCACTGCGGTATTAAAACCTGCACCTTCCGCAATTTTATCAATCGAATAATCTGTCACTTCAAGCAATTCAGCCGCATATCGCAGTCTTTCATTATTTAACCAAGTGACAATAGGCAGCCCTGTTGCATGTTTAAAATGTCTGGTCAGTGTCCTTCTACTCATATTGGAATAAACGGCAAGTTCTTCAATAGTGTGCGGTTTCGACAGGTTATGCCGTAAATAATCGAGTAAACGATTGATCTCCGTATCGTAAGTCATTGTAGAAATCGGCTGTTCAATAAATTGCGCCTGTCCGCCCTCACGATGGGTTGGAATTACCATCAATCTCGATATTTTATTGGCAATTTTTGCCCCGTAGATTTCCCCGACTATGTATAAACAACAATCTAAAGCAGCCCCCGTACCTGCGGAAGTAATGATGCCTGCATCTTCAATATATAAAGCATCTTTATCTAAGTTCACACATGGAAATTTTTGCTTAAAATCGGCACTGCCAGCCCAATGTGTCGTGACCTGTTTGTGGTCAAGTAACCCAGCATACGCCAATGGATATGCGCCATAGCACAGGCCTGCAATCTTGATTCCCTTTTCATGTACCTTTTGTAAGGCTGTCATCAGCTCATGATCTGGCTTTTGATGGATATCATCCCAGCCCGGGATAATTACAAGGTTAGCATCAAGCATCTGCTCTAAGCCGCCATCAGCCTGAATCATGACCGTCTTTTCAGTACTGATGGGCATTCCATCAACCGAAAACGTCGTTACTTCAAATAATTTCTGTCCCTCTATTTCAATATTGAATATGGTTTGCGGGACTGAAAAATGAAACAGCGGAATATTTGGATATATAAACAACGCAATTTTAGGTATAGACATCACGTGGCTATTCATAAATAAAGCCATTATACCATTTGGCCTAATAGTTTCTATTTATGTCTTTAAGGACAATATATTTAAAGCATTTATTTCCCAATAATAAAGTCATCTTTGTTATACGAATGCTTTTTATGAAAACATTTTTAAGCTATACGTTTTTAGCGACTGCTTTGGTTATCGGCTCTGCTTCGGCATGGGCAAATCAAGACAAAGTCCGTGATATTTCTAAAATCACTCAAGTTCAAGAAATACGCAATGCGACGGTCAAAATCAGCTATACAGATACGACCTTTTTAGTAGATCCGATGTTTGCACCCAAAGGGTTCTATGAAGGGTTTCCAAATACACATCGGAGTTATTTACGTAATCCATTGGTGGATTTACCGCTTAAAGCCGAAACCATTTTGGCGAATGTCGATGCCGTGATCATTACCCATACTCATCTCGACCATTGGGATGATGCTGCGCAAGCGGCGATTCCTAAAACGCTGCCGATCTTTGTCCAAAACAGTCAAGATCAAAAGACCATCCAATCCCAAGGCTTTAAAGATGTACGCGTATTAACGAAAACCACATTTAAAGGCGTGACGTTAACCAAAACTGGTGGACAACACGGTACGGATGCAATGTATCGTGTCCCGGAGCTGAAAAAAGGCTTAGGTGAAGCCATGGGGATCATTTTTGAAGCCTCAGGACATGAAACCATTTATTTGGCGGGTGACACGATATGGCGCCCTGAAGTGGATCAAGCCATTCAAAGCTCCCAACCTGATGTGATTATTTTGAATACAGGCAACGCCTTAGTCGATGGATTTAAAGAGTCGATTATTATGGGCAAAGAAGACACCTTACGCGCTGTGCAACAATCACCGAAAGCTAAAATTGTCGCTGTGCATATGGACGCCATTAACCACATGTCGTTAACGCGTGAACAACTGGCAGCCTATGTAAAAGCTCAAAATATTCAGGATAAAGTGTTGATTCCTTTAGATGGCGAAACCTTATCTTTTTAAGGCATATTAGTCTTTGCAGCAGTGGACTTTATGTTCACTGCTGCATATATCGATAAATATCAAATCGAAAGCTAGGATGATAAAACTTAGTGTGTTTTGAGTGATTGGAAATCCACTTCAGATATTCAAAGCCTTGTATTCAAAATATATGATTTCACTGCAGCATAATCCCCATTTGAACTATTAACTACTTGAGAAAACCATAATCAATAACTTAGCTTAGAAATAATTCATTTATTTCAAAATTAAAATCATTCTTTATCTATTTTTTTCACAAGCAAATCACTAATCGAGACAACGACTTATATCAATTAGTCATAAGATATGCACGTTTTTTGATATTTGGCATTCAGCGATGGTCGGTCCTTTAGAGTTCATTCTGGCAGGTGTAATTGTAGGTTTCTGCGTAGGTATTACCGGTGTTGGCGGTGGTTCATTGATGACCCCGATCCTGATTAGCCTGTATAAAATTGAACCTCATATTGCGATTGGCACAGACTTACTATATGCCGCAATTTCAAAATTTTGTGGTTCTTTAGTTCATGCACGTAAAATGAATATCGTATGGACCATTGTTATTTGGCTTGCTGTCGGCAGTATCCCTGCGTCTTTTGCGACCCATTGGGTCCTTGAAAACTATCTGAGCCAATCGACACATTACAAAACCGTATTAACCATGTTTTTGGGTTTTATGCTGACGATTACTGGGATCTCAATTATTTTCCGTGGTCATATTGAAAAATTCTTTAATAAATTTCGAAAAACTGATCAGTTAGATGATATGAGTGCTGATCTGGAGCGTATCAATTTCCAAGCAAAAAATAAGCGTGCATATATCATCATCATGGGCATTATTTTAGGCGTATTCGTTACCCTATCGTCTGTTGGTGCAGGTGCCTTCGGTATTATGGCCTTGGTGCTCATGTTCCCGAACTTACCGATGATTCGTATTATTGGTTCTGACGTCGTACATGCCGTGCTTCTTACACTGGTTGCAGGCTTGGGTCATATGAGCTCAGGTAATGTCGATTTTCATTTATTGGGTTGGTTATTGGTGGGTTCTATTCCTGCAATTGTGGTCGGAACTTTAATCAGCTCACGTTTACCTGAAAAAGTCATTCGTAAAGTCTTAGGCATTACCTTGTTTGTTTTAGGCATGAATTTCATTATTAATCCAGTAAAATCAAAACCTGTTAAAAAACCAACAACTGCAATGTTGATCGCACCGACAGTGAATAGTCAGCAGGTTTAAATTAACTGCCCGATTCATCACTTTTTTTTCAGAGACTTATTGATCTTTTTTATAACATTTGAATGCTATATTCATGTTATATTCGGCTCACGAAACAACCTTTTGTATAATCAAACCAGTGACGGCAATGAATACTTTACAGTCAAATTCTATTACCCAAAACGACATTGATGACGTGAATGTAAAAAGCATTCAGCCTCTTGTTACTCCTGCAGAACTAAAAAAAGAGCTACCTCTGACTGAAACTGCCTATCAAACAGTCCTTAAGGGCCGTGAAACTGTACGTAATATTTTAGATGGAAATGACAAACGTCTTTTTGTTGTCATTGGTCCATGTTCAATTCACGACACAGTCGCTGCACATGATTATGCTGACCGTTTAAAAGTTTTAAGCGACAAAATCCAAGATACGATCTATGTCGTGATGCGAGTGTATTTTGAAAAACCACGTACCACTGTGGGTTGGAAAGGTCTAATTAATGACCCAGACATGAACGACTCTTTCAACATCGAAAAAGGCTTACGTATTGGTCGTAAACTTTTACTTGAATTGAATGAAAAAGGTTTGCCTTGTGCAACTGAAGCGCTCGATCCAAACTCACCACAGTACTACCAAGATCTTATTTCTTGGTCAGCGATTGGTGCGCGTACCACTGAAAGCCAAACACATCGTGAAATGTCTTCTGGCCTTTCTTCACCAGTTGGCTTTAAAAATGGTACAGATGGCGGTTTAACCGTTGCGACCAATGCCATGCAATCTGTTAAACATGGTCATAGCTTCTTGGGCTTAAGCGACCAAGGTCAAGTTTCAGTTATTCGTACCAGTGGTAACCCTTATGCACACGTTGTACTTCGTGGCGGTAACGGTAAACCAAACTACGACGCAGGTTCTGTTGCAGATGCCGAAGCGGCATTAGCCAAAGCAAAAGTTAGTGGCAAAATCATGATTGATACCAGTCATGCAAACTCAAACAAAGACCCGTACTTACAACCCCTTGTTCTGAAAAATATTACTGAACAAATCCTTGACGGAAACAAGTCAATCGTGGGTATTATGGTAGAAAGTCACTTAAAAGGTGGTCGTCAGGATATTCCTGCCAACCTCTGTGACCTCGAATATGGTAAATCAGTGACTGATGGCTGTATCGATTGGGATACGACTGAAAAAGTCTTGTTAGAGATGCATGAAGCACTTAAAGACGTGTTACCGACACGCTAAGTGAATGAAAAACGCCATCTTCAAGATGGCGTTTTACTTTGAAGGATTATTTGTCAGATGAATGAAATCGAAAATGCGTTAAGTCACATTGAAAACTTCCAATATATACATGAACACTTATTAACGTCAGGACAACCATCTCCTTCTGAGCTTCAAACGATCAAAGAATATGGTGTTTCAACGGTTATTAATTTAGCACTGACCGATGCATCCAATCATATCGAGCATGAAGACCGCATTTGCCTAGATCTAGGCCTGAACTACATTCAAGTTCCGATCTCTTGGGATACCCCTTCAGATGATCAATGCCTTTTAGTACTCGATATGATTGACCATTTGGTTCAAGGTCAAACGGTTTGGCTACACTGTGCGAAAAACTTCCGTGTCAGCAGTTTGATGTATTTATATCGTCAATACTATATGGATGTTGATATGCCAAAGGCTCAAGATTTGATGCATCAAATTTGGAAACCCAATGAAACATGGACAGGTTTAATCCATGCGGTTGCCTTACAACTTCAAGGCCGTAAAGCAACTCAAGATTTACAACATGCACTGATCCATCCAGATCATTTTGCGTGAGAAATCAGTACTGTTGCAGTAGAAAGAATACCTTCTTGGCGACCAGTAAACCCTAATTTTTCGGTGGTGGTCGCTTTGATGCTAATTTGTGTAACTTCAACATCCATAACATCTGCGATACTTTGACGCATTTCTAAATTATGTTTTGCTAGTTTAGGGCGCTCACAAGCCACGGTAATATCAGCATTATTAAGTACATATCCACGATCTAAAATCAGTTGGTAGACGTGTTTTAAAAGTACTCGACTATCGGCACCTTTAAATTTTGGATCTGTATCTGGAAAATGCTGACCAATATCTCCAAGTGCCAAAGCACCTAATAATGCATCACAAAGCGCATGCAGTACCACATCACCATCTGAATGTGCTTTGAGTCCATGTGTATGTGGAATTTGAACACCAGCAAGCGTTACAAAGTCACCTTCTTCAAATGCATGCACATCCATGCCCTGACCGATACGAATTTGAGCTATCATGCTTGAGTTCCTTGAGAAAATAATGATTGAAATCTTGTATTCACGCTTTCTATTTCGCTATAGTGTGGGCAAGCGCAACATAGTGAAAGTATAAGCGATCATGCTGTTGAAAACTGAAATAAATATCATCAAAAAATTCGGACTAGTTCTGCTAATAGGTTCTAGCCTAGCGACGTTTACGCATGCAGAAAAGATTGACTGTGATCATGCCAATACTCAGGCAAAAAAAAATTACTGTTCTGACGGTTTTGAAGAACAGCGTGAAAAGTTAGATGGGCTTTTTTTAACGGCGCAGTTGATTACCGATGCCCCTGTACGCTTGCTGATAGATACGCAAAAATTATGGTACAGCCGAGTTCAGCAATGCAAAAACTTGGAGTGTTTTAAACAACAATTCGAGCTTCGCCATGAAGATTTGAATATTTATACCTCAATGAACCAAAGTTTAACGCAGCATTATCTTAAATTTGAAAATGGCCATTTTGCGACATCACCTGTACATTTAAAGGTGCATCAACTAGGCAAAAACAGCATCAAAATAGAAGGCATTGCCTATCGTAATCCGAACAATCGAGTTGAAACACAAACCATTCCATTTTTAGCTTACACAACACCCGAACAAAAAAATCAAATCACCGATAATGAACACGACTGCAAATATCAGTTCAATTACAGTAAAGCCTTACTCTCAGTAAAAACTGAACAAAAAGGCTGTGAACGTTTTGCAGGGATTTATCGTTTATATGATTAAGATCAAATTCGAATGACTTAGATACATCAAAAAAGCCTCAACATTTAGGCTTTTTTGATGTCTACAATATGTCAGTTAAATCGGATGTGTTTGCTGCACTTGCTGGCTGATCATTGCAGCTGTTGCCGCAGATAAGGTCCATCCAAGGTGACCATGCCCAGTATTATAGAAAATATGATCTCGCTTACCAGCATGTACCACTGGCATCATATTGGGCATCATTGGTCGTAAACCCGCCCATGGCACCACATGTTCTGTTGATAGATTAAAATTACGATTTGACCAATCAATTAAGGGCTGAATCCGATCTGCACGAATATCTCGGTTATAGCCATTAAACTCTGCCGTGCCTGCAACACGTAGTCGATTTGCACCTAAGCGTGAAGTCACAATTTTGGCACTTTCATCCAACAGACTTACCCAAGGCGCATTGGCCTGACTTTGTTCATCATTTAAATTTATGGTGATTGAATATCCTTTGACTGGATAGACATTTACGCGGTCACCGAGTTTATGCGCAAGTTCATAACTACCTACGCCACCACAGACCACCACAGCATCTGCTTCAAGTATGGTATTTGCATCAGGATGTTCCATATTTTCATCACTGGCTTTTAACTGAACATTGACACCTTTTGCATGATGTTCAAAGTCAGTCACCTCAAAGCCCCACATATATTTCACATCAAAGCGTTCTGTTGCTTTGGCAAGCTGCGTCGTAAATTTATGGATGTCGCCCGTGGCGTCCCCTGGGCAATAAAATCCACCATAGTATTCACCTGTCAGACTAGGCTCAATGTCACGGATTTCAGCTAATGTCACAGGATGACGCTCTAAGCCACCCTCACAGAGCATATTATTAACTTGAGTCGCCACCTCATAATCATGTTGATTATGAAAGAAATGTAAAATGCCGCGTTTTTCTAAATCAAACTGCAAGTTTTCATGCTCAGCAATTTCAAATAAACGCTGACGTGCCATCAATGCAAGACGGACGGTCTCGTGAGTATTTTCACGGTAATCTTTAATATGCCCCATAAACTCAAAGAGCCATGAATATTTGTGTAGATTAAAACTTGGATTTAATAATAATGGCGCGGTTTTTTGTGACATCCATTTGATGCCTTTCACTACCGTTGCTTTTTGGTTCCAGACTTCAGCATTACACGCTGATAATTGTCCACCATTGGCAAACGACGTTTCCATCGCAGGATAAAGATGTTTATCGACCACAGTGACACGATAACCGAGTAATCCGAGTTCGTAAGCTGTCGTTACCCCAGTAATACCTGCACCAATCACAACAATATGACACATATAGGCTCCTTGGAAATTATATTTCCTATGTTCGCCCCATCTGTCATTGTTACCTGAGAGCTTTGGTTCCTTGCGAAGCAATGTGAACCTTCCCCTTCGGTGAGTAGGTCTAGCCTACTTCTCTCCAGATTTTTATATGATTACAGTCCTTTTGCCTGAGAGTTTCCTGGGGGAACTTGCTCCTTCGGCGAGCACGATCTGTGCTTCTCTCCTGCAATCATCCATTCGTTTTTTATTCGGCATTCATCTTGGTATTGCCTTAGTTAGATATGAGCAATATTTGTACCAAATCTCAAGTCCTATTTGGGTCAATATTGTTAAATAATATTTTTATATCGATTTAAGTTATTAGGTTATAAATTTAAAATCAATTTTTTTATACCTAAATACTTCATCTTTAAAATAAAGGTTTAAAATACTGAATGAAATTTATATCTAGAAAGATTGAAGTTTTATGTCGGATTCTACCCTTTTCTCTTGCTTTGCATCTGTGATCAAAACACATTCTATTGAAGAATTAACTCAAAGTGATTTACTCCGTCTTAAAACTCTGGGAACTATTCAAAGCTTTTATGCACCATTCGAGGCCATAAATCATGATGCAAAAGTGGTCATCGTCGGCATCTGCCCAGGCCAACAACAATGGCGTAATGCATTAATTGCAGCGAAGGACGGCGTAGAGCAGCAATTATCTGAGGAAAACATACTTAAACTTGCCAAGAATAGTGGTGCTTTTAGTGGTCCTATTCGTAAAAATTTAACTCAACTGCTAGATCATATTGGATTACAGAATCAATTAGGCATACAGACCACTGCAGAGCTATTTAGCAATCATCAAGATATGGTGCAAATGTGTTCGGTTTTACAGCAATGTATTTTGGTCAATGGAAAAAATTATGCAGGCTCAACGCCCGCAATGTTGAAAAATGAATTATTAAAACAACATATTGATGATTATTTTATTCCTATGATTCAACAGCTTCCGAACGCAATTTATATTCCGCTAGGCAAAGGTGTAGATGAGGTTTTAAATTATGTAAGCAGCTTAGGCTATTTAAAAGATCAGCAGATTTTAGCAGGACTTCCCCATCCATCGGGTGCGAATGCTGAACGGATCAAATATTTTTTAGGCGAAAAACCACGTGACCAATTGTCTCGACAAACCAATCCCGAGCAGATTGATAGCGCAAAATCACAGATCTTACTTAAGTTATCTAAATTTCAATGAAATAAGATTTACATCACTTAATAATATTTTTTATTTGAATATCGACCACTTATATCAAAGCAGTGCTCAAACAAAACTAGAAAAGTGTGATGTATTTTACTTTTTTGTTTTTTCTGTGTGAATATGCGCCAAAATAAATATTGCTTATAAAAATAACGCTAACATGGAAAAACACATGAAAAATTATTTAGTTCTAGGATTTACACTCCTACTACTCACAGGTTGTATTACCGTACCTAAAAATAAACCTGAAACCAGAACATTAAAGCTGAATGGTGTCAATACCGTTGAAAACAGTAACGTAATCCAACGAACCATTACTCGAGGTCAATTACTGTGTGAAACTGGACAAAAATGTCCTGAACTTGCAATTGATTAGCAAAAGAATAAAGGTGAGTATGCACTTTCACTGCATTCTTATGATCAACAGCAGCTTGATATGAATGAAATATCTTTTGTGATCGACGGCAAAGTATTGTCTTATCCTGCAATAGGTCAAACAAATTATCGTCGCTTAGATAATTCAAATGTGATTGATTCTTCTAATACCGTGATGATCCCAGATACTGTGCTTAAACAATTCTGTGACGCAAAAGATATTGCGGTGATTATGAATACCAACCAAGGTGAAATCGCACACTATATGCTAAAAAACCAAAAATCATCAGATGCCTACCGACTATTTTTACGTGCTTACTCTTAAGCCCAAATAGTCTAAAATCAAAATCCCAAAAGTTAGTGTATGTTTTTTGGGGATTTTTTATTCATCTCGCTTTATAAATTGATCAAATGCATCACATGGTCTTTATTTTATTCGTTTAATTAATTGTTTAATTGTCAGTTCACAAATCGGTTGACCTACCTCTAGATGAAGAGGATAGGCTTGATTTTCATCTGTAAGCTTATAGCCACGTCGTTGATAATATTTTATTAATTCTAAACGCCGATCAATCACATACATCACAAATTCTTCAACATTGGGTTCAATCAACATCGCTTGCTGTTCTGCAAATTGCAATAATTTTTTTCCTAAGCCCTGATCTTGCTCATTTGGATGAATTGCAAAATGACCAATTTCACAGCTCTTCCCCTGCATTTGAATACCAATACACCCCATGATCTGCGCATGTACCGACTCAATCACATATAAATGAAAATCCCTTTTTTGTAAGAGTTGACTGAGTTGAGACACATTTATTCGATTTCCTCGAACAATATGATGTTCTGTCGTCCAACTCTTGGGATGATTTTCCCGATAGGCTGTATTCATTAAGCTTTCAAGCTGCTGAATATCACCAAGTAAAGCATTTCGTATATTCATATTTTTTTGCTATTTATTTTCATAGGCCTAGTTTACCGAAATAAAAAAACCAGACAATTGTCTGGTTTTTTTATGCAATTTTCTCATCAGTGTGACTTGCTAAAGCTATTCACCAACCGCGTTCGGAACAAAGCAGCGCTTTGTTATTTATCCACTGTGACTCGCTAACGCTACTCACCAACCGCGTTCGGAACAAAGCAACGCTTTGTTATTTATACACTGTGACTTGCTAAAGCTATTCACTAACCGCGTTCGGAACAAAGCAACGCTTTGTTATTTATCCACTGTGACTCGCTAACGCTATTCACTAACCGCGTTCGGAACAAAGCAACGCTTTGTTATTTATCTACTGTGACTCGCTAACGCTACTCACCAACCGCGTTCGGAACAAAGCAGCGCTTTGTTTCCTCACTTGGGTTCAATTGGGGCAAATGGTGCGACTACATCCGCATTTTGTGCGCGGTTACGCATGAAGTGATCCATAAGCACAATTGCCAACATCGCCTCTGCAATTGGTGTCGCACGAACACCGACACAAGGATCATGGCGACCTTTGGTCAACACATCTGTATCTTCACGATTAATCGTAATGGTTTTACCCGGCGTAGTAATGGAAGCTGTTGGTTTCAAGGCGATCGCAACACGAATGTCCTGACCACTCGAAATACCACCCAAAATGCCGCCAGCATGGTTTGCCAAGAAACCATCCGTAGTTAACTCATCACGGGTTTCATGACCAAACTGCTCGGCAACACCAAAGCCATCACCAATTTCAACACCTTTTACAGCGTTGATGGACATCATAGCATGTGCAATATCTGCATCTAAACGATCAAATACAGGCTCGCCCCAGCCAACTGGCACTTGTGTCGCAATAATTTCCAGTTTAGCGCCACAGCTCGTTCCTTGTTCACGAAGTGACGTTACTAGAGCTTCAAAACGTGGGACGGCATCTGCATCACCACAGAAAAATGGGTTATTCGGAACTTCATTCCAGTCCAATTTCTGTGCTTTTTCGGTACCAATTTGCGTTACATGACCACGAATTTCGATGCCGAATTTCTCAAACAAGTATTTTTTAGCAATCGCACCTGCAGCAACACGCATCGCAGTTTCACGAGCACTCGAACGGCCACCACCACGATAATCACGGAAACCATACTTATGTGTATACGTATAGTCTGCATGACCCGGACGGAAGGTTTGCGCAATGTTGCCATAATCTTTTGATTTTTGATCTGTATTACGGATCAATAGACCAATCGATGTGCCCGTCGTTTTGCCTTCAAATACGCCTGAAATAATTTCAACTTCATCGGGTTCTTTACGCTGAGTTGCAAACTTAGATGTGCCCGGCTTACGACGATCCAGATCCTTTTGCAAATCGGCTTCAGTCAGTTCAATACCCGGTGGAACCCCATCCACAATGGCCATCAGACCAACGCCATGAGATTCACCACAAGTCGTTACACGGAAGAGTTGCCCTATACTATTACCTGCCATGTCAAACGACTCCTTATGCTTGAACAGATTGAATGAATAAATCTCGGTATTCGCGGCATTGAGCAGCAGTCAATGCAAAGATACCTGTACCGCCTTTTTGGAACTGTAACCAGTAAAAATCAACGGTATTGAAGTTTTGACGCATTGCCCATTCTGAGTTACCCACTTCGATCACAATTAAGCCATCTTCAGTCAGGTAATCTGCAGCTTGTGCCAACATTTTACGCACAAGATCCAAACCATCTTGACCCGCAGCAAGCGCCATTTCAGGTTCATGGTGGAATTCTTCTGGTAAATCTGCCATGTCTTCAGCATCCACATATGGTGGATTCGACACGATTAAATCATATTGATTTTCTGCTGGAATTTTGGCGAATAAATCAGACTCAAGTAAAGCCACTTGATATTGTTTATTGTGGTGTTCACAGTTAATTTGCGCCACTTCAAGTGCATCTTTAGACAAATCTGTTGCATCAACCTCAGCGTCTGGGAATGCATAAGCTAAAGCAATCGCGATACAACCCGAACCCGTACACATATCTAAAATGCGCTGAGGAGTTTTTGGATTGGTATTTTCAGGTAGATTATTAACCGCAGCACCCATTTCGCCATTTTCGCCTAAACAATAAGGTGCAAAACGGTTTTCAATTAACTCTGCAATTGGAGAACGTGGAATTAGTACACGTTCATCAACATAAAATGGCTTACCAAAGAAATACGACAAGTTTAGTAAATAAGACGTCGGAACTTTTTCATTAATACGACGTTCTAACAATGCTAAAAATTCTGCAACTTCACTTGGCAATAATTTCGCATCTAAGATTTCCGCATCTGCATTCCAATCTAGAGATAACGTTTGTAAAACCAATGCTGAGCTTTCAGCAAAATAGTCTTCTGTACCTTGTCCTAAGTGGGCATCATATTGACGTAAAGCTGTTACCCCAAAGCGGATATAATCACGAATTGTAGATAGGTTTTCAGCTGCTTCCTGTAAATGTTCAGGGCTAATAGTCGGTCGATCCACTTAAGGCGTCTCCAGTTCATAATTTTTAAAACACCCTATGATACCTTGTTTTAATGCTATTTATAATAAAAATACGGCATTATTCACCGCTTGAAAGCATTTCATAACCGTATATATGAGGTCTGATACATTCGCTGAAATGAAATGTGTACTTTATGCCTTTCTTCAGCATTCTATAAAATCTAATTAGATGAAAATTACGAATAAAAACCAATTCAAGCTCAATTGTTTAGCAATTTGTACTTGATCCTAAGCTTTAATTTCTTAAAATCATCCCCATACAAACAGTTAAATTTTAAATGCGGAGCTCCAATGAGCTATAAGCACAATAACCTCATGGCTATGCGTCAAAGCTATTGGGAAGACACTCAGTCTTTAAACGTGCAAAATGAAAAGGCATTTTTTCAGCAACTGCTGATCGAACATCAAGTTTTCCCTGATCCGAGTTTAGAAAACGCTCGTACCCTATTTTTTAGCTTACCGAGCATTATTATTGTCAAAGGTTATGCTGCCGGATTTAAAGACGAATCTGTCCAACACCTTATTCATCAACATATTGAAGAACATAAAGCGGCATTGATGCAAAACGATACGGTAAAAATCAAATATCGTTTATAGTTTTCTTTTCCAATGTGCCTGTCTACGTGGCATCTTGCTTAAGTTTGCAAATGCTTACTGCATATTCAGTAAGTTGAACTATTTTAATACGTTAAGAAACGTTAAAATTAGCTACAATGTATTTTTCTGCGAATTGCTGATTAAAGGATTTAATTTACATGTCAGATCAGAACGATAAGCTCAAACACTTGAAAACGTCTTCTATGGATCGACGCTTATCTATCGCAAAGGCATCGCTACTTGCGGGAACTCGTTGGGCAGCATCAAACGCCACTTCTATTTTTTCGAGTGAAGAAGAAAAAGAGAAAAAGCGTAAAAAAGCCATGAAAGATCAGGCTGAATATCTCGTCGCAGAAATTGGTAAATTAAAAGGTTCAATTGTAAAAATTGGGCAAATGATGGCGTTGTATGGTGAACATTTTCTGCCTGAAGAAATCACCCAAGCCCTCAACACGCTGAACAATCAAACAGTTGCATTGGCATGGCCAGCCATCAAAGTCCAATTACAAAATCAACTTGGCTCAAAGCTTGATGATCTCGTGATTGATCATGAGCCACTTGGCACAGCATCTCTGGCACAGGTTCACCGTGCAAAACGCAAATCTGATGGTTTAGAACTGGTTTTAAAAATCCAGTATCCGGGTGTGGCAGATGCAATCGATTCGGATATGAATCTATTCAAAAACATGCTCAAACTGACACGAATGGTTCCTCAAACGCGTGAATTTGATCAGTGGTTTGATGAAGTTCGTGAAATGATGCATCGTGAAGTAAATTATAAAATCGAAGCAGATACCACTCGCCGTTTTGCTGCACGCTTAAAAGAAGACCCGCGCTATATCGTGCCGCAAATCATTGATGGTTATTCAACACCTCAAGTGCTGTGTATGACTTTTGAACGTGGTGTACCGATTAACAGCCCAGTAATGCTGTCACTTCCTCAAGAGCGTCGCAATGCCTTAGGTGAAGCATCACTTGAGATTGCCGTACGTGAAATTTTTGAATGGGGTGAAATGCAAACCGACCCTAACTTCGGAAACTATTTGGTGCGTTTGGGCAATGGTGCGGATGTACCAGATAAAATCGTACTCCTCGACTTTGGTGCAATCCGTCAGTTCGATGAGCATCTATTAGGCGTTGCACGTAATTTGATTACCGCGGGTTATCACCATAGCGCTGAGCAAATGGTCAAAGCGATGACAGGTTATGAGTTCTTTGATGGTATTCCACAAAGTATTAAACCCGATATGGCCAAAGTCTTTCTGTTAGCAACAGAGGCATTTAGTAGCACTGAAAATAACCCAAACATCCCTGCTGGTGTTATGGACGAACAACAACGCTATGACTGGAAAAAAAGCCAATTACATAGCCGTGTAATGCAACAAGCTTCAAAATCGATGGCATCTCGCTACTTCTCAGTTCCACCTAAAGAGTTTATGTTTATCAGCCGTAAATTTATCGGTGCATATACCTTTATGACCGTCATTGAAGCGAAAACCAATGTTCGTCGTATGATTCAAAAATATCAATAATCACTCAATGCACACTTCAAGACTTGGCTGACTCAAATGTCAGCCAAGTCAATTTTAAAATAAAAATCCTTTTAAGCCTTTTTACTTTTCTATTCTTAATTAATTATTTAGCTATCAAATCCCACCTAATCTCGCCGTTTATCTTTGACAATCATGCATGTCATTTATGACATGGTTTTTCTATCTTTGGCATGTCAGCATTAAATAAGAACAACGCAAATGGAAAACAACAATGACCAATATGGTAAACAAGGCACAAGGATTTGGACTCTCACTTTTAACTAAAATTGCCGGAAGTGATGTACTCGATCAGTTTAAACTGCGCAAATTTGTTGAAAAATCTTTGTATCAAAGCTCAAAAGCTGGTTTTAAAACCCTGAGCCAGACGCAAAAAGTATTTCAGACCAACAAAGATGTGCATAAGCAACGTTTGCCTAATCAACAAAAATCATTATTTGATTTAAACCTGACTGAAGAACAACAAATGACTGCTGATGCGATGCAGCAGTTTGCCACAGAAGTCTTGTATCCACTTGCTCATCAAGCCGATCAAGAGGAAAGATTTCCTGAAGCGTTATGGCAACATATCCAAGATCTAGGTCTAAATTATTATGCCTTACCTGAAGATTTGGGTGGCGTCGCGGCAGAAAAAAATATCATTAGCAATATCTTAATTGCTGAACAATTGGCTGAAGGTGACTTTAGTTTAACAGCAGGTTTACTGTCGACGTTTAGCTGTATCAACGCCATTACCCAATGGGGTTCCGAATCTGTTCAAGCAACCTACTTAGCGGCATTTGCAGATGATTCAGCCCTACGTGCAAGCTTTGCGGTTCAAGAGGCAACAGCGGCATTTAATCCCTATCAACTTAAAACTCACGCGATTGCTGATGGCCAGCAGTATAAAATCAGTGGGGAGAAAACCTTAGTCCTTCTAGGCGAACAGGCAGATGTGCTGTTAGTGAGTGCCATGCTCAATGGACAGCCTGAAGTTTTTATTGTGCAACGCGACCAGAGCATTAGCGCAAAAAAAACACCTGCTATGGGTTTGAAAGCCACTGAAACGGTAACTTTAAAATTTGATCAGACCCCTGCCCAACGCTTAGGAGATCAAGATTTCAATTACACCTCATTTATCGATCTTGGCAACTTAATGTGGTGTGCCATGGCTGTTGGCACCGCAACTGCAGTCAAAAAATATTGCATTCAATATGCAAACGAACGTACAGCTTTTGGAGAGCCAATTTCGCACCGTCAAAGTGTGGCATTTATGATTGCAGATATGGCAATCGAAATTGATGCCATGCATATGCTCATCCTCAATGCAGCAAGCCTAGCCGAAGCCGGCAAGCCTTTTCATCGTGAAGCCTATTTAGCTCGCGTGCTATGTGCTGAAAAATCGATGAAAATTGGGACCGATGGCGTGCAAATATTAGGTGGTCACGGCTTTACCAAAGAACATCCCGTAGAACGTTGGTATCGAGACTTACGTGCCACAGCGATTCTTCAATCTGGCTTGCATGCTTAATTCAGCAAAATAAAAACAAGGAAATGTCCATGAACTTACAAAATCCGAAAAAATTTAAATTGCTGATCGACCAAGCCCATGAAGTCGCATTAAATGTTCTACGTCCTATTTCACGTAAATATGACAAAGCCGAACATGCCTATCCTAAAGAGTTAGACATGTTATCTTCCCTCGTCGACGGTATGAATGATGGCGGAGATGGCATGAATGCAGGTGCTGCCGTCAATAAACGTGGTGACACAGACACTGGTAATAAAAACGGTGTCAATATGTCGACAGCCCTCAGTATCATCGAGATGTGCTATGGAGATACAGGCCTGTTGCTCAGTATGCCTCGACAAGGGCTTGGAAATTCGGCTATTGCAGCAGTAGCCAATGATGAACAACTAGAACGCTTAAAAGGAACTTGGGCCGCTATGGCCATTACAGAACCCAATTGCGGCTCTGATTCTGCTGCTATTCGGACAACAGCGACGAAAGATGGCGATGAATACATTCTCAATGGGGAAAAAATCTTTGTCACCTCGGGTGAGCGTGCTGATTCCGTGGTGGTTTGGGCAACGCTAGATAAAAAATTAGGCCGTGCAGCGATTAAATCCTTTGTTGTTGAAAAAGGTACGCTGGGCATGACTGTAGAACGCCTAGAACATAAATTGGGTATTAAAGCTTCTGATACGGCTGCCATTAGCTTTGTAGATTGTCGTGTCCCTGCTGCAAACTTATTAGGCAATGCTGAAATTGATGTAGCAAAGGGTTTTGCTGGGGTTATGGAAACTTTTGATAATACTCGCCCACTCGTTGCCGCGATGGCTATTGGCTGTGCCAAGGCATCTTTAGAGCGAATTAAAGAAATCTTTAAAGATGAATTAGATGAGCAGTATTCAACACCGATCTTACAAAGCTCGAATATTGCTGCACAAATATATCGAATGGAAGCAGACTGGGAAGCAGCACGTCTCCTCATGCTCAAAGCCGCATGGATGGCCGACAACAAAAAACCAAACTCACGTGAAGCATCCATCGCTAAAGCAAAAGCAGGCCGTGTAGGTAATGAAATCACGTTAAAGTGTGTAGAACTCGCAGCGGCTGTCGGCTATAGCGAAGATGAATTATTAGAAAAATGGGCACGTGATTCAAAAATCCTCGATATATTTGAAGGCACACAGCAAATTCAACAATTAATCGTTGCACGTCGTGAACTGGGTAAAAGTTCAAGCGAATTAAAGTAATTTTTTGCTTGAGTAATTTTAAACTTAGAGATGGATTTTTTTATAGGATCAGTCTATAAACAATCCATCTTTTTGTTTTTCGATGATTATGTTTCAGATCCGACCACTTCAACTTGAAGACAATGTAAGCATTGCCAATGTCATTCGCACAGTTTCCAAAGAATTTGGATTAGCGCCAGAGTCAGGATTTGCTGTTGCAGATCCAATTTTAGATGATTTATATCACGTTTATGCACAAGCAAATGCACAATATTGGGTTATTGAAAATCCACACGGTACAATTTTAGGTGGTGGCGGCCTTTCTCCTTTAGCTGGAGACTCAAGCATTTTAGAAATCCAAAAAATGTATTTTATGCCTGAATTACGTGGTCATGGCTTAGCCAAAGATATTTTAGAACTTTGTTTTCAATTCGCCAAAGATCATAATTTTAAAGCGTGTTATTTAGAAACTACACATACACTTGGACAAGCGGTAAAACTCTATGAAAAAGTAGGATTTCAACATTTACAAGCTCCCAAGGGCAATACAGGTCATAGCCAAGCATGCGAAATTTGGATGCTTAAAACGCTTTAAACTCAGATTCCACTAATACCTCTGAAAAGAGTTATAGCTTTTCCAAATAGGGATATTTAATGAGTGGATATTCTAGTTTTTTATAACTAAAGTTCTCGGGATTTGAATGCCCCACAATCTTAAGTAAGAATGTAAAGAGAGAAATACTGACTCAATTAACACGATCTGTTTTTCTCTCTTCACTTAAAAAATCATGTAATTTGAGTACATTTCCATCAATTCTTACAATTTCACTGTACAGAGCATCTTAAGAAAATATTGACCTCTAAGTCTCCAGTTCATAATATCGCTTTAGAAATTACACTTAGCCATGATTATTTTAAAGTGAATATAAATGCAGAATGTACTGAATAAAACTCGCCTTTCAACTCGTCTTTCGTCGCTCCTAAACGCTCACAACTTAAAGTTTTCAACTGTTATTATATCTGTAACCCTGATTTCTGGATGTTCATCACTAGGTGGTGGCTCTGTAGAAAAACGTGCAGTTAAACTTTCATCAGGGATCCAAAAGGCCTATTCAGTCAATCCTGAAACTGCAAATCGAGTGTCACCCTACATTGTGCAAACTGCCGATCAATACAACTTAGATCCTTTACTACTGGCTGCCGTTATTCGCCAAGAATCAACTTTCCGCCCTTATGTCAGTTCTCCTGCAGGTGCAGTCGGTTTAACTCAGGTGATGCCACGTTATTGGCAAGCAACATGCCCTGGGGATTTATATGACGAATTAACCAATATTAATTGTGGGTCATTTATTTTAACTAAATATAAAAATGCGGCAGGTAGTATTCCAAAAGCTTTAGCCTACTATAATGTCGGACCTACTGCTTATAACACCAATCGAAAAATGAAAAAACAAGGCAAACGTTATGCAAAACAAGTTAAAGAACATCAAAATAATTTAAAAAGTTCCTTATAATTTCTAAAAATTTAATCTTTTATTTAACCATATAGACCTAACTAAGCTTAAGAGGATAAATTTTGTTAGGTCTAATCTCTTCAATTATTTCATAGATTGACGCATTTTATCTTCATCAAAATATTGCGCAAATGATGCAATACGTTTTTCAACAATTGGATTTTTCATCAGATTTTCAGCTGCACGATTTCCCAATAGTTCAAATGCTTTACCTAGAGCATTTGTTCCTTCATTTTCTGTAACAGCTTTGATTTCAGCATTACAACGTTTAGTAAATAAATCTTGAAATAGAATAGCCATATTTTTATCAATTTTTTGTATCTCAACTGGCGTTACTTTACTATATTTAGAAATTTCTGGATGTGCTGAAAATGCCAAATAAATCCAAGCTGTTAAGTTCTGACTCTCTTTTGCTGAAATTTTATTTACCAAACATTCACTTAGTTTACCCTGATACACACCGGCTGTAGTATTGAAAGAAACAAATGCAAATAAAACTGTAGCTAATAATTTTTTTAAAAACATCTTAAATACCCTATATATTATTAAAGAGACAAACGATTTTATTATATTGATTTATTACACATTTTCATTAGCAAAACATTTTAAATGATATAAAAGAGTTCTAGACGAGTTTATTGTTGATCGGCCTTATTCTTTTTAAATATCTATCATTTCCCTGTTTTTTCTTCTGCTTTTCTTATTATTTTTTTCTTCCCTTTTCATCACGCATAAAAAAACACCCCCTGACTAGTGCAGGGGGTGTTTCGAATAATGAGCTGGCGATGACTTACTCTCACATGGGTAACCCCACACTACCATCAGCGCTAAGAGGTTTCACTTCTGAGTTCGGGAAGGGATCAGGTGGTTCACTCTTGCTATT
>NZ_VOZI01000009.1:0-152947 GCF_013419835.1 Acinetobacter sp. YH12052
TCCAGATTTAAATCCAATAGAAAATATGTGGTCACGAGTCAAGGCGATTCGAACTAAGTTTAGAGTTAAAGATATTGATAAATTATTTAAAGATTACTGTAATGATTTATTTGGTATTTAGCTATAGTGTTTAGTGGCTTGTTCCGTTGACTCATAAGCCAGTGTGTCACCATCCCATCCATAGATGATGTTATGTTCATCACCTGTATGATGGTGCTTACTACGTTTTTGAATACGGCGACCTAATGCATCTCAGATTTGAGCTAGTACACTTTAATTTATAAGAAATATTGCCAATTCTTCTTCATGATAACTTTCAATAATCCATTTTTTATTTTTATCCACAATCCAAAAATCCCAATCCTCATCAAAAATACTGTCTAAATTTTCGAGAATAAATGCAATTTCGCAAATAATTGAATATTTATTTAAGTTAGACCAGAATATTTCCACTTTTTCATAAAGTGGTTTATCAATAAGAAATTCACGTATTTTATTAAGTAAGAAATCTCTTTCATTCTGAACAAGAAGATTAAGCTTATAAGTTTCTTTATCAATCACCCCATGACTTTTTATATTTAATCCTAAATTAAGAATTTCCTTTTCTAAATCTGTGGTTGTTAGCTCAACCGAGCCTAATAGTTCTTTTGAAATAAATGATGGTGTCAACATTAGGTATTCCTTTTTAAAAGAGTTATGAATGTTTTTTCGTTTCCTGGGAATTTTATAGCATAGCGTTTTCCACAGACACCTTTGCCTACGTCTACATTGATATGAGGACCTTTAATAGGATCATAATCCAATCTATATCGAACATATTCTTTTTTTGTAGCACTTATACCAAAAAAGCCTACCTTCTTCCCTTTGCCTTCGCCTAAGTTTCCAATTTGGTCTTGTCTTGTACCGGGAACTAAGGGTCCTATTAATTGTAAAGCTTCTTTTCGAGCAGCTTCAAATGAACCCGCTTGTTTAATAATTTCTGGTTCTCTTTTAGGTGTACTACACTCCTTTTTAGGAGCTAAACCTAATGGATCTACCCATCTAATTGAATTATGGGCATATTGATAAATATTATAACCACCTAACAATTTGATAGGATCACGACTTACAAATCGCCCCACATAAGGCGAATAATACCGATAACGGTTGTAATGTAATCCTGTTTCCTGATCGAAATACTGACCTTGAAAACGAATGTTGTTTGAAATAATTTCAGAATTTTCAAAGAAACTCGATTTAGCCTTTTCAGCCTTACATTCACCCCAAGCCTTATATTCAGCTTTCCAAATGATTGCACCTGTATGGTCACTCATTTCTTGTGCTGTGCCTAAGTGATCACAATGATAGAACCATACATCATCAAAGCCTTTGCTCTGTTTTGTGGTTTTCGATAGCAAATTTTGGCGTACGTTATATGAATTATTAAAATAAAAATAAGCTCAATGAAGCTATCATTGAGCTTTGTATAATTTGAAATAGCGTACTGATTTTAAATTTTATTGATTAGAAAAAACTACAATTTTCCCTTCAGGTAGATGACCATCCCATCCACACGGAAAACCACTATTTAAATATATTTCTAAAATTTCTTTCCAGATTGTAGGAAAATAGTCATTTGCATAACATTGAAATATTATACCTATATCTCTATACATCAACTCTACTATCAGACAAGCTTCACCCATTATCCATTTTTCTTTAGCTCCGTTAAATTCTTGATTTTCAAATCCAAAATAATTTTTTTGTTTTAGTTTATATTTAATCTGATCGTTCCATTCAAAGCTTTCTGGAAAAATATCGGGGGTATCAGTCACAGTTTCCCATTCATCAAAATCATCAAAACTGTCATTAGTCGCATAATCTATTCCTAAATTAGCATCAAAAATAATCTTGTAATCTTTTTCAGTACTAAACTTAGTATTATAAAAATTACCTTTTTCCAAAAAAGATATAAATTCAGCTGCACTTTCTACTACTTGATCCCAAGTCTTCATTTATTTTCCTCTCACGTGGTTGCTAACCGTATTCATCCAATCTTTTTCAACACCACCAGTACCATTAGGGTATGCATTGCCATACATTGTTTGCCCTCCTGCTTGCAATTGTTTTTTTAATGCCCCCTGAACCACAGCTAATTTCTTACACCTACCGACATTTGGTTTAAATCTTGCTGCAACTTTCATAGCGCCAATAGCAGCTTCGTTATATCCAGAATGATATCCAAAGTGTGTAGTTTTTCCAAAACCTCCCCCAGTTTTAAGTGGAACATTTGCATCTTTAGGTAAAGCAATTAATTTATTTACATTATGCACATCAAAATTTTTACACAATTTATTAACATCTCGTAATGAATCTGTGCTTTTTGGAATTATGTAGTGCACCTGATACCCTTCAGGTATTAGTGTTTTAGTTCTTATCAATTGGGACAATATTGAACTTAACAATCGAATTGTAATGGCTGCACTAACACGCAACCGTGCAGAAAAGGGACCAATTCCAAGTAATTTTGCTGCTGATAAAACCGATTACCCACGTAAAATCTATGAGAATGCACTCGTACATAAACTACCAGATGAGGTAGAAGCTGCTGACTTACGTGGAGCATATTTTGAAAAACGAAAAGGCTTAATGGCTGATTGGGCAGAATTTTGTAATGAATAAGATTTAAATGACATAAAATCAATAATTCTGCCTAAAATTGCTGAAGCATGAGTATATTCATTTGATTAGATAATAAAAAAACACAAAATAATTTATTGGCGCTGCTTGTGCAACAGAGCCAATTTATAACTAAAAACAAGTTAATCCTTAACTTAAATATTCTTTAGTTTATTGATCCTTAAAATCATCATTATCAATATAATAATTCAGTGCATCAATTAATTTCTCATTCGATACATCAGCATCTTGCCTAATGGCCAAGTCAACTACATCTTGAATATTCTGATCTGAACAAAAGTAATGAAAACCATTTGTAATAACAAATTCAGGGTAAACTTCGTTATCATTTTCATCGAAATCAATACTATTTCCAATGAATACCTCATCATGAATCTCTACATTATCGTTTTTAGCATATACTGCATAACAATATTCAAAGTCATAATTAGGCAATCTTTCTTTTTTCTCTTTTACCAAGTTTATAAAATCTTCGATTTTATAAACTTTATTTTTAAACATACTCATAATGGACAACCTGTTGCTTGATCTAATTTACCTTGTCTTCCTGGTTTTCCCCCACCCCATTTATCACGACCACCAGTGCCATCTGGATGATATATACCATGATTATTAGCATGGTCTCCTCTATCAACCAAATTGAGTAAACCACTTTGATCATTATGATGCCATGTTAACCCAGGAGGGCTATTACTCATATTCGGTGATTTTAACCTGTATTAGTTCAGATCTGATCAGACATTGATCTTGAAAAAGAGAAAGTTACCCGTTTTTTTAAAGGTGTCGAAATCTTAATCAAACAAAGGTAACTTTCTTATGTTACATACTAACAATCAAATCATCAAACACAAAGTAGGTTTACTCAATTTGGCTGAAGCACTTCAGAATGTGTCTAAAGCTTGTAAGGTGATGGGTGTTTCTCGAGATACTTTCTATCGCTATCAAGAGTTAGTTCAGTCAGGTGATGTCGATTCACTCATCAATAAATCCCGACGAGTACCGAATCTAAAAAACCGCGTGGATGATACTACAGAACAAGCTGTGATTGATTTCGCAATCCAATTCCCCGCTTATGGTCAACACCTTACCAGTAATGAATTACGTAAAAATGGTGTATTCATTTCAGGTAGTGGAGTTCGATCTATTTGGCTTCGCCACGATTTAGAAAACTTTAAAAAGCGACTGAAAGCCTTAGAAGCCAAGGTGGCTAAAGATGGAATTGAGTTAAATGATCATCAGATTGCTGCGCTTGAGCGTAAACATGAAGATGATGTTGCTTGTGGTGAAATAGAAACACACCATCCAGGGTATCTTGGAGCGCAAGATACATTTTACGTTGGCAATCTCAAAGGTGTTGGTCGAATTTATCAACAAACGTTCATCGATACCTACAGCAAAGTTGTGCATTGCAAGCTTTATACAACGAAAACACCGATTACAGCAGCAGATTTATTAAATGATCGCGTACTCCCGTTTTATCAATCACAGGATCTACCTATGCTGCGTATTCTGACAGACAGAGGCACTGAATATTGTGGCAAAGTGGAACAACATGATTATGAGCTGTATTTAGCCATCAATGATATTGACCACACCAAAACAAAAACTGCTTCCCCGCAAACTAATGGGATCTGCGAGCGTTTCCATAAGACGATCTTGCAGGAATTTTATCAAATTACCTTTAGGAAGAAGCTGTATAGCACATTAGAGGAATTACAAGCTGATCTAGACGTTTGGCTGAAATTCTATAATACTGAACGAACTCATCAGGGAAAAATGTGCTGCGGTCGCACACCGCTAGAAACATTACTTGATGGAAAACGAATTTGGGCTGAGAAAAATTTAGCCCAGATTTAACCTGACAGGCACACTAAAAAATGGGTAACTGTCAGATCGGGTTTGAGCTAGTACAAATTAGGTCGCCCTCATACCCAAGTTGTCTCTTAAATTTGGAATACTTGGGATAGTTTTATCTTCCTAATCTTTATGCAACAAAGCCTTTTACAACCTCCAATGGTACTATTATTTTTAAAGGAAGTTAATAATATTCATATCTGTTTCTAAAATTACAGTTTACAATATCATTAGATCGGCCACACATATTCATTCACTTCATTTTCTTCTAAAAACATGACAGTAAAATCATCTGAATTTCGCCACTTTGCTGTTGAAACATCGTCTATTCTTATACCATTACACTCAACTTTTTCAATTTCATTTTTAACAGTTTCACTTATAAAAAAAGTATCTTGTGCTGAATCCATATCATAAATTTTAAAAATATTTTCTTTCAAACTATCTAATAAATAAGCTTTTTCTAAAATCAAGTAATCTTCATTAAGTTGATAATTAGACTTATTTGTATCAATTACATCAATATAATTTAACAGATTATTAAATCTAAAAATAAAGTATTCATTTTCATCAATTATTTCTAATTTTTCATCCACTACTTCTACTTTTAAAAAATCTGTACTTATATAATTTTGTAATATCCGTTTAAAACATTCACTAACAATATAAATATTTTTATTAATATTTCGAAAAGATATTTTCGTGTTCTTATTTTTTAAAACAAAAACTCCTTCTTTAGGCAACTCACAATTGTTACTAGTCTTATAGTTATACCAAGGTAAAGACCCATGCTCAAAATCTGAGCTAACCTGTTCTTTATTCATATATAAAATTGAATCTTCAATAAGTGAAATTGGACAAACTTCACTTTGTGTTGCACTTAAAACGAAATAATTCATATTTATTCTATCCTGATGTTGTAATGGTTAAGTAAAATTGAAGTAATAATCGTTGTTTCATCCATAAACAACTCATCCATATTTACAATTTCACCTAATCCAGCACCATTTCATCATTGATTTTTATTCATTATCACTTTGTAATAGATAATAGTTAAAACCATTCAGACAAAGAATATTAATTATGAAGTAACTCTATATTTATCTTATCTAAATTTTCACACGGTATAACCACTCTAAAACTGCCCACGACTTTGAAAATTTTTTTAAATTTGCTTACTCTTAGACCATAAGCACAACAATTTCCTTCTTTCATTTCATATATAAAATCACCAAAATCCGTGGCTGGAATATAGATTCCATTTTTTATGTCTAATTGATTATCTATATCTTCAATTGATAAAAAGCATATACCGTCACTTTTGCTTGAAAAGCTATTAAAAAAATTTTCAAAAGGAAAAGTTAGTCGAATAGTCTTTCCAAGATAATCATGAGCAATGATTAAACTTACTTCATTTTCATCACAACTCAAACTCAATAATTTTGAATCGTCACTATTTTCAATAATTTCAAATATATTCATGGGCAACCTTGAGCCTTTTTATATTTACCATGAAAATCATCTACCATACCTGCATTTTCAATTTTATCTTTCATAAATAAGTGCCCCTTCTTCCCTCCGACATCATAGTTCAAATGCGGGAATGTAGAAGTACCAACACCTTTACCCCAATCACCATGATTCCAATATACCGACTCACCTTTGGAATTCTTCCAACCATTCCACTGACCTTTTTCATTATAGGTTCTAACCGCACCAGGTCCTAACATTTTGGCTCCAGCATTCATCGCATCATTTTTATTATTATACAAATAGTCATCTTTTCTAGCATCATCTGCACTTACCTTTTTCCCAGATGCTCCAATACAATTTATTAATTTTTTTGAATTCTTATTTTTTGCATTAACAGGTAAGGTTTTAGTTCTACTCCTTAAGCCTAAAGGATCTATCCACTCTACACTATTAGGTGCATATACGTATAAATTATAGCCTCCATCTAAACTTATAGGGTCTTTGGATATAAATCGTCCAACATAAGGCGAATAATAACGATGACGGTTGTAATGCAAACCCGTTTCTTGATCAAAATATTGACCTTGGAAACGAATGTTATTGCTGATGATCTCAGAGTTTTCAAAGAAATTCGATTTAGCCTTTTCAGCCTTACATTCACCCCAAGCTTTATACTCAGCTTTCCAAATGACCGAACCTGTATGGTCAGTCATTTCTTGCGGTGTACCTAAGTGGTCAAAGTGATAGAACCAGACATCATCAAAACCTTTGCTTTGTTTTGTGGTTTTCCACAATGGATCACGATGTACACTATCGGGTTTATCTGATCAACCAGCGGCTTGAATGAAATTATCATTTAAAATCTAAAAACTGCATTTCTAACTTATTTTCTTCTACTAATTTTACAAATTTTTCAGTAACCATATAAATGTATGGTTTAGATTTATCTTTTAAGATAAAAGTTGAATCTATGTTCTTAGTTTCTATTATTTTTTCATCATCATCTAATATATTCACAGTATTTTTGATATATAACGCATAAATATCTGACTCAGTATTATTAACTAAACATCTAAAGAAATCACATTCTGAAGCTAATTCATCTTTCAACTTTTCATAAAAATTTTTCGAAAATAATAAAATACCTGAAGCAGAATAATAAAAGTCAGTATTTAGTATTTCATCTAAATTACCTTCAAAGTCATTATCATATGTCATATTGATTCTAGGATTCTTTAGAAATCCTGTGCTACTATCATTAAACTTAAAATAGTCAACAACTTTGTCTTGATTTCCTTTTAAGTAAAAAGAAAAATCTCGATCTACATGTTCGGATGGATAAATTGTGTAAAAATTCATAATTTTAGTCCTATTTCTTTTTCAAAGGTAATGCGCAAGTATAAATACCATTTTTCGTCCCTGCTCTCAATTCTCTTTGTAAATTTAACACTTCACTTTGATATTTTCTATAATCCCAATTTTGCCCACGGGATCTTGCTTGTATTGCATCCAGTTTTCTTTCAACTTTTCTATTATATTCTGCATGCTCTGAAGTCCAACCTCGATGTAAACCAAGCTTTTCATTTTTATCAATTCCTTCACATACAGGCATGTACATAAGGTTAGACGATCCATTAATATTCATTCCTGATTTAGCAAAAATTTCATGGTCTTTCAAAGAATAAGGGATAATATGTTGGCGCTGATATCCTTGTTTTGTTGGCATGTGCTTATCGCCTGGCATGCGATTTTGTTTTCCTCTCGTACCATAAAGACCGTAAGGATCAACCCATCCATTAGGATCTGATACATAAACAAAAGTATTAAACCCACCTAACAACCCAATCGGATCTTTACTTACATATCTCCCCACATAAGGCGAGTAATAGCGATAACGGTTGTAGTGAAGTCCTGTTTCTAAATCGAAATACTGACCTTGGAAACGAATGTTATTACTAATGATTTCTGAATTTTCAAAGAAATTTGATTTAGCCTTCTCAGTCTTACACTCCCCCCACGCCTTATATTCAGCTTTCCAAATGATTGCACCTGTATGGTCACTCATTTCTTGTGGTGTGCCTAAGTGATCACAATGATAGAACCATACATCATCGAAGCCTTTGCTTTGTTTCGCAGTTTTCCATAATGGGGCACGATGTACGCTATATGGTTTTCTGACCAATCAGTAAACCGAAGTAAAAGTATTATAATTAATTAATGGGTCTTTCCCAAATTGCAAAACCTTGCCATCCTCCTGTAATAATTTTTTTCGTATCAAAACAATATAATAAATAATCCTCATTATCTAAAAAATTTGATTTTTTAATAATTAAATCAAAAAAATTAAAATCAAATAAAATAGTATTTTTCTTATTATAAAATAAAAAAAACAGTTTATTATTATCAGTAAACCACTTTAAATCATCCAATGCTTTTTCAATATCAGTATAGTTTCTATACTTTTCACTTATTTTCAAGTCATTATTAAAATGAATTACTTTATTTTCATTTTTAGAAATATAATTCTCCCAAATTGATTCGCTAGGTATAACGTCAAAAAATTGAATAGAATGTAAAATATCTTTATCAACATTAGATGATTTTAAATCTTGATAGATTATATACAATCGCTCTTTAGATAGATTATATAATTCTTCTTTATTCATTTTATTCACCTTTTCTTAATGGAGGTACTGCACCTTTACTATCAAAGAAAATATGCCCCTTTCCACAATTGTTTGCACTCTTAGCTTTTTTACTAAAATCTTTCCATTTTAAATGATCTAAATTGTTATGCGGTGCGTTATTAGTCGTCGCTTCTGAAGGGTGAACTTCATACCCTTTAGTATATCCAACTTCAGTATATCTAGGCATCTTGTTCATGTTTCCACGGGCATCAGAAAGTAGTTTTTTTGCATCATCAATATCACTCACTAAGAAATTTGTATTACCACCATTTTTCATAGATTGAACCGCTTGCATCCATTGTTTTGTACCTGGCTTTATTAAAGTTAAGCCTTGTGCAGAAGATTTTAAAGTATTCGTCAAACTGCAGACAACACCAGTAGGTTCCGAACTCTGCTGTGGTTTTGGCTTTTTAGGTGCTAATCCAAGTGCATCAACCCAAGTAATTGGATTTATTGAATATGCATAAATATTCATCCCACCAGACAATCCAATCGGATCTTTACTTACAAACCTTCCCACATAAGGCGAATAATACCGATAACGGTTGTAATGCAATCCTGTTTCTTGGTCGAAATACTGACCTTGAAAACGAATGTTGTTTGAAATAATTTCTGAATTTTCAAAGAAATTCGATTTAGCCTTTTCAGCCTTACATTCACCCCAAGCCTTATACTCAGCTTTCCAAATGATCGAACCTGTATGGTCAGTCATTTCTTGTGGTGTACCTAAATGGTCACAATGGTAGAACCATACATCATCAAAGCCTTTACTTTGCTTCGTAGTTCTCCACAATGGATCACGATGCACGTTATACGGCTTGTCTGACCAATCAGGCGTTTGGTGTAACTCTATTGGGCTTTGATAGACCGCTTGTAGCATAGGTACAAAACTGTCTTTTTCGTAAATGTAATGTTTGGTGGCGTGTTCCGTTGACTCATAAGCCAGTGTGTCACCATCCCATCCGTAGATGATGTTATGTTCATCCCCCGTATGATGGTGCTTACTACGTTTTTGAATACGGCGACCTAATGCATCATAACGATACTCTGCAGTATATTGGCTGTTTCGGCTTTTGATCATTCGCCCATACACATCCCACTCAAGGTTTAAATCACCTTGCGTAGATTTTTGTCGAATGAGTTGCCCGTATGCATCATATTGGTATTGTTGGTCGAGATATTCTTTCACCACGTTATTGACTAGACGGTTGTAGCCAAAGCCTTTTTCTTCTGCTTGTTGTTGGTGGCTTTGGTCATGATTTTGCGCTTTATCATCATTGTAACGATCTATGATGTTACTAGCAGGGTCAAAGTTAAAGGTCTCTTTACCGAGTTTACTGCTTGCTTCAAGTAAACGTCCTACAGGATCGTATTTGTAGGCAATGTTACCACGTCGTGTATCCTTGATCGCAGTCAATTCACCTGTTTTATCGTATTGATACAGTCGTTGAATCAATTGACTGGTCTGTTGCAGCGCATTGTTCTGTTGGTTATTTTTTTCTTTGTACTGGCTTTGGTAGCCATTGTCATGTTCATTGAGCATGATTTGGCTGTGTAAGCGTCCTACAAGGTCAAACTGTTGTTCTGGGCTGATGCCATTGGCATAGTGGCGAACTTTTTCACGATGTAGGTCATCTCGCTCAAAGCTAACAATGTCTTGACCATTGACTATCAAACTATGTACATGCCCCGTACCATAAGTCAGGCAATCTATATTCTGTCCATCAGGTCGAATGGTTTTGATTCGATCATTGATTTCATCGTAGCTGTGTTTCCACACTGCTGTTTTATTGGTTTTATAATCTTGATGATGTTCACGAATCACATTTCCCGCAGCATCGTAATACCACTGTAGATTGCTATCGCTGTTTTTAGCTTGAATAATATTGCCATTGCTGTCGTAAGCAAATTCCTCAACCAGTTTTTGTTCTAAGTCTTGTTCAACATAGCCATAGCCTGCGGTACGTTGTTCCAAACGTCCCATACTGTCGAATAGAAATTTTGTATGCGATCTTTCGGTGCTGCACGATCTCGAAGCTCTTGTCCATGTGCTGAAGCCACTTCGATACTGCTAGCGAGATTGCCATCAGTTTCATCATATTTGTAAATGGTTTCTTTGCCATCGAAGTCAATTTCTTTGATTAAGCGACTCGCCACATCATAGAAGAATTCGTAACTTGCACCATTTTCATTGGTCAAGCGTTTTAAGCAATTGAGCTTATCCCACTGGTATTTCAATTTATGGTTCAATGCATCGGTACGTGACAGGATTAAACCTGCTTCATCGTATTCATAGCGTGTCTGATGTTGTTTCGGATCGATATGGACTAATAAACGTCCTTCAGCATCATGAACAAAATGTTCAACTGCACCATCTGCGTGTTTAATCTTTTCCAGTTGTCCAAAGGCATTCAGTGGTAAACCTTTAATGATTGGCTCGCGTTTTTCTGTGGTGAGTTCAGTATAGAAATATTCAACTTTTTGTTTTAAGATATTTTAAATTACAATGAAATACCCTTTATAACCATATGACTTTAGGTCAAAAAGTTGTAAACCTTTATCATGCTCATTTTAAGTTATTCATCAGGATCATAAAGTTTATCTAAAAATTCATTAAATGAATTAGCGACTTTAACCATGTTGTATGGTAATCCATCGTCTTTTTCAGGTTCATCTTCCAATTCATGATCTTTGTAAAAAATTTGACCATAATTATTTTGGCTAAGTCCAATCAAAAAATAATTACCTGCAGGAGTAATTGCTATTGTTAAATAGCCTAAAGGTAATTGCCAACTTAAATCCTCATGATTTGAACGTAACCCATAAGAAGTGTCTATCGAGGCCTCATAAAATCTTTTTATTTTATCACCACTTTCTGTGCCATCTGGTAATGTGAAATCTATTTCAGATTGTAACGGTTTCCCACCATTAAATTTTTCTAAAAAAGATTTATATTGAATAGGAAGTTCGACATTCAATTTTTTTTCTAAATGATGAATTTCATTTTTGTCCAATAAAGGACCGTCTTTTATCATTTCAAACATAATAACCTCTAATACTATTTTTTTCTTGCTTCAGAAGCACCACCAGTGTGGGTAAAAACATTGTGAACCTTTTCATCTACTAGCTCCATTGTTTTTGTATCTCCATGATGATGCCAAGTTAAATTATCTGGGGAATCATCTGGCCAAGCCCCCCCCTTGGACCTTTGCCTCTCTTACTGACACCATATACTGAACCGTACCGGGTTTGTCGGAGACTCAGTATTCTGAGAGAATGTTCCGATGACCAAATTAAAATATACCCCTGAAATCAGAGAAAGAGCGGTTCAATTATTGATTGAATCTGAAAAAGACTATCCATCTAATTGGGCTGCGATCACAGCTATTGCGCCTAAGATTGGTTGTACTCCTGAAACACTTCGTGCTTGGCATCAAAAGCATTTAGATGAGCAAAATCCTATCAAAGTACAACAGATCTCTGATCAAGAAAAAATGAAGCAAATGGAACGTGAAATCAAAGAATTAAAGCGTGCCAATGAAATTCTGCGTAAAGCAGCCGCTTTTTTCGCCCAGGCGGAGCTCGACCGCCCACACAAATAATGGTGGATTTCATCCATAACAATAAGGCGTTATATGGTGTTGAGGCGATTTGTAGGATTTTACCGATCTCAGCTTCGACCTATTATCGGACTCTAGATCTCTGTGATGAGAAGCATTGCACGATCGAGGCATGCCAAAGAATGTGATTCATCATTCCGATAGAAGTGTTCAATATCTTTCTATTCGCTATACCAATCGTTTTGAAGCAGCAAATTTACGAGCATCAGTCGGTACAACGGGTGATTCATACGATAATGCTTTGGCTGAAACGATGAATGGCTTATACAAAACAGAGGTGATTGAATATCTAAAAGCAGATTGGCAAGGTTTAGCAGATGTACAACTTGCGACACTAAATTGGGTAGATTGGTTCAATAAAGAGCGTGTACATAGTGCACTAGGTTATGTATCGCCTTTTGAGTTTGAAGCAATGTACTATGATAAGGTTAACACGTTAGGTCAGGTGGCCTAACTTAAATAAAAAAGTCTCCGACAAACCCAGTACGGTTCAGTGCACGGTAGGGCTTACATACGCGAGGACGAAAGCTGTATTTCTTGGCGCAGTCGAGCAGTTTGGGATTCCATTTATGCTGCCCCTCCTGATAGGCATCCCGTTCAATCATGATCGTTTTAGCGTTATCAAACAGGATTTCTTGAGGTACTCCTGCAAAGAACTGAAATGCATTTTCTAGACCATCGATCCATGCATCGGTACGTTCATGATCATAAAATTTCACGAAAGTCGCTCTGGAATACCCTAATGTTGCGACAAAGGCTTTTAAAGTCGTGTTGTTACGTCGAATCGTGGTGAAATCCACTTGCATTTGTTGGCCAGGTTGGGTTTCAAAACGAATGATCGGTTCCGGTTGAGCAACTGGTTTTAATGTTGCAAGATATTCCCTCAAGATCCTGATCTTTCCTGGATATCCCAACCCTAAAATTTCCTGGTAGAGCACAACAGCAGGAATCCATTCAGGATGAGCTGCGTTTACACGTTGGAGTAAATAGGGTTTATATGGGTCAAGGATACTTATTCTAGGCTGTATACGCTGATACTGAGGTGTGGTGTTTTGCCGTAAATATTTACGTACGGTATTTCTGGATACCCCCAGTTCACGACTAATGGCTTTAATAGATTTACCTTGCTGATGAAGTATTTGGATTGTCACTGCTTGCTCCAAAGTTAACATGTTGAGCAGTCCAAAATGACCGCTATATTAACCAAGGGGGGCAGTTTTTAAATGCCATTAGGGGGTCATTTTTACACTGCCGCTAACAATGGTGACCGGCGCTTGATCGGCATGCAGCACCTGCTGTTGCAGCACCACCTCTTTTAAAGCATTGGCCAAAGGTTCCAGTTCCACACCGCAGCGACCAATCCAGTCAGATAAGGTCTTTCTCTTGTTTCTAGAAAGACCATGCTATCAGACCATATTAGAACTTTACTAAGTCACCTTTTAATGCCACCCCTGCTAATGCCGTACCTTTCGCACATTGGTAAGTCGTGGTGCTACGTGTTTCATTGGACTTATAGAAACTCACCAGATTGGTCACCGCATTGGCGCCTTTGGCTTTGGCTGTATTTTGAAATTGAATCAATGCCGAACGAAGTACATGATCACATGAACTTTCCGCAGATTTGGCAAAACCATTGGTCTTTTTATTGGTCACTAAGCCTTTTTCAATCACCTTACCGCCCGACTTGGTTCCCGCCAAATAAAATTTTACTGAACCATCCAAAACCCCATCAGCAACAGCACGGCTTACAGCTTCTTGGAAATTGAAATCATGCATTTGGTCAGCTGCATGTGCTGATGTAAATGCAGCTAGCCCCAGAATAGCTGTGAAGCTAAATTGCTTAATATTCATAGTAATTGCTCTCTTATTTAATTTAACGTTTTTGAAAGTTGTGTAAATACCGAATTATCTAAACGTGCCTTCCATGCCATCGCATTTTTATGAATTTTATTACCACGTTGATCGAGATTACGGCTACCTGTAATTTGTGAACTGACTTGATTACCTGAGATGAGATAGGTTACTTGTAAATAATGGCTACGACGGGTTAAACCCGCAACTACCTTTGTCTGATCTGCCTGTTCAACTACCCAACCAGTGCGCGCATTTTGCCCAACACCAAGTCGAATATTGTTCACAATATCAGCCGCAGTCGCATATTTTGCTGTCATTAATTGCCGCTGCGGATAATCAGAAATTTTTACAGTACTACAAGCTGTTAATCCCAGCATACTCACTGCTGATAAGATATATAGTGTTTTTTTAAACCCCATTTTTTACCCTCTGTTTCAGTTATGGTCTATATTATTTTTGAAAATTAATGATGTATTAATGCCACCAAAGGCAAAATTATTCGTCATAATAATTTTTGCTGACATCGGGCGAATATCACCACAAATATAATCTAATTCCGCACACGCAGGGTCAATGTTATCTAAGTTTAAAGTTGGCACGAATTGATTACGTTGCATCATTTCAATGCTGAGCCATGCTTCAATTGCACCACATGCACCTAAAGTATGACCAAAATAGCTTTTTAATGAACTGATTGGCTTTTGACCCAATATACGCACAGTTGCTTGTGATTCAGCAATATCACCCTGATCAGTCGAAGTGCCATGTGCATTAACATAATCAATATCCGCAGCAGTAAGCTGTGCATCTTTCAGTGCCAATTGCATACAGCGTCCCATCATCTCAGAATCAGGTCGCGTCACATGCTGACCATCAGTATTGCTACCATAACCGATGATCTCAGCATAAATAGTCGCTCCACGTGCTTGAGCATGTTCATATTCTTCTAAAATCAAACAGCCTGCACCTTCACCAACAACCAAACCATCCCGATTTGCATCAAAGGGACGCGGAGTTTTCTCTGGATGATCATTTTGAACGCTGGTCGCTAACAGTACATCAAACACAGCTGAACCCGCAGCGCTGAGCTCTTCTGCTCCACCTGCAATCATCACAGTTTGCTTGCCGTATTTAATCGCTTCATAAGCTTGTCCAATGGCCATCGAACCGGAAGTACACGCACTTGAGGTCGGCAGCGTTAAACCTTTTAGCCCAAAATACACCGTCATATTGACCGCGCTGGTATGTGACATCATACGAATGTAGGTCGTGGCATTGAGTTGACTCATATTATGCTCAAGCAACATGGTACCAAACTCACGCACAGCATCCACACTGCCCGCAGAAGAACCAAAAGCCACGCCTGCATCGCCACTTCTTAAGATATCAGCATGGAGTAAACCTGCGTCTTCCAATGCTTTTTCAGCACATACCGTGGACATTAAGGCAACACGCCCCATACCACGAGTAACTTTACGGTTAAAATGCTTCGGTACAGTAAATGACTCAACTGGACCAGCTAATTTACTACGTAAATCAGGATAGATCTCCCAATCGGGCATATAGCGAATGCCACTTTTACCGAGTGTAAACTGCTCAAAAATTTGCTCTGCGGTTTCACCCAAAGAAGTAATCCCAGACATGCCTGTTACAACAACACGTTTCATTAGATCAGGCCTCCATTAATTGAAAGCACTTGGCGGGTGATATAACTGGCATCATCACTACATAAAAACTTTACCGCTTTAGCGACTTCTTCCACCTGCCCCATACGTTGCATCGGAATCATTTTCAAGGCATGTTCTTTGACTTCCTCTGTGACCATTTCGGTTTCTATCAAGCCCGGAGCCACACAGTTCACCGTAATTTTGCGTTTTGCCAACTCTAGTGCCAATGCTTTGGTCGCACCAATTAAGCCTGCTTTGGCAGCACTATAATTGACCTGACCACGGTTCCCCATAATTCCAGACACTGAAGATAATGTCACAATACGTCCACCCTTTTTCAAGCGGATCATTGGCATCATCAATGGTTTCAACACATTATAAAAACCGTTCAGAGAGGTCGAGACCACGTCATCCCAGTCTTCATCAGTCAGTGCGGGGAAAGCACCATCACGGGTTAATCCTGCATTCAGCACTGCACCGTAAAAAGGACCATGCTGTGCTATATCTTGCTCTAAAATAGCGGCAATTTTTTCACGCTCATTCACATCGAACATCAGTACATGACTGGCCTGTCCAAGCGCTTGAATTTCCTGAGCCACCGCTTCGGCCTCAGACTGTCTTGAACGGGCATGGACCGTGACATCAAAGCCTGCCTTTGCCAACTCCAAAGCAATCGCTTTACCTATCCCACGACTCGAACCCGTGACTAAAATTCTTCTGTTCACACTAATTTTCCGATGATTTCATTCATATTTTCAGGCTCAAATACGCTCAACATGGCGCTGAACCGATGTTCTTGATATTCAATTTCACAATGAAACTGCCCCAAACCCTCGTGCAGATAACTTTGTTCTACTCGAATCCGCACGGTTGTGCCCAAACTAAAATAGGCACAAGGCAACTGCATTTTACGCGTTCCCAATAAAAAGCCAATTTTCGGTGGCCAACCCTTGGTTTGCCCTTTATAGCCTGCATAGGCACTAATGGTCTGCGCCATCAGCTCAATACTGCTCCATGTGGGCAAGCCATTTGGCTCACAAAACATCAAATCAGCTGTGATATGAAGTTCTGCAATCGCAAATGTATCATTGGCTTCAATCAAATGACTCACGAAAACCATCGGTTTCGCATGTGGAATAAACTGTACTGCGTCCATCATGACAAAACCGTCCCGAAAATTAAACTGATGTTGCTCCCACCAAAAGCAAAAGAATTACTCATCGCATAGCGAATCGGTGCAGCTAAATGCGGTGTAAACACATAATTTTGCCCAGCCAAAGCATCGTCCAATTCACCTGCATGATGCAGCGGCAACCAAGATTGATCTAATAAAACCTGCTGGCAAATAAAGGCTTCGATTGCACCCGCCGCCCCCAGACAATGTCCCGTTTTATGTTTGGTGCTACTAAGTGCAACTGGATAATCTGCAAAAACAGTCTGCACCGCCTTAATCTCCATCACATCATTTTGCGGTGTAGAAGTCCCATGCAAATTTAAATACCCAATATCGCCTGCTTCAAGCTGTGCCATATCTAAAGCTTTTTGCATCGCCTCCGCAGCCCCTCGTCCTTCTGGATGCGGTGCTGAAATATGCCATGCATCCATTGACTCACCACTCGACAGCAACATCACAGCTGCAGGTGCTTTGGACAGTAAAAATAGTCCTGCAGCTTCGCCAATATTGATGCCGTCACGGTTGGCACCACAGGGCTGACAAATTCCGCTCGATAAGCTTTCTAAACTATCAAAACCATTTAAAGTCAGCTTGCACAAGGTATCGACTCCACCGACTAAGACAGCATCGGCCAGATCTGCATTCAGCAGACGTTGCCCCGCCGCCAGCGCTTTAGCTGCCGAGGAGCAAGCGGTAGAAATGGTATAGGCAGGCCCTTCCCAGCCCAAATACTGTTGTAAGGCTTTCGCTAAACTGCCCATTTCTTGCTTTTGGTGCTGTACAGACTGCGGTACAGACTGTTGAAACTGGACTTTTAAGACAGGCTCATTATCTGCGATGCCTGAGGTTGACGTGCCGATAATCACAGCAAGACGTTGTTTAGCAAACTGTGCTGTATAAGCATGAATTTCAGTTTCAATGTGCGCCAAAGCCGTCAGGGCAAAGCGTAGATTCCGTGAATCTGCACTGCTCAAGCTTTCAGGCACTGCTTGAACCAAGGCTTGATCCGATGCACCGACCCAGACCGAACGCCCCGCGATCAAATCCTCTCGTTGTGACAAAGTATTTTCTGTGCTTGTTAAGGCATGCTGAAGCTCAGTGGCATTTTGCCCCAAAGCCGACAGCGCCACACTGAACTGAATACCCATGGCTGAAACATGCTGTAGATTTTTAGTCATGATGGTCACCTTGATCATCTTCTAAAGTATTGCTCACCGTGCTGATCACCATTTGATAAGGCACTTGCAGATTATCCAGTTCAATTGCTCCTTCATTTTGCTGAATTTTCAACACGGGTTGCTGCTGTATATAAATGGTATCGTCTTTCTGCACGACAGCATTTTGAGCAGTATGTAAGGCAGCAAAATTTGGATAAGTGGCATACAGAATATCACGCACCACATAATCAAAAGGCAACCGTTTCATTGGATCAATCCGCTGTTCAACTTCGACCTTTTGACCATCAAAACTGAGTTTAAACAACTGTTGCCCTGTGAGGCTGAGCGCTAACATATCAAGCGACTGCCCCCGTTGTTGCTGATACAGTAAAAAGCTGAAACTCTGGGTTTTCCACTGCACTTCGATTTGATCTTGACGTTGATAATTTTGCGCAGCCCACTGCGGGGTCGCGAGTCCCTGCGCCTTGGGAATCCAGCTTTGGCAGGCACTACAGAGCAGAGCACTGGCTAAAACCCAACTGACGGTTTTCAAACGCAGCTTAAGTTTCATCAGTCAACGACTCTTTTTGCGGTTGTTCTTCTCGGCAATATTCGGCCAAAGTGCTCAAGCGTTGCTTGGCATTACGATGAATCGGGTTGCTTGCATCCCACGCATAACCTGCCAGTAAGGAAGCAATCATACGGCGGATTTTTTCATCCTGATGAGTGGAGAACACCACATCCTGAAACTCCCCCGAATACCATGACTCGACATAGGCACGAAATACTTGAATGCCTTTACGTAGTGGCTTTTCATATTGCTCCATCCAGTCTACTGCCTGACCTTGCAGCACTTGCTCGACCAATGGTACGGCTAGACTGGACGATTTCAAAGCAATAGTCACTCCCGAAGAAAAGACAGGATCAAGGAACTCACCGGCATTGCCCAGTAGTGCATAGTTGTTGGAAGCCAAATGTTTCACATCGGCAGAGTAGCCCACCAAAGTACGGACAGAAGTATCATGTTTGGCGTGACGCAGTACATGTGACAAACTGGCATCATCGGCTAAAATACGTTTCTGCAAGGCCTCAAGGTCATAATCTGCACTGCCGTCATAACCATATTTTTCAAAGAAATCTTGCTCCGCCACGATGCCAAATGAAGAGCGCCCATCAGCAAAGGGAATCAGCCAATACCACGCACGATGATCTTTTTCATGCACAGTAATTAAAATTTTCTCACGGTCAAACTCAGGGTCATCCAACAAACCATCTTCAATATGGGTAAAGACTGCACGGCGCACAGGAAAGTCCGACGGGCTTTCTAAGTCGAGAAACTTCGGCAAAATACGGCCAAAACCACTGGCATCTAACAGGAACTTGCCTTGAATTTGGTAGCTGTTGCCTTGCTCATCTTTGACCGTCAAAATCGGCTGTGTGGATGTGACATCGACGGCCAAGACTTCATGGCCAAAACGGATGTCCGCGCCCATTTTTTCGGCTTGCTGTGCCAAAAGCTGGTCAAAGTTGGCACGTCGGACCTGCCATGTAGTGCCTGGGCCTTCACTAAATTTTTGGGTAAAGTCATAAAAACTACGCTGTCTGCCTCTTAAAAAAGCCGCGCCATTTTTAAACTGAAAGGCATATTCGTCGGCATGTGCACGCACCGTTTCCAATAAACCCGCTTCTTCTAAAAACACCATACACTGCGGCAATAAAGACTCGCCGATGGAAAAACGCGGAAAATATTGCTTTTCAATGACCGTGACTTGGTAACCTTTTTGGCGCAACAAAGCTGCAGCCGAGCTGCCTGATGGTCCCGCCCCAATAATTAAAACATCTGTCTGTTGCATGGTGCTCATTGCACTGTACCCTTTGACTCAGCTCTTTGGCTGATATTGTTGAACCACCACATGTTTTGCATCGGAGGATGTAAAAAGTGTGGCATAAATAAATGAAAAAATAACGCCCAGCAACACTGTTAAGCCAAAACTGTGAATGGCATAGGTATGACTAAAGGACAGCAAACCAAAACTAAAAAACGTCGACATCATGCACAGGAATAAAGCCATCCCCACCACCTGCGGATGATCATGTCCGTGGCGGTAGAAAATCGCATAGTCCACCCCAATCCCAATGATTAGGAAGGTACCCATAATGCTGAATAAATTAATCTCGACACCCAGCCATGCTTGAATCGCAAACGTGGTCATTAAGGCCATGCTGACAGGCAACACCAAAGGCAGAATGGATTTTTTGCCATATAGTGTCCCTAAGCCAATGGCTAAAATCACCAAAGCGCTGAGTAATAGCCACTGTGCCTGCTCACGGTGCTGTTTAAACAATTCAGACAGTTGATGAACGGGACGTAACAGTTGTACATCAGCATTCTCAAGCTGCTGTACGGCTTTGACATCATGCACATTTTGCAGCATCACCAAACGTTGTGTCGGACTCATCTGCAGAAAATGCAGAGGATGATCTTTAATGACTGCTTCGGTCAACAACGGTTGGTCTTTTAAATGGGCTTGCCAGTTTAAAACATCCGCTGCGTTGAGCTGTAGCGCTTGCGCATATTTCACTAAAGCTGGCTTGGGAATCGCCTGCAACATCGCGATATTGTGCTTCTGCTGCTCAAGCGAGGGAATCCACTGCCCTAAAGCTTGTACAGCATCCAACTTGCCAGCCTGTTGTAAGGGCGCAAGCTCTGCCAGTAGTTGCTGTTCGCGCTGCTCCAACTCTGCTGGGGTTCTGCCCTGTACCACAAAGTATTCACTGCTTTGCTGTTGCATAAAACGCGAACGAATATATTGATCTTCCTGCTTTAAGGTGGCATCCATACTTTGTAAATTACGGATGTCATCATTGCTTTTCAGCAAGGCGAGACTACTACCCATCACCAGTAGAATCAGTGCAATCATGCCATAACGCAGCGTATTTCGACTCTGCACATAACTGCGTGCTTTGCCAATAAAGCCCAAAGCACGTATCGCAGGTTCCGCATTCAGCGCAGGCAAACGTGGCAACAATAAAATACTGGTCACCCATGCGGCGCTCAGTCCAACCATGGAAAAGACCGCAATCTGCTTAAAACCCGGAAATGGGGTAAAACTCAGCACTACATAAGCCAACAATGTAGTCATCAAACCCACAAATAGGCTTGGCAATAATGGTTTTAAAACTGCAAATCCATCCACCTGTCGGTGCTGAGACTGCATGGCCATAAAGTAAAATGAAAAATCGACACAAACCCCTATCAGACTGGCGCCAAAGACCAGTGTCATCAGGTGAATTTCACCGAAAACCCAATACGTCACCGCAAAGGCCACCAGACTGCCGGTACCTACTGCAACCATTTCCGTCAGCATCGGGCGTATCGAACGGAAGCCAAACCAGACCAGTAGTAATATTCCGATGGTCGAACCCACGCCAATAGTCGAGATTTCCTCTTTGGCAGAATTGGTGCCAAACTGTGCAAACAATAACGTGCCTGTCCAGTGCGGTTTAACCTGCAACTGGTTGAGCTGCCGATTGATATTCTGAATAAATGCAGCAGTCTGCTCTTGGTAGGCAATGTTATAGGGACTGCTATTGAGCTGAAGCACCATCAGGCGCGAGATGCCCTGCTCATCACGAATGGTCGCAAAGCCCTGCTCTAAATTGATATCGGCATTATTTTGTAAGGCACTTAAACCCACTGCATAACGGGGAAACAGCAGCAAGGGATCTTGCTTGAGAATTTCAGCCGTGATTGGCATGCCCGGACTCATCAGTTGTAATAAGCCTTGCTCTGTCAGTGCGACATCATCCTGCTTCTGCACAATCTGTTGATCTGTCTTGGATAACAACCCCGCCTTATGTTGATACAGCGCTTGGGCAAATTGATCAGGATCAAGCTGCGGACGAACGGGTAAAAACAGCTGACTTTGGTCGGCTTGGGTTTTGAGTACTTGCGTTGCCTGTTCTAATTGCTGATCTGTTTTGGCATCCAACACCACAAAAACTTTGTCATTTAACTGCCGACTGACATATTGCTGTGCTTGTTCCAGATGAGCATCTTGATGGGCCTCAGGCAACAAAGCAAAAATATTGGTCTCAATCTTAATGCCTTTATTCAGCCAAGCCACGCCCAGTGCCAAAGCAATGACACACAACAGCAACAACCACAGGGCGCTAAATTTATTTTGCCAATTGGAAAAGCGCATTTTCCGCAGCCGTTAAAGTTTGAGGTTGAGCCGTTTGCTGGCTAAAACGAATGATGGTGCGATTATTGGCTTGTTCCAAAATCGTAATACGGTCCACATAACGCTGACCTTGCGCATCGACTTGGACAAAAAGCTTTTTAAATAGACTGCTTTTCGGCGTTAAGCTGACATTCCACTGCGTCGGACTGTAATTGGCAGACACCACGTTAAAGTTTTTAGCGAGTGCCGCTTCATTGCCCGACATCAACTGCAAAAACATCGTCGCTACAGAGCCATAAGGAGTCTTATCGACTTCAATTTGACTGGACGTGCGCTGCGTCTTTTGTACCAGCTTACGCGGTGTCACCACCAAATCGGCTTTGACTGGACTTTGAATCTGCCACAGCACCCCTTGGTTTTTGCTGAACAGCACCGTGCCTTTGGACACATAGGTTTTATTCAGAGCGGCCAGTTTTTTCTGCTGCTCAAATTGGGCACGCACCACAGGCGTTGCACCGAGCTGAGCAAACACCTGTTTCAATTCAGTATTTTGTGCATTCACTGCGGGAGCAAGCACAGTCATCATACTGGCTGTACACGCAACCAAAATCGGCTTAAAAAATTTGTATCGAATCATGCTTGCATTACTCCGCTTTAAATTCAGGCCATGCATTTAAACAGTCCAGCAACACCTGTGGTGACTGGAAGCACATTTCACGTTTTTCAATATGTACCGCCACTTGCGAGGTATAACCCTTGGTCAGCTTTCTGCCTGAAACTGCATCGAAAATCAGATATTCGATTTTTAAGCGATTTTCCCATTCTTTCAAAACGGCGCGCACACGAATTTTTTGCTCAAACTCAATGCCTTGTACATAACGCACATGACTTTCAATCACTGGCCATGCATAGCCCGAGTCACGCATTTGGTTATAGTTATAGTGAAATTGATCCAGCAATTTGCAGCGTGCAATTTCAAAATATTTTAAATAATGCCCGTGCCACACCACATTCATGGTGTCGACATCATGAAAAGGCACTTCAATGATTACATCAGCATGCATGCTCATTTCCTATGAATATTGAACAGCAATGCTGTCTAACAGTTCTAAATCCTCAAAGCGATGAACCAATGCCTGAAGCTCTTGTTGCAAAGGACGATCTTCCACTACATAGGTGAAGCTCTGAAGCACCCAGTGTTGAAATGCTGTTAAAACAGGGCTGAGTTCTGTATCTACCCCTTTGAGTTTGACCGCCTGAACCGCTGCACAGCTGAGTGCCGCAATCACTTGTTCAGTCAGGGTAATCACTCGACTGGCATCACGCGCAGCAATGGTACCCATACTGACTTTGTCTTGATTATGACATTCGGTTGAGCGTGAGAAAATCGACGCAGCGAGGGTTTGTTTCAAGGCTTCTGCTGTCCATGCCGAAACCCCAATTTGCACCGCTTTAAAGCCATGATTCAACGGCAAACGCTCAGGGCTTGAACCGGTTAAATTGCGCGGCAAACCATTGTTCATTTTATAGTCGACCAACTGCGCAAACTGACGATCCATCAAGTCAGCAATATTCGCGATCATAATTTTCAGGCTGTCCATGGCTTGGGCAATATGTCCGCCATAGAAATGTCCACCATGCAGTACCCGCAGGTTCACTGGGTCAATCAATGGGTTGTCGTTACTTGAATTCAGCTCATTTTCAATAAACTGACGCAGCCAGACTTTAGAATCTTCAAACACCCCAATCACATGCGGTGCACAGCGCAGTGAATAACGGTCTTGCAGGCGCGAACTTTGGTGTTCGGTCTGCACGTCACTGTTTAACCAGTCACGTAACTGAGCTGCAATATGTTGTTGTCCCGGATGTGGTTTCTGCGCAAACAAGACTTCATCAAAATGGCTTGGATTCCCTTCTAAAGCCAAAACATTCAGGGCGGTAATCAAAGTACTGGCAAAAGAAATCTGTTCGGCTTTTTTATAATTCAAACAGGCAATCGCGGTCATAACCGCTGTACCATTCATCAGGGCTAAACCTTCTTTAGGACGCATCACCAAAGGCTCCAAACCTTTTTCGGCATACACTTGTGCAATCGGTACGATCTGGTCTTGATAGTACACATCGCGCTCACCGACCAAGGCCCCAGCAATATAAGACAAAGGCGTCAAGTCACCACTGGCACCCACCGAACCTTCTGAGGGAATCACCGGAATGACATCTTCATTCAGCATCCAGACCAAACGCTGTAACAAGGCATGCGAAACACCCGAATAGCCGCGCGCCAATGAACATAAACGCACCACCACGACAGCACGTGCGGTAATTAAGTCTAAGTTTTGTCCCATGCCACAGCCATGAAAACGCGACAAATGTAGTGGTAGCTCATGCACTTGATGGGCCGGAATTTCAACCAAGCACGAGTCTCCATAGCCCGTGGTCACGCCATAAATGACGCCTTCGTCTTGCAACAGCTGATCGAGGAAATCTGCGCCACGTTGAATCAATGCTGTCCATTCAGCAGAGGCAGGCAATGCCACCTGTTTTTCTTTACGCGCTACAGCCACAACATCTTCAATACTGAGCGGAGTTTCCCCAACAATTAACACAAGACTTATCCTTTATTCCAAAAATTATAAAAATTAAACCATTGAAAGGGCGCGCGTATGCAATGCTGTTCCAAAAGTTCCACATACTGTCGTGTGGTCTGCTGCATGGCCTGTAAACGCTCTTTACGTGGCCAATTTAACTGCTCCGCCACTGGGTGAATATGCACTTCAAAATGTGTATCAACTCGATAGCAAAACACTGCCAGCACAGGAGCTTTCAACAAACTGGCCAAAATCCATGCACCTTGTGGCCACAGCGCCTGCTCACCTAAAAACGCAACCGATTGTACCCGATCTGACTGCACAGGTACGCGGTCTGCAGCCACAATCACCCATTCACCTTGATCCAACCTATCCTGTAAAATCAGTGCTGTTTCAATTCCCAACTCATCCACCGAAACCAAATTGACATCGGCATGTTCATTCAGCTTTTTTAAAAACTCATTGAATTTGGTGGCATGTTTTTGATAGACCAACACATTAATTCTCTGCGGATGCTCTGCTTTGACGGCACGAAGCAATTCAATATTGCCAAAGTGTGACACCACAATCACCGCACCTTTTTGATAGTGCGAACGAAAATGCGCATGACCATGCAGCTTTAAGTTCTGCTCAGGAATATGCCCGAGCCAGCCCTCAATTTTATCTAAAATACATTCGCCAAATTGCATCAAATGCGTATAGCTATGCCAAAGCTGCGGCTCAGCCTGAAACGGTGACTGTGCACCTGCAAAATGATGCAGTTTTTTTAAGTACAACAGAGAAGCCTGACGCGCGGTATTGGAAAAGAGCCAGTACCATAAAATCACAAAGTACAAGATGACCCGACACAGCCAGCGCCCACCCAAACGGTAGAAACCCAGCATCAGCATCAGCGGCAACATCCCGCCCCGCTCTTTCACGGCGCTCCATTTCTGCATATGCTTCTCTGACCGCCTTAGCCTTTAACTTTCTGATAAATCAGTTTGGGGAACCGCAGCAGCATGCCACCTAACAAGCGACTATGCGCGCGCGCCATGCCCAAATTGTCACGCCAAACATCAAAATGTGAAATGCCACCTTCAGGGTAAACGACATGCGTGGGCAAATTGATAAACGGCACATTATCCCATTTCAAACGCACCAAAATTTCCGAGTCAAAGCCCATCCGCGGTTGAAACTTGGCTGTATTTAGAATGTTCACCGTCTGCGCCAAAGGATAAACACGAAAGCCACACATGCTGTCTTTAATGTCAAAAGACAGACTGTTAATCCACACCCAAATATGGGTTGCATAACGTCCATAGAGACGTTTTTTTGGAACAGTCGCATCAAAGATCGGCTGACCAATAATCATGGCTTCGGGATGCTGGATAGAGGTGTCTAAAAAGCGTTGCACATCCTGCCAATCATGTTGTCCATCCGCATCCAGTTGCAAAGCATGGCTATAGCCACATTGAAAGGCATGCTTGAGACCCGTGATCACCGCCTGCCCCTTCCCTTGATTGTGGGTATGTTCAACCAAATCGACCCTTGGGTAGTCCTGCTCAAGCTGATGTAACACTGTTGTACAATCAGCATCACTGCCATCATTCACCATAATAATGGGTAACTCAAAAGCGCTTAAATGTGACAGTAACGCAGCCAAATAATGCGGATGGTTATACACAGGAATCACAAAGCAGTGTTTCATTTTTGTCTCTCGGCTTAAACGTCTACAGGGACAGCAAACAGCAAACGTCCTGATGCCAATATTTTGTCATGATTTTTCAGCTCAAAACTGATCTTATGTGCTTTACGGCTGAGCACCAGTTCCAGCGTTTGATAGGGTTGGATCAGTCCTTGAAATTTTAACTGCTCAAAACCATTGCACCACAGTAAATCTGCCCAGTTTTGTTTGGCAAAATGTTGAATAAATCCAATTTGCCCTACGCCCGGATAAATCGGGAAGTTCGGAAAATGCCCTTTAAAGCATTCCAGCTCAGGCACAAACTCCAAAGCATAAGTGATCTGCATATCCTGTGACTGCTGTGTCAATACCACAGGCAGAGTCATCGGCTGAAAGAGTGATTTTAAATACTGTTTGTTCAGCTTCGATTGTGCATTTTGTGGCATTTGCGTTAAAAACCGCCACTGCCGCGGAATCGCGATACTTTCCAATTTCAGTTGTAAGTGTTTTTTCAGCTGTGCGGTAAAGGCAGCTTTACCCTTTTCAATGAGCAGCGCCCTTGCATCATCCGTTAACACTGCCACCACCGCCAACATCTGACGCTGTTCTTTTTCATGAATTAAAACATGGCACTGCTGTATTTCTGCCAACTCAGCGATTTTTGCTTCAATCGCATCGAGACTTAACCGCTTTTCTTCGAGTTTGACAATGCGGTCCAAACGCCCCAACAACTGAAACGAACTTTTGGGATTATCTGCATCCATAACCTGCACTTTATCTCCCGTCAGAATCCAATCCTCGCTATAGGCATGGTTGGTTTTAACGGCTAACTCTTGCTGCTCGGCGCAGTTAATTTCGACATTGGCAAAGGGTGTCCATAGTGCATCATCCGCCTGACGGTGAGCAATCCCGCCTGTTTCAGAACTACCAAACACTTCAGTAATCGGACGGTTCAGCAAAGGACGCACGCCTGCATCCAACTTTCCACCAGAGGAATAGACCCGATGGCAGTCTTGCAACACTACATCTGTGGTCCAGCGCTTCAACAATGCAGGACTTGAAATCAGGTAATTGGGCAGTTGCAGATGGGCAATTTTCTTTTGAAGATCGACCACATCTTCAGGGAAAGCCTGTTGTTTTTGATAGAAACTGCGTCCACTGGCTAAGGGCCACAACAACTTAAACAACAAACCATAAATATGTTGATGACTCACCGTGGCAATCGCAACTGCCCGCTCAGGCAAATCAAAACTGGCTTCCAAACCACAGACTTCATTGAACAATTGTTGCAAGGTGCGCGGAATCTTTTTCGGCTGCCCTGTTGAACCCGAAGTATAGAAATACAGCTGTGCCTGATTGAGAAAGGCAGCATCAAATTGAAGCTCAAAGGTTGACGCGGCTGTCGACGGCAAACGTTTTAAAAAATAAATCTGCTGTTCAGCCAATTCTTTTTCTAAGTCGCTGACCCGATGCGGCGGCAACAGCACTTGCTTAGCTGCTTGCAAGGCTGCAAACAACAATACCAAAAACTCATAACTGTCTTGTTCCCAAAGCGCCCATACTGGCTGTTCCAACTGCTGAATTTGCGTAGCCTGCTCAGCTACATCCAACCAAAAAGTGTGAAAGGACACAAAACTTGAGTCCGCCTGAATACACAAGGGACGCGATGAATGGAGATGGTGTTGAAAATGACAAGACATAAAATTTGTTTTTAAAAACCGTATTTCTAATCGCTATAGTTCGAGGCCACTGTTTCAGTTGCCCTGACGGAAATGCTGTTATTTCTGTGCCTGATGCAGTCGTTGCTGGCGTTTACGCAACACAAACTCACCCAGTAACAGTCCACCCATCAAGACATAAGAGATCAAGCCGTTATACATCACCCAAATTTTCATCGGTGCAAAGAAAACAGTGATCAGGGCAATGACCGCATTGATGCAAAAAAAACCACACCAAACTTTGGTCACTTGACGGGTCCATTCGACTCCTTCTTCTGGCAGATTAGGCTCTGCCAAACGTGCAAAACGCTCAATCATTGAAGGCGGTCGAATCAAGGTGCTGGCAAAAATAAACAGCGCCCCAAGACTCATAAAGACAGGATAGAGTTTAAGCCACGCATGATCTTTTAAAATCAAACTCAGCCCGCCACATAAAATGGCAAAACCTGTCAATGGCCACAGCAGGGCATTGCCCTTACTCAAGAGACGTAAAATGCCCAGTACAATCAATACCGCACTGACCCAGACATACTGTCCATGTGCCAAAGCATAAGCGACAAAAAAAGGATAGAGGATCAAACCGATCCCTGCTACCCCTTTTAAGATGTTGTTCATGCAACTGACATATTCTGAATCACGACCACCACATCTTGAATGGTGCGCACATTTTTAAAATCTTCAGGGTTGACTTGTTTGCCTGTCAACTCTTTAATTTTTACCACCAAATCAATGGCATCAATACTGTCAACATCGAGGTCTGAAGCTAGGTTTGACTCTAATTGCACATCTTCAGGCGCAATTTCAAACAACTCTTCCATCCATTCACGTAATTTTTCTAACACGGTTTCTTGTGCAAGCATAGCAACCTCTTATGCTGTTTTCTGTGCTTCAACCAAAGCCACTAAGCTTTGAATTGATTTAAAATGTTCTTTGGTTTCTGCAGACTCTGCATTCAAATGAATGCCATAACGTTTTTTCAATGCCAAGCCTAATTCAAGGGCATCAATCGAGTCCAAACCTAGACCATCGCCAAACAAAGGCGCGTCTGTATCAATGTCTTCAATACTGATGTCTTCAAGGGCAAGGACATCAATAATCATTTGCTTTAATTCATCAGCAAGATTCGTCATTTAGGGATAACTCTTGGTTAAAAAACCATTGTAATTGTTGATTTAATTGACGTACATTTTTTGGATTAACCGTTACGTCATCCAATACGTCTTCCACTTGGATCGCATCCAAGACTTTTACATGGATATGAAAAGGCTGTTCTGGAATGTGATACCATTTTTCGTTTTTGGTGAGTGTCGAGGGCGTACAGCTAATTAGCACAGGCCGAATCGGTACCCCTGCCCTTAGTGCAATATTGGCTGCGCCGCGCTGAAACTCGTTCAACTGCTCACCTTTTGCTGTTCTTGTTCCCTCAGGAAAGATCAACAAGGACGCGGCATGATCCTGCTGCAATTTGTGTACACAGTCCTGAATAAATTGTTCAGAACCCGCATTTAAAATATAGCCCGCACTTTGCACAGGACCTTTGGTAAATGGATTTGACCACAGTGCCTGCTTAACGACACAGTTTGCTTGCTCCATTAAACCAATTAAAACCACCACGTCAATCAGTGTCGGATGATTGGCAATCACCAACTCCTGTTGACTGTTTTTTAATTTCTCTAAACCTTCAACCGTATAAGTCATAATGCCCAGTTTCACCATCATTTCGGTGAAACCTTTAAAACTGTGTTTAATCACCTTTTGAGTGCGCTGTTTTCGGACATCCAGATCAGACGAACTCAGCTTAACCAGAGGGGCAACCAAACCGCCAATCGCCACACCGCCTAAGCCAAAGCTGGCAAAGCTAAATCCTGTCGCCCCAACCCGCCATGCATAGTTGGCTTTTTGCTTGATTCGATTTAATTTCAGCATTTCGTCCACGCTTCAGATTCAGTTTGCTCAGGATTAGTCCAAAACGTGTTAAATGCTAAAGCTTGCTGATAGGCTGGCGTTGCATTCGTATGCTTTGGCATCAATATCAAATTTGCAGGCGCTAATGAAATCATCGCTGCCATCGCAAAAGCAGAAAATGGCTGATGCTCGATATACATTTCAGGCAAGGCTTCATCATAATACACCAGCAAAACCTGACAGGCTTCTGGCCTTGTTTTTAACCATGCATAAGCTTCAATCAACCCATCATTCCACGAACCTGCCAAACTGGTCGCAGGTGTCGCATCCTGACATAAAATAGAATATAAGCCTGAAATTGCATTATGTACCGAGGTTGAAAATTGAGTCGGTGAAGGCGTTTGCCCTCTCAAGACATCTTCTAATATATTCAGCGTTTTGGCTTCATCACCATATTGCGACACCCAAACAATATAATCGACTTTGTGTGTATTTAAAGTCTGTATTGCACTATTCATAGCCAGCTTTGCTAGGCGCGATAAGCGCCGGCGTTGCATCGCAGGAATGTGTTGTATAGCTGATAACACTTGATCAATCGAACTTAGATTTAAGTGGGACACGTGGAGTTGCATCATCATGATCAGTAATTAAAAAATTGACAATTATCAGGTGTGTAATTATAACACCGAGTTAAATTTTTCACAAAAAATAACAAAACCATGTTGTTTTCAAAAATAAAACTGTGAAATCCATTCAATTATCAATTGCTGTATGCTGAAAAAACAGGAGGTTTTAACTTGGTAAACTATACATACTCATCAGGAGTTTACCATGAGCTAGAAACACAAGACGTATACGGTAGAACTTAAATCTGAAGCCATCAAAGCATTAGAAGCCAATCAAGGCAATGTATCCGAAACAGTTAGAGAACTCGGCATTTCCATGCAGACCCTTTCGCATTGGAACAATAAGGCAAAGGCAGGGACTTTAGCTGGTACTAAACAGTATTCACCTGACCTAAACGCTTTGCTCGAAGAAAATAAGCAACTTAAACAAACAGCTTAAATCCGCTGAAATGGAACGTAAATTTCTAAAAAAGGCAGCAGCGTACTTTGCCAAAGTACGTCAGTAAGGTACGCCTATATGAAATCGCAAAAACACTGATTGCCGATTATTTTGATGGCACGATTACTTCATGTATTAGTTTCACACTTTTATAATTGGCTAAAACGAGGTGTGAATAAACGATTAGTTCAGCGAAATCAACAAACAAATTTGGTCAAAATAGCGCACAAATAAACGAAACAGAGCTATGACTATATTCGCTTAACCAAGCATTTACAGGCTCAGGTCGTAAAAATTAGTACATATGCAGTATGTCAGATAAAAAAGTTAAATCAGCTGCATTGTAAGTACCACAAACGTTTCAAAAGAACGACGAACAGTGACCATAACTGAGCGATCTATCCAAATTTGCTTGAGCAACAATTCTCAATGATTAAACCAAACCAAGCGTGATTGAGTGATATTACGTATATATGGACGACTGAAGGCTTGTTGTACTTAATAGTTGTAAAAGACGTTTACACGAAACAAGTGGTTGGCTACAGCTTAAATGAGCGTATGACAGCCAAGCTTGTTTGTGATGCATCGAATATGGCTATTCACAATCAAAAACCAGCTAAGGACCTCATTGTACATTCACAAACTTCATGCCTGTAGAGTCTACGAGTAGATGAAGCCCATCACTGTTTTTCTGATAACTAATTGCAATATCAATATGCTTTTGTCTTCTACAAAGCATACTGTAATCTGGTGCTGTCCAATCCGCAAAGTTTAATTAAGTTTTGAACAAAGCCAGTAACCCTGTGTAAAGTGAGTCTAAATAGAGATTTGATCATCAAATACATTGAATCGCTATGTCGGAGTAAGTTTTACTTAGACCTTATTTGCCTTGCGGTTCTGCATGCCATTGTGTTTTTGGATCGAACCAAATGTCAATATTCCCACGATTAAAGAGTGCTTGGTTATATGCTGACCAATTGGTTGTGCGGTAGATTTTGTATGTAAGCTTCTTCATTTGAAAATTATATTGCTGAAAAAGCCTTTACAGATAGGTTTGTGCAACAAAGCCTATGTGAAGTTGAATGTAGACTGGGAAATCTAACAGATAGATAAAATGATAAAGCTCTTCTAAAAGAGCTTTATTCTAAGAGTCTATAATTTGGATCTAAAATGATTTATTAGGGGGTAACTCTAGGCAAAGATAAAATTAATTTAGCTTCATAGTCATTCAAAACATTATCAATATTTTCAATCCATTTTGTACCATTGGCTACCTGTGCTGATCTAACAACTTTGCTGTAAACGTGAATAGGTTCAGCTGGCGATTTCTTCGTATTGAAGATATCGGTATCAATTTCAGAATGGATTTTAATAGATGCAAATCCTGGCTGGAACCAAGACCAGAATTTATTAATTTTAATATTCAAAACTAGGTCTGCATTCGCCCGATTGGCAGCATTATCTTCAAGAACTTCATAGCCTGATTTCTTAAGTGCTAGAGTTGTACGTTTCTTTAATAATTCAGAAACCGTTTCTTTCTCTAAAAGAATATCACCTAAAGCTTTTCCATAACCGTTACGCTTTCGAGCTACAGCTTTTGCTTTTTCTTCAGCCGTAGCCTTTGCTAAACCACCTTTTAAAGATGGGATATCAGCAGTTGGTGGTTTATCTTGAAAAGACCTTTCATCTTCAACAAGTGCAATAATCACTTTTTTAGAATTACTGGCCTCTTGTGTAGAAACTTGATTAGAGGTTGGAACTTGGATAAGTCCACGAGATGTTGCACATCCTGAAAGTGTAGTGATTAACAACCCAAAAGTTAGTATAAGAAAAAAATGTTTCACAAAAATCCCTCAATATTTATATAGTTAGGTAAAACTTCATAAATATAAAGAAATAGCGCAAAGATTGAAAGATAATTATTCGTATTAGTGGGAAAGTGAACCGTACCGGGTTTGTCGGAGACTTTTTTATTTAAGTTAGGCCACCTGACCTAACGGGTTAATCTTATCATAGTACCTTGCTTCAAACTCAAAAGGCGATACATAACCCAGTGCACTGTGTACACGCTTTTTATTGAACCAATCTACCCAGTTTAGTGTCGCAAGTTGTACATCCGCTGATGCCAGGCGCGAAGTGTTTCAGGAGTACAACTAATCTTAGGCGCAATTGCTGTGATTGCAGCCCAAGTAGAAGGATAATCTTTTTCAGATTCAATCAATAATTGAACCGCTCTTTCTCTGATTTCAGGGGTATATTTTAATTTTGTCATCGGGACACTACGCTTCGCTACGTCTTGCGAAGCAAAGCTTCTCATCTCAGAATATTGACTCTCCGACAAACCCGGTACGGTTCACCATTCCTGAATAGGCATTGTCCATTTTTCTGATGCCTGTTGAGTACCAATATACAGTAATTTCATCAGACTATCCTCATTGGGGAAAGCTCCTTTGGTTTTGGTTAGTTTGCGGAATTGACGATGTACGGCTTCAACGGCATTGGTGGTGTAAATCGGCTTCCTAATCGCTTTAGGGTATTTGAAATAGGGGGAAAGAAGATGCCATTTGGTACGCCATGACTGAATGAACACACCATATTTTCGCCCCATTTTGCTTCTAGTTCATCCAGTGCTACTTCTGCCGCCCCTTTACTCCCCCCACTACACCTTCTTTTATTGGACTTTAATGATACATAGCTTCTTCGTAAAAGAAGAGCCTACATCAATATAGTGACAATTGTCGATTTGAGTATGTTCTTTTACAATCGTATGACCTAAATAGATTTCATCGATATTTTCGACAACATCATAGTGAGCGGAATGCTGACGAATTCGTCCTCTCCCCCACAGCGCGTTCGCATAGGCAGAACTGACACCTGAAATCTTGTAGTCACCTTGTGCAATATTGTGCTTAAAGGCATTCCAATCGTGAATATCAATGTCGGCATGAACAATACCTATCTTTTTATCTTTCAGCTCAACTTCAATCACCAATGGTAACTTTGCTAAACGACCAATAATTCTCTGCCGTGTCTTTTGAAATTGTCTATAAAACCATGCTCCCCCATTTCTTGCATGCATGTCTTTCATTTTAGGATCATGTTGCCCTCGAATACACATTTCTTCATGATTACCTCGCACAGTTAAAAACCATGTTTGATCGAGTAATGAAATACATTCTAAATTTTCATTACCTCTATCGATGAGATCACCTGTGCAGATCAGTAGATCATTTTCAAAATCAAAATTATTTAGATGAAGCTCATGCATTAGAAGACTATAAGACCCGTGAAGATCTCCAACGATATAAACTGAATTATAATTTTGGTTTACAAGTATCTTTATTACATCATTCATGCTATGAATAAAACCTTTTTAAAATTTTGATTACCATTATAGAACATGACCCATACAGCTTCTAATACATTGCAAGATATTGTTATTTATACAAATAATAAAATTTCTCTTGATTTTTATAAGCCATTTGAAGATGGACTAAACCCTATATTATTTACAGTTAAAACTTTAGAACAAATCCCAAGAAAGACTGAAAATAAAATCCATATTGTCATCTTGGAGTCCTGTGATGAACTTAACAATCTACAAATAAATTGCAATAAAATTCATCTAATCATGCCTGTATGTTCAAAGAATAAATTAGAAAATGATCTAAATGCTCTAATATTTGAGCATGACCAATCTATGTCATCCCAACAAGCTTTAGAAAAACTTTATCGTGGTTTTATTAAATTTTATTGCTCAACTGAATCTTATCTTGATTCTCAGGATTTTTTTAATTCTGACTCATATAAAGATGGATATCGATACATTAACATCCATGAGGTATTGCAATACAATATTAGTTATGAACAGCAACTCAATACCTACCTTAATACGATATCAAATACTGAAACAGTATCCTTCAATTTTTCAATAAGCTATGATTTTTCTTCAGAATTTGGCTATTTACCGCTGCTAGAAAATACTGTTGACCAGTTGAACTATTCAAAAGATAGGGATGTATTTTTTAGTATTGTGCTTTCAAAGCACCCCCTATCAGATAATAAGTTAGCTATCTTACATTTAAGTCAAAAGTCTCCAATGTCTTAATTTTTCTATCTTATCAAAATCAATTAATTCATCATTATCTAGATCAAAAGGTAGAACCCATATCTCTGGATTTTTTCCTTGATCTCTTTCATGCTTATTTAATTGAAACTCTGGTAAAGCTTCATTAAATTTTGAACTTTTTGGATAAATCAAAACTATTGGACTATCGTGTTCAAGGTACATATAACTATAAGCAAACATTTGCTGCATATCACCATCGCTGATTCCATAACGTTGGTCTTCACTATTCTGATCCAATAATTTCCATTTTGTATCTAAAATCATATTGCTATGAATATTTTTATTTTTCGCTTCAAAGTAAATATCTGGCCGAAGATTAAATCTATCTTTTCCATTATGATAGCACAAATATTTATTACTCTTCTGCCTTTGGATTTGGTAATGCTCTGAGTATTGTTCTTCTAGCTTACTCAGTACATAAGCTTCAAACAACTTTTCCATAGGAAATAAAAAGCTCAGTCCATCCGTATCACCTGAAAGTGCAAATGGAATTTCATCTCCTAAGATAATCTGACACCACGGTTTAATGGCATCGTAATGTGCCAATAAACGTCCTGTATGCCATTGTTGAAAGTCCAACCGATAGATAGCACTTTGTGGAATGCCTGACATCCGTTCTTTTAACTCAACCGCTAAACGCCAATTGTCATTGTTTTGGGTGAGTTTACAGATTTTTTCCAGTGCAGATTTTAATAAGCGATTGGGTGCAGTATTAGGTAAGAACTCATCATAATGAATGGGTAATAGATGTTGTTTAGTCACAGGTTGGCGCATCATTTTAGTGACATCTAGCTTCCCTTTAAGAAATGAACTCTGTTCCTCAATCGTAGAATATTCGGAGCGCAATCCACGTTGAATCAATTGTTCACAATGCTCTAAAAAGTACTGCATTAACCATTCATTCAATGGCATGGGAAAAGTTTGTAGGCTAGCTTGACCTGCTTCTCGTGGTTTTGGTAAATCCCACAATGCCAACAGCATTTTCTTTAGTAACGCACGCTCGCTCTCTAAGTTAGCTTCTTGATCGAGATTATCTTCGACATGCTTAGGTAAAATCTCGATGACATTGCCACATTTGGTTTGAATGATACCGACATAGTTATCTACTTTTAACCGTCGCTGTGTTTCTAAATGCAGAATACTCAAGCCGTTTTTTTTAAATTGTAGCGATAAATCAACAAGTTCTTGAAAGACCGATGTAGGAACATGAATTTCATCAAGTCCCTTTTGATCAAAGCAATTGCCTTCGACAACTATACCGTATTCACGCAATGACCAAATCTTTGTCATGCACTATCACCATTCGTTTTACTTTGAGGTGATACAATTGCTTGAAGTGCTTTAATTTGAACGTCTTCTTTTCCTTTAAAGAGTTCTTTGTTGACTATCCAACTACGGCTATTTAATCGTTCTATTTGATTTTCATCCATCATTCCAAGGAATAATTCTTTCTTAATTTCATCCTTAATAATCATTCTATTACCACCCAAGACTAAATTTATTTTTTCCCAATCATCGAAGAAATATTCTTGTAGTAAAGGAATAATTTTCTTTTCAAAAACAGCCATTAAATCTTGAACTGTAGAGTTTGATGTCAGATGTGTAAAATTAGCATGACCAATACAGTGATCTTGATCTAGCAAGGCTTTTATACGTTTATTGATGATTTCAAGCAATTCCTTTACTGAGATACTACCGATGATTATATCTTCCAAAACCGTTGGATCAGGCAACATTTCAATAAATTCAAAACGACGACGTAAAGCTAAATCTAATGACGTTAATGAACGGTCTGAACTGTTCATCGTCCCAATAATATAAAGGTTGCTTGGTACGCTAAAAGGTTTTTCAGGAGAGTAAGGTAAAGTTACAGGTAAAGCCTCTGTCTTACCTGCTCGTTTCGACTCTTCAATTAAAGTAATTAACTCACCAAAAATTTTAGAAATATTGCCTCGGTTAATTTCGTCTATAATCAAAACATAATTTTCTTTCGGATTTTTTCGTGCAGATTCACAAATTTGTTTAAATATTCCTGGTTTCACATCGTAATTTAAAATGTTTTTTGAATTTTTATCCTCTGGGTTTTCTTTGATTGTTTCAACTCGAATACCTTCGACAAATTCTTCATAACCATAGCTTTGATGGAAAGTTACAAATTTTATGCGTCCTTCATCTAAATACTCTTTAAACGTCCTTCTATCTTCTTCTGATTGTTCTTCTTCAATAGAACGACCATCTAAAATAGCTAAGGCATGATTAATCGTGTGGTAAGTCTTACCTGTCCCTGCTGGACCATAAAGAATTTGGTTTAGTGGATGAGGTACTTTTATGGAGTTAGAGTTATTTGAATCAGTATTGTTAGATTGGCCATTATTTTTGATTAATTCTTGAATTTCATACATCGGTTTATCCCCAAAATCTTCCTTTAGTTTTTCTAATAGTTCTTTATAAGCCTGCCAATCTTTAGACTTAATTTTCTCTAAATCATATTTTTTTTTAACACTATCACTCAAGTGTATATATTCATGTGGCTTAATCCATGATAATGCGATCGACAAATTCGTAATACCAAGTAGGTCAAGATTCAAAATTTCTTTAAATTCCTCCTCTTTAACTTCATTATTATTAACTAATCTTTCAAAAAAATTCCAAATGGTTTGAATATGATTTTCTTTTCTTTCAACGACCTGCACATTGTCTAATCTTCCTTTATAAGGGAAATACCATTTATTATTCGGATTAGCTGAAGTTATTGCTTGATTATCCCAATCAAAAAATAAACTATCTAAATCTTCACCTATATCTAAATTGTTATTTTTCCCTAAGAATTCAATTAATGCTTTTTGAACCATTCCTCTTGATTTATTACTTTGTTTATTCTTTTTATAACTAATCAAAGACAATACTGTAAAAGGATCAACTTCTTCAAAATCTACTTTTATTTCCTTACCATTTTCGACTTTTTTATCAAATTGCTTATCTACACCACATGACCACAGTATTTCTAATAATTTTTTCTGATCTTCTTTATAGTGCAATAATGCCTTACAGATTTCCTGATACACTTTTATCCATTGAAAGTTATTCATAAACTATCTACCAATATTCATATTAATTTACATATTCCAAAAACTGACAAAACACATTTACCAATCTTTGCTGTTTAACCTGATTTGCAGGACTATTTGCCAACTTTGGATTCGCCACCACAATCGCCAATGCTTGCGCCCGAGAAATTGCCACATTTAAACGGTTTTTATCAAATAAAAAATCCATACCACGAGGTGACTCACTGGCATCACTTGCACACATACTAAAAAACACAATCGGTGCTTCTTGCCCCTGAAACTTATCTACACTACCAACTTTTGCCTGCTCACCCAATACGGCTTTTAGCTTAGTCACTTGCAAGTTATACGGGGCTACAAACAACATATCATCTAAAGTGATATGTCTTGATTGCCCTGTTTGATCTGTATATGTACGACCTAATAATTCATTGACTGCTTTCTGAATAGCAATCACTTCTTCATCACTACCTTGGGCATTTCCCTCATGTTCTACAGGAATAAAGACTAAACCTGCCTCTTTATTCAATAATCCATTGTAGTTTTCAGAAACTGTTACACATTGTCGATCAGTATTCGCATCAGATTTTAATTTGCCTTCATAAATTGCATCACTAATAAACTGATTCACTTTCGAATGCATACGATAGGTTGTTGCTAGGAAAATCCCTTTATTTTCTTCAATCGTGGCACGATCACCCAACAGATAATCTAAGGTTGATAAGCCACTTTGTGCAGGATGTGTACCTTGTGTTGGTTGCCCCAATTGCATCTGATCACCCATTAATACAATATTATGGGTGGATTGACTCATGGCGATGAGATTTGCCATAGAAACCTGTCCTGCCTCATCTACAAACAAGTAATCAAATTGTTTATTTAAATCTGCTCGCGCAAAGCCCCATGCTGTTGTCCCTATCACGCAGGTTGTGCCTAGATAATTAATGATTTCATTATTCTTGATTTCATGGATCGATAATTCTTCAATCGCATCATCTGTATTTTTTGTACAATAAAAATCAGCATCAATATTTTGTTTATGGCAGTACTCAGCTGTGCCAATTAGTAAATTATTAATCGCTTTGTGTGAATTAGAACTTATCCCAACTCGTTTCCCTTGTTTTAATAATTCAGCAATCACATGCTTGGCAGTGTAGGTTTTACCTGCCCCTGGTGGACCTTGAATGATTAAATAAGAATTTTGTAAATTTGAAATTGCACGAATGATTTGATTAAGACGCTCACCCGAATCTTGACTGGTTACAATCGCTTCCCCTGAATTTAAACCTTTTATTTTAGGTAGATTACGTCTTAATACCTCTAAAATTACATCGTTCTCGAGCTGATTATTTTGATAATTCTGTGCAAGAGTTTGGATCGCTGTTGGAATCGGATCAGCATTCACATAACTATCCGGTATTAAATGAACAATATCTGGTAATTTATTTTTGGACTGTAAGCAAATTAAACCTTTTTCAAGATTACTATGCGCTAATAAAAACTTTGCTTTACATGCTTTATCATTTTCATCAACTTCACCCAATAGATAAAAATTACCTCCATCTTTCGCCAACTTAAAATCCTGATTTACATCAAATTGATATTCATATACTAGATTTCTTGCACCTTGTGGTTTAAATGCTTCTTTTTCTGTGCGAACACAATTGACTAAGCAATCTAAATCTTCATATAAATCTTCAGGGTTTGAACTCAATTGCTCAAATAGCTTCCACCACATGGGTTTATGTTCACGTTGATGAAATTCTAATGACCATGCCAACATTTCAAGCACATTGGCTTCTGTGGCATCTGCCTTTTCAGCTTGTGCTAAAAGTTCATCACGTAATTGTACAATTTGCTGGGCTTTCTCAATTTTTTCAGGTTTTTCTGGTTCTGATGAAATCTGCTTAGGTTGATACTGAATATGATGATCTTGTTGTTGGGCTCTTAACCAATCCACCAACTCTTGTGTACTGTTACAATCATCAATATTGTAGTCACGAATATCTTTTAAAATTTTTGAATCTTGCCACGTCAAACCATCTGGGTTTTGTCGCCAATTTTCATACACGACAACAGAATCACCCCCCGAACCCACTTCTGTCTCACGTTTACCACGGTATAAGTGTTCTACATTTTTAATAGAATATTTGGGTTCACCAATCAGCAATCCATTTTTAACGATCTTGTATAAATCAACAAAAACTTCATTTCTTAACAATTGATCTACTTCAAATTCGCAAACACCATAGCGACACATGAGCTTCTTACATGCAGCAATTTCATAGTTTGCATAATGGTAAATATGCATTGTAGGATCTTGCTGCCAACGTGCATAAACCCATTCGATAAATGATTTAAATGCTATTTTTTCTTCAATTTCATTGTGAGCCCAAAAATCTATAAATTTACGATCACCTTTTTCATCGAAATATGTACATCCCCACAGGTACTCAAGCCCCCCTTCAATTAAAGGAAACCCCTCGATATCGAAGTACACATCATTTTCAGAGTGCTGAGGTAATAGTGCCAATCCTAGTTTTTCATGAGTGTTAATGATTTCAAATAAAGGCGTTGTAAGCCCTTCACTTTTTCGCTGAATTTGGGCCTGTGCTTTTAATCTTTTATATACATCAGTATTCAAGCTCTTAATGCTTGGCTTATCACTATCAATCAAGTCTTGCATCGTTTGAATACCATCAGCATTCAGCTTCTTGATTTGCGAGCGTGTTATTGTGGCGACTTGAGAAAGATGATCTACCTCTTTAAGTAATTGCTTCGCATAATTACTCCAACAACCCCATGACTTGGAGTCAGAAGGATTAGGGTACTTTTCTAAATCGAATTCTTCGTGCAATTGCAAAAAGGCATTTTTTACTGATTGGTAGTAATAGTAAAATTCTTGTGTTCTCAATCGCTGTTGAGTTTGATCGCCTAAAATAATGACAAAATCATTCGAATAACGGCCTTGAATAGCTGCAATCATTTCCTGATAACAACACAATTGAATGGTGTAATAAGGTTGTAGTGATTTAGAGAGTTTGGTGTCCCAAATTTCATAATGATAGTCCCCAAGTTGACTAGAACCTGCAACCTTAACTAAAAAATCAGCAAAACCAGTAAACTTACCTTTACTCAAACAAGCCTGAAAAACAACATCTGCACCTTCTTTCATGGCCTGTATCGTTGCAGCTTTCTTATCTGAACTTAATCCTATATTCGCAATCGTTAAGCCTTGTTGCTTCAATCCTTCCAATACAGATGATTCATGCTCTGCACCTTTATCCTGAAGCATGAGCATCATTGCATCATCCTGATCTTTTAAATCTAAAGCTTCAGGAGAAATAAGACTGAAATGTTCCATCCAAGAAGCAAAAGGACTTTCTAAAAACAAAATTAAATCAGAGGGTGAAAAAATTAAATTATCATTATGTAGTTTCATATTAACCCCAAATATTTTTATAAAGTACTAAAAAAACAAATACTACTATAGACTTCTTTCATAAATCAAAAAATGATCTTCTTCTTGGTTAATATTTGCATCCCAGATTTTTTAGCATTCGTGCATAATCTGCGGTTGAAATACAATGATTAGCCATCCTTTAACAAAAAATAGATTTTTGCATCAGTCGCCTTAAAAAATATATTAGACCTTGCATTAGTCAAAATTTAAACAGTCACAAACTATATTTTATAAGGTTTTAACCAATTCAAAATTAGGTAAAAGCATACTCCGCAAGGTCTATTGTTAAAAATTCTATTCATGAAAAAAATCTGGGGAATCATAATGTGAATTTTGCATAGCTACATCTAATGGACAATAAAAAAATTGCACCCCTGGAATTTTTGGACTTCCATCTCGATTTTCCAAATGTTTTTCTAGTTTAATATATAAAGGATCATTTTTATCAAAACTGACATCTAAGAATAAATTACCTAGATATGGTTGCTGTATAACATTATCACTAGCCATACCGTAACAAAACTCAAATGAAATATTATTATAATTTAGCCATTGTATTAATTCATTTCGCTCAGTTAACTCTTTATAATTGTGATTTTCTATTGTCATTTCACTAAAACTAACAAAAAGTACATCACTTCCTTTTTTTCTCGCAATTGCGTCTATATGTTGGATTATCATTGGCATCTTATTTACCCCTTCATTATATAATTTTTACTTCATGTAGTATATCTATTACATTAGAACTTGTTGACATTGACTGCTCAAAAAATGCGAGAAAGTAGAATTTAATTTACAGTCTCAATTTAATCGCTGTGTTAGGTCAGGCAGCCTATCTTAATAAACTCCTCCAACAAACCCGGTACGATTCAAAAACGGAAAATGAAATTTACATTAAATTATCCGCTATATTAGCGGTATAAATCATTAAAATTGTTCTCTACATATACATAAAAATCATTTTCCACTCGATCATATTTAAAGACCATGGTGTTACGACTCATCCATCGCTTTAAAAGTTTTTCGTAGACATTGGCTTTTTTCGTAGAGGTCGCACTAAAAGACCAATAATGAATGCCATGCTTATAAATAAGTTCTTCAACTTTCTGACTAATCGCATTAAAAACTTTCATGGCGGGTAACTTCAAATTGAGATCTTCATATATGGGGTCATCTCTAAATAGAGCTAATTCTGGATGTTTACGGTAATTAATCTGCACTCGGGCACGAGGTAGTCTATTTAAAGAGAAGGAAAAACTGTAATGATCAAATTTGAGTATGTAGTGTAATCCATCGATCATTAAGTCTTCTTTCAAAATCATGCGAGGTCCTTCGTAAAATGATAACCAAGAATATTATTGTAGATCTCCATCAAGAGATCTTGATCTTCCAATGTTTGAAATGAGCTGTCGAAAAAATCACGATCAGTCGTATTAAATAATTGAATAAAGTGTTTTGGAGAAGGTATTAATTTTTTACGCTTACAGTAAGCAAAATATTCACTAGCATCTTCAAATAAAATCCACCATTCTTGGGGACTATCAATTTGGTTCCCTCCTAGCGGATGCAATTGATCAAATAGTGCATTAAGTAAATATTGAAAATTAAATCGCATACTTCCATATTCAAACTCTGGATATTCAGTATCCAGATCTAAAGCTTTTACATGCTGATGAATTACATAAGCCTCTTTTAGTATTTCTTGGACCTTTTGATATTGTTTATAGCGTATCAAATCTTTGGCAGATATTTTTGGGAGTCGAGATAAATCCATATTGTCGCTCAAATCAGCGAGCTTAACTTCACAAGCAATCGGATTTTTAACAGTACGCTGTACCGCTTGGAAGCGATTTTCACCATTTACTTTAGTCACGGCGATAATCGCATCTATTATCTTTTGCTCAAACCCCAAGACTTTGAGCTCATCTATTGTCGTTGGTGTATCTTCTAAAATATCGTGGAGAACAGCGCAGATCTTGGCATGTGGCTGTTGAACATTTTCCATAACGCGCAATGGATGTTGAATATAATCCTGTCCTGCCTTATCTACTTGCCCTGCATGGCGTTCACATGCCAATTTTAATGCCTGATCTAGATTTGAAATACGTTTACCCTCTTATTATATTTACTCTCTTTTCTTTTAAATATTAATCAATTACCTAATATTTATCTACAATCATAAGCACATTAGCGACATTATATGTCGCACAAAAAATAAATCTATGCTCTTTATTATTTCATTTTTTCAAGGACACTTTTAATTCGAAGATCTCTTGCTACTTTCCCTAAGTTTGTTTGCGGTTCGAGAGTCCCCATATATCCAGCATCGAGTTCAACCAGATAGGCCTGACCAGCAGACGGTAAACATAAATTGTAAAAATTCTCTTGTAGATACTGCTCAATCTGATCGGTCGGTATATGGCAATGAGATTGCTGTTGTTGCTGGCTTATACAAACTTCAGCTTTCTCATTGTCTATACGAATTGTACAGAATGGATCAATCTCAAAATATTGGATGATCTTATTCAAGGCTGCATCAAATTCATCTGCCTTCATGTTCTGAGATTGTTCAACCCAAATGAGCTGCTTTGATGTACTTGAGCTTTGCAGCGCCGTATTCAAAATTAAAGGCTTAACCTTAAAATGTAATCCGTATAACGCTGCGATCAGATCAGTTTGAAGATTGGGCACTTCGTCACTTGATGTGGTACTAATTACTGTACTTTGACTCAAGGTCAATAAAGCACCTATAACTTGTGATTGACCTGTGTATAAGGTAAATGGATATTCTTTTTGGGATAAATTATTTTCAATACTTTGGTTCATCCATATTTTCCTTTTCAAACATATTCATCATTATGGACTATTAGATGAATATCAATTTTTTTCCAAGCTTTAGCCAATGTTAGCCAAGCCTTACTTTCTTTGGACCAAATACGACGGCATAATTCAGTCAAATCATTAAATTGTTGGTCTACTTCACTTGCAACGCCATATTCCCAATGTCCTTCGTAAACACGCTCTGTTAACTCACACATTTTTTCTGCGAGTTTATAATGTGTTTCAATTAGAGAATCTTCAGAAATATAGTCTTGTGAAAAGTGGCGAAGCGTTTCTTCAGACTGAGCAAGGAGTTCTTCCGTTTCCCATATCCATAGAGAAAAACAACGATCTGCACTTAAACAGTCAATAAATTGCTTAAAGTTTTCAAGTTTCGTCTTAAATGCAAGATTCGCTTTTATTAATGTTTCGATAGGTATGAATCTCTCTTCAAAATAATGAGGGTCGATGTTTAAAGTATCTAAGTAATCTTTAGATTTACGGTCTAAGCCAATCGGTCTCATTTTCCCTCTCATTTTCTGTATATACGACACAGTTAATTGAAATTATTTATTTCACATCTATGGAAATGCTATTCAATTTGAATAGCCAATCTAAAGTAATACACCATCACTTGTATTTTTAATCGTAAACTTTTCAACAAGTTTAATAAATTCATCTTTAGGTGGAATTGTGTCACCCACCAAAAGATTACGTTTCGTCAAAGCGACAAACAAAGCAATTGAATATGCTTGGCAGTTAATCGACTTTTGCGGGTTAAACTCAATATCAGTAAATGCATCATATGCAAGTGCTTGTTGCTTTAGGTCATCATTCAGATTGAGTGCATTCAAATAAATCCAATCGTAAAAGGCTGTTTTAGGTTCAAGTTGCCAACGTGTGTCTCGATATTCAAAAGCAATCAAGTTGCCTGAATTTTTAAGGCGCTCATCCTTTTTCGCATCTCGTGAACTCATATCCATAATGTCCTTAAACGGACCACCTTCTGAAAATACTTTGGATGATTGAAAGATGCTCTCAACACTGATGTTTTTACCGCTCTTGGTTTTAAACATCAAATTGAAAGCGCTGAGTTGCGTTCCTAATTCAATTTCAGACTTGCTCGAAATCTCTAGAATCTTGGCTTCTGGATTCTGCGTACGATACGCTTCATGCAAGGATCGGATCGACTTTTGTTTTTGTGTGAAGTGCATTCCAGCAAACCATTCAAATTCAACATCGACAATATCTACAAGCGTAGCGCCGTCCAGTTTAGGTACAAATACTGGTCTTTTTGCCATGATGACTTCCTTATCTTTTCTCAAATACTGTTTTGTTAATACTGACCTTAAAGCCTAAACCATCTACCCATGATAAATTAGGATCTTCTTCAATCACATGAATCTCTTGAATAAATTCTTTGGGGATATTTCCTTGATAAAGAATTTCAGCCTGATTATCAAAGGTATAGGTTTCCAATGTCATTCCTATATTCGACTCAAACATATCTAAAAAAGCATGATGTGTCTTTCGTTCAGGAATACTTAAGTTTTTAACTTTAAAAGATGCAGCATTAAATTTATTAAATATCGCTTTATCCAAGTAATCATAATTAGTCAGATTAACTAAATTTAAATTTTTATTGCCCGTTAAAAGCTCAGGAGATATTTTTAATACAATCCAATCAGCTTTACCCGTTACTCTAGAATATTTGGCAAACATTTTAAAATTTGGATGACTAAAAGAAAGTGAAACAGAATCTGTTACACCATCCCAACGATTTTCATCATTATATTTATATTCTAAATGCTGCTCATCTAATGTTTTCTTTGTTAATAACCCCCTTGTCAAAATCGACAATAAATTATCCTTATGTGTAAAGTGATAAATGGCATCTATCTTTTTCAATTTAGAGGGGTTAAATGACATTTGCTCAATAATCTTATTCCATTGCGCTTCATTCAGCTCTGAATTTGCATAGATACTTTTTTCCCAACTGTCGTATATACATTTCAGTTTTGGTAGCGATTTTTCACCTGTCAAATAATAACGAATATAGATAAACTCAACCAATCCTTTCGGCAGGGCATCTAGCTTAATGTCTAGTATTTGGCTAGATGTAGCCGGTATAGGTGGACAATTTTGGGGTGCTAATTGAGGAGTTTTACTCTCATTATCAACTCTTGTAGAGTGGCTTTTCTTTAAACTTTCTTCGGAAACAACTTTTGCTTTTAATTCTTTATTTTTAGATTCAATTTCAAGTTTATTATGCTTTTCTATAAGTAAAGCTAGACGTTCTCCACGCTTTTTTGCCTCTAAAGCTTCAAGTTCTTTACGCGCTCGCTCCTGATAATCTTTATTATATTCAAAAAATTCTACCAGAGAAACTTCTTCTAAACCCACTTCTTTTCTTTTATTATTTTGCTCTTTACACACCGCTTTCATGCGATGATAATCTTTTTCATATTCTTCTTTTTGATATTTATCAGCTTTATCATCCCACTCTGCTGTAAGTTTTTCTAACTGAGCTGCACCCTCATGTATTGCCTGTAGTCCTTTAAACAGTAAGTCTTTACTCGTATTATAGTTTTTTTTGATATCTTTTAAAGCTTGCTCTTTTTTTTCAGCTTGAGATTTGTCTTTATGAGGACTATTTGAACCAAATGCATTAATTAGAGGCGCTATTAAAATAAATAGTAAGAAGAACCCTCCTATAAAAAAAAGAATTTCCATTACACCCCTCATATAAATTTAATATAGCTCAGGTACTCTTTCGAGTACCTTTAAAATCTGTCTTAAAATAATAAATGTTGAAAAGTTTATTTAACTTTCTTTACCTTTTTCACTGGCTTACTAACTTCCCTTTCCGCCTGAATTTTAGCAAGCAAACTTTCAGCACTGTTTATGCCTGTAATAAGTTCTTGATGCTGTTCACGCCATTCGGCAGTCAGTTCACCACTAAAGGCTTTAGCTAAAATAGATTGAGTCAGCAAATTCACTCGTTTTTGAGCTGATTGGACTGCCGTTTCAATTAGACTAGCATTTTTAAATAAACTTTCGACTTGCTGAACAATCTCTTTCTGCTCTTTTAAACTAGGGTAAGGAATTGATAATTCCTTAATTTGACCTAAGAACAGATTTGATTGTGCCGTAGATTTAGATTTTTCATCAATTTGCTTTTGCAAATATGGTGACTGCAAGACATACATTAAGAATTTATTATCTATGAATGAGTCTAACGTCTTTACTAATGCAGCACTTCTAACCATGACATATTCATCATCTTTATCAACTAATGCTATACGACCGACTGAACCTGAACAGGAAATAAGTACATCACCTTTATTTGGATCACAACGTTTTCTTAACTTTGAGAATTCTTCTATACCAACATAATCTACATTCGACACATCAATATAACCATCACGAACATTTCTTGCCGATAGTAAATAATGACCTGCAGATTCTCTCTTAGGTGTGCTATGTTCACCATCAGTAATCTTTGAAGCGAAAGATTGTAAAGCTAGATTTCCCCAGTTTTCAGGTATTTCAAATAGAGTTTCAGCTCCTATGACTTCTAAGTCTTTTTTGATTTCTTTGCTCTTAATCAGACTATCTTTCAAATCTTGCAATTCTTTTATTTGTGGTTTTATCTTCTCTTGCTCTCGCCACTCTTCCGTCAATTTACCACTCACCGCATCCGCCAAAACCGACTGACGGAATTTCTTAAGAATGGCAGGAATAGCATCTAAACGGGCTTTAATTTGCTCCACTTGAGCAAGCATGACATCAAGCTGACGAACGATTTCTTGTTGTTCTGCTAATGGTGGTACTGGTAGATCATAAGTTGCAACATGTTTAGGCTGTGCTCTAGTCAATGACCCACCAACCCCTGAAACATTTGCACATAGTAGATTTCTGAATTCTAAACTTTGAAAATAATATCGATAAAAATTCGGTACTACATTACATTGTCTGAAAACGATCCATTCAGATGAGGCTATGTTTAAATAATCTGTATATTTACTAACTTGCCAAACACGATTAATCCTTGGGTTAATCTTACATAGTAAAACATCGTTTTTTTCTACGATTTGCTTTGAAGAACCAATTTCATTTGCTTGTAGTATTTCAGGGTAACCTTGTGGAAAAATTGGAACACTATAAAGCTCATAATACGTTTCATCATTTTTCAAAGGATTAAAATTATTTGCTCGATAATCATTTAAATTAGCAAATGAAGATTTCAACCATTCAACAGGCAAATTATCTAAACTCATGCCTGTTCCTCAGCGTTTAAACCTAGTGCATCTGCAAGCAATTGCTTTTGCGTATTGGCTTCATCGGTTTGACCTAAAGCTTTCATTAATGCATCTAATTCAACCAAAGCTTGAGTTAATTCAGACATTGCCTCACTTGCCAATACATGCGGTTCAGGTAAGTTTGCAGCATCCACGGCGTCATTGTCTTTTAACCATGATATATCTAAAGAATCACCTTTCTGTTCCTTAATCCATTCACGGCTAAACTTACGCCAACGGCTGTTCTCAAGGGTTTGCTCCTGACTTTCTTCAGTTAAAGACCATTCACCCTCAGTACGTGGTGACAAACCTTTAGGGTCAGCGCCGTAGACCGTTTCAAAGCCTTTTAAATGCGCTTCAGTAAATGGTGTACGCTTACCAAAACTTGGCATATTAGTACGTAGGTCATATACCCATGTCTCAGTCGTACAGTTTTCATCTTGTAGCGGATTGACTTCTGTTCCTTTGGTAAAGAACAACACATTGGTTTTTACGCCTTGCGCGTAGAAAATCCCTGTCGGCAAACGCAAAATCGTATGCACATTACATTTGTTCATCAGGTCCTGACGAATTGCTGTACCCTGTCCAGCTTCAAACAGCACGTTATCTGGTAAAACCACGGCAGCACGACCACCTGGTTTTAAGTTCTTATAAATGTGCTGCAAGAATGCCAACTGCTTGTTTGAGGTATTAAATGGTAAATCATCACGCGTAATACTTGCCTCACCACCTTTAGACGTACCAAATGGCGGATTGGCTAAAATCACATCCGCTTTTGGCAACGCCTGCCCTACAGGACCAAGCGAGTTACCCAGCTTTATTGCACCTTGCTCACCACCAATATCATGCAGTAAACAGTTCATTTGTGCTAAACGGCGCGTATTCGGAACAAGCTCAACACCAACAAAAGCATCTAAAGTATAGAACTGAGTTTCTTGTTCAGTCAATGCATACAAATCATGGTGCTGTCGTATATACGCATCCGCAGCAATTAAGAAACCCGCCGTACCGCATGCAGGATCTTGAATCACTTCACTTGGCTTTGGTTGCATACAATGTACTATAGAGTTAATCAATGGACGTGGTGTAAAGTACTGCCCTGCCCCTGATTTGGTTTCGGTCGCATTCTTCTCAAGCAAGCCCTCATACAAATCACCTAGTCCATCCGCTTTAATGCTAAACCAGTCCAGCTTGTCAAATTCATTAATCAACTGCTGTAAATGGCGTGGTTCACGTAAGCGGGTTTGAGCATTGGCATAGATCGATGCAATCAGTTCATTCTGATTTTGAGACAAGTCCAAGAGCATTTGCTTATAGAAGTTTAATAGCTCAATGCCGTTATGATCTTTAAAATGCGACCATTTATATTGTTCAGGATAAATCTTGGCAAGTGTAGAAAACTCGTCATCCAGCTCATCGACCATTTTGACGAAGAGTAGCATCACCAGTTCAGACACATAGTCGCTATAGTTAATCCCATCATCTTTTAATACGTCGCAAAGATTCCAGAGTTTTTGGACAATATCATTTTGTGTCATGTGCTGCACTTCATCAGAAAATGTGAAAAATATAGAAATTTTATTACGGGTGGATTGTAGCAGTTAAGAGGCCTGCCACAATCCGTCATGAATATCATCGACCAGTTTTTCAACGTCACTATCAAGCAACTTGCTCAGCCGTTTCACTCCGCCGTCTTTGGCAAATTGATGGTGAATCATATTCTTGTCGACCACCACCTCTTTGGCAATAAACAGGGTTAAACGTGCCAACCATTGCTTTTGATCTTCCGTCCATGCACGCTGCTGCAGAATCTTGTTTAGGCCACGCTGATAACGTTCTTCCACCGATGAGATTTCCTCACCCAATGTTGAACGGCGAATCATAGAGATGATCTGTGAAGCATATGTTTGATTTGACTCATTACCACCTAGTGCCTGGGTTAGCTTGCTTTGGGTAAAGCCCTTGCTAGTCAACAAGTTTTCCAGTTCTCGCAACTGCTCACGAGTCAGATCTGATGGTCGTGTAACAACCGCTTTGATAGCTGCATTGTCATTCACGGCTGTTTTAACGAAGCTATCGAAATATTCCAGATAATCTTCAGGCTGTTGATGTGCCGTATCTACGATACGTTCAATCAGTTCATCTTTCTCATCCGAGATAATCGGTAAATCCAAGGTGCCGAGAGCACTACGAACCTCAGCCAAACGTGCTTCTAAAATCGCACTGTTTTGCTGTAGCCAAGTACCAAGATCATCAATACCTTTAGCACGCAGCATCTGAGGTAGCTTAAAGGACTCAACCCCGAAGTTTTCTTTGATTTTTCCAAGTGCTTCACGCAATTTGCCTTGATCAGGATGATGCTTAAACTTCTCAGCCTTACCTAAAATACGGGTCACTTTCTGAATAAATTCATCGAGAACGATATCCGCTTGCGTACGCTTGACTTCATCAATACAAGGAACATTGATTGCTTTAGCTTTCTGCATCAATTCAGGATCACTTAACTCACGAATCAACTGATCAATGCTGATATTTGGACGCACGACAATCGGTTGCATGGTATTCACCGCTTGCAAGGTCGCAAAAATATCTACGGCGTCGTATATACGGAATTCTGTTTTACCAATATCAGGACATAACCGGGTTGCACGACCGAGCATCTGTTCAAACAGTACACGTGAGCGGACTTTACGCATAAACACCAGATTGCAGATTTTTGGTACATCAATACCTGTGGTCAGCAGATCTACAGTGACAGCAATATTCGGGAACTTATTCTTTTTATAACTCTCTACCAGTTTGCTCGGCTGATCTGCATTGCCTGTGATTTTCACCACAGCATCATTATTCCAGTCTTTCCCATATTTCTCTTTGAAAAGCTCATTTAACAATGCTACTACCTGATCCGCATGACGATCCGTCACACAGAAAATCATGGTCTTCTCATCACCTAACGGGTTCAGATCCTTTACCAATGCCTGACATATGACTTTATTGAAGCTTTCATTTATCACGCGTCGGTTAAAGTCTGCGACATCAAAATCCATGTCATCGGGTATCAGCGCCGTGGTCTTTTGCCCAGTGGCATTAGTCATCACCTGAACGCTTGTTCCTTTAGGTATTTCAATACCTGCCTGACTAAGTTTGGTGATGTAGCGAATCGGTTTGTCATAGTTGACTAAATAGCCTTCTTCTACAGCACGAGTAAAACTGTAGGTGAATACAGGTTTATCAAAAATCTCCGTTGTATGTAGTGCAGGTGTTGCAGTCAAACCAATCAGGGTGGCATCAAAATAGTCGATAACACGCTTATAGGTAGATAGATACTGTGCTTCATCACGAATCGTTTCCTCACCTTCGGTCATTTCCTTATCCAGGGTATAACCACGGTGTGCTTCATCAATGATGATACAGTCATAAAAATCGATTGGCAGTGGTGCATCACTGTTAAACAGACGATGTACCAAGCTTTGCACTGTAGCAACTTGAACTTCAGGACGTTCAGTAATATCTACACCTAAATCGGCAACCGTATAGATTTGTGTCAGGGTTTGGCCTTGCTCAATCACTTCAGCACCAAATGCATCAAATGCCTGTGTGCCCAAAGTAGAACGATCAACCAGAAACAATATATGCTTAAAACGCTGGCTTTTGATTAATCGATACATTAGGCCAGTCGCTAAACGCGTTTTACCTGTGCCTGTTGCCATAGCCAGTAAAATACGTTGCTTGTCTTTGGCAATTGCTTGCTCAACCGCTTTAATTCCTTCACGCTGATAGGAACGATCATTGAATGGCAGGATCTCGGTCTGTTCTAAATATTCATCTGCACGTTCAATATCCTGCTCAAGTTTCCACTTCAACCCTTCTGGGGAATGGAAACCTTGTAATACCTTAGAAATATTGGATGGATGTCGTACATCACGGAACCAGATTCCGCCCTCATCAGCTAAACGCTTAGACTGCTTTTGACCATTACATGCATACACAAAAGGAATGTGGTAGACCTTCTCCTCAGATGTCCACGGCGTATTCTTATAGGGCTTGTCTAAATCAGACGCAAATAGAAAGCCTTGTGAGTAACGCTCCGCCTGACGAATATACTGACTGACGGTTTTGTTCTGCTTCTTCGCTTCAACCACTGCAACAGGCATTAAGCCTTCAAAAAGTACATAATCCGCAAAACCCTCTTCACCATCCAGTAACGTCGGATATTCTGCTATTGCAAGGTTTAAACCCTTTTGCGGGCGAACGCCGTTGCTATACCTTAAAAGCTGTGTATCTGCCTGCCAACCTGCGAGCTGAAGCTGACGGTCAATGAGCCCTCGTGTTTCAGCCTCGGACAATTCAAATGAAGCATTGGCTATATCCAATTGCTCATCTTCAATAGGTGTCTCTAAAGTAGGCATGGTTGCCTGCTGTTCCAGCTCTTTTACTTTTGCTTCATAGGCAGCGAGTTGAGCCTGTAGGGTTTGTGCTTCTACTTGCTGCTGGTGCTTAAGCTGTAGATTCTCTGCTTCTAGTTCTGCCAATTTATGTTGAATATCTGAGTGAACAGTTTGCTTGTCCTGTGCCGTACGCAACTGCTGCTGTAGCTCCATCAATTCAAAACGCATGCGCCGTGCTTCAAGCGTTGGGTCGACAGGTGCTTCAAACTCAGGGAACAATTTGGTTTTTTGAGTGGTCAGAATATATAACCACTGTGCCATTCGATACGACAACCTTAGTGAAGTCAAAGCATCACTATGATCGGTTTCGGCATCATGCGCACCTTTATTACCATTAACACGCAAGGTATGCAAAACAGAGATAAAGTCAGCTTTCAGCTTGAGTCTATTCTCAAGTAAACGAATACGGGAGAGAAAATCTGCCTGTTCAGAGATTCCAATTTGATTGGCTTGGGCTACTTTATTAACCAGAATCTCAGCAAATTTTCGGGTTTGTACAAGTGTATGCGCTGGTGCTGTGTAGTATGCTGCTTCCGCACTGACTAATAAAGCATGCATCAAAGGATCTACGTCCTTTAAAAAATCAAACTGAGACTCAGTTAAATTCATCATATTATTTACAACTATCTGTACTTTATTATGCTTTTATACAAAGCTCCCCTTAAAATAAGCATATCAGTTCACGTTATTTTTATTAAGAAAAATATTTTGTACATAAGTCTAATTCAGAATGGCTGTTGCAAAAATATTTTGCAAAATACTGATTTCCTATGGGTTTTCGAAAATTTTAACAAAAATAAATATAATCATATAGTTAAGTATTTTGCAACAAAGCCCAATAATTCTTTAACTTCAAGGCTTATGGATTGATCCTAGCCATAAAATAAACAGTTAACGCGCTAATTTCATTTAAAGGTGGTGACAATTGAACTAAGTATAACATCTCTCTTTTAACTGACATTTAAACATTTATTAATGCATGTTTTTAGCCACTTCTACCAAAACAAATGTGAAATAAATAAACCACTTTATCGTTTTTCATGAAAAAACAGAGCACGTTAACCATGCTCTGCCTATAGCTTATTTAGTGGATAAATTTAGTACCATAGATGAACAATACAAATCATTTGGCATTAAATATGAATTAGATTTTTCTGCCATTAAAGGCTGTAGGGCTCTATCCGCTTTTTCTAATAGGCTATTTGCCTGCTGTGTAGTAATCGGTACTGTTTGATGAAATGCGGTTAATTTTTTAGTGAACATACGTTTGGGTGAGAGCTGATTCATCATGACTCCGCTCTGACACCTGAAATCTGTTTCAAATGTTTAAATCTAAATTCAGTGATATGAGTAACATTTATTTAAGTAAGATTACTCATTCAAATGTTGTTTAAGAGCTGATTAAATTCATCCTTCACACTCAAATACTGACGTTGCTTTTCTTGCAGTACTGCGAGCTCATGCTCAAGATCTAACTGCTCAACTTCAATATGCACATCAAAATATTCCTTACAGTGTAAGCTATATTTATTGGCTTTGACCTGTTGGATAGTGACATCTTTTGACCACTCATTCTCCTGATCAACAGTGAGCAGTTCCTTAATTTTCTGTGCATCATTCAGGCTTAAATGAAGCTTTCTACGCTGACGCTCGCCTAAACCTCGTGCATCCACCATGCGAATGGTATCTTTAGCTTTGGCTTTATTTAAAATAAGTAAACTCATTTCAATATTTGAATCAGTCAAAATACCAGCAGGAAGTAAAACAACAGCTTCGACCCAATTTAATTGCACTATTTTTTCACGCAACTCTGCATCATACCCACCTCTGAATAGCCAGCCAGGGATAATCTGAAGGTATGCTTTACCATGCGCATTTAAGTTATATAGTGCTTGTTGAATCCACAGACTCTCAGATGCACTGGTAGGAATACGAGCAGTAATAAATAATTCTTTTAAATAATTTTGTCCTGCTACCAAGGATTCTAAGACCCTCATATTGACTGGTGGCGTACTCACTACAAGATCAACACCATAGCTTGAAGAGCCTTCACTTAATGAATCTGCCCGCTGAATATCTGCCTCTTTTTCACTTAAGGCAAAAAGCAGTTTTGTCACCCCTACTGTTGCTTCATTGATATCACGTAATATAGGCTTTTGAGTATTAAGCTCGTGTGCTAATAATCCTAGACCACATGCCCCATCGTAAAGTGTTTTGTCTTCGACAGACCCTATAATAGATGTGAATATATTTAGAATATTTTGTGAATCAATATTAAACATGTCCCCATTTTTATTTGAATTAAGTGCAAAAGCTTTTAATACGTCAAAAGCTTTTTCACCATAATTTTGATTATTCGAACACTCTTCCCGCAGGCTTAAAAACACCTGAACAATATTCACAAGCTGATTGGCGTTCCAACGAATTACATCCTTTGAAAACCAGTGAAATTCTTTTTCCGCTACAAAATCAGAAATAAAAGTTGAGATGTTATCGTGTGTTGATAAAAGGATATTTTTACTTTCTTCTCCATTCTCTTTTACAAGATAAGCAATCAAAGTAAATAGTTCTAATGCAGCACTACGTGTCATCATGCCTGTCATAGTCGATAAGGCATCTAAATATTCGATTGTATTTTTCATTTTTAATTTCCTATTTAGGCCATCAACTTTTGAAAAGCGGCATTGGTTGCTTTAATTTGTTGAACTTTCAGTTGCTCTATTGCATGCAAGACTTGATTATTTTTGTGAAATACTTCTGCCAATTTATGCTGTATGCCTAAGTCTGGTACTGAAATTTCAATATCCTTTAGACTGCTCACAGGGATATTCATAATCGTAGTACCCTTATTCAGACTGGTGAGCACTGCTTGACCATATTTACTGTTTAAGAAAACAGTTAAAAATTCTGGTAAAGCAACTTCCGAATCTACCTTGATGACTAGACATGTTGCAGGAGCAAATAAATTTAATTTTTCCTGTTCCGCAGTCACAATTGAAGCTCGTAGATTTGTGCCCTTTGATAAAAAAACAATGTCACCTTCTTTTAATTTCTTTTTTTCAATAAGCTCCTCATCGACAAATACTGTTTTCGTTGTACGAGTATTTACATCCAGAAAACCTTTATCGTTTAGGCTTTGACCTGTCAATAAACTGACTTGGATTAAATTCTCTTCATGAGTATCATTGAATTTATTGATTCCAACTGTAATACTTGAACATATTTCATTTAGTTTCATAATTACTCCAAATATAGTTTTAAAAAAACTATTTTTAAATTTCCTGAAGCAAATAGTAGCTCTCGCAAACCACTTTGTAAATAGTTTTATTAAAACTTTTTTTATTAAAGCAAGAAAACTTCTTAATCGATAGCTTAAATATTGAAATGTCGAGTAAGCAGTAACCCTAACTTAACAACTTCAATTATGAGCTGAAGTAAATATATCCATTATTTTTTGCTTGAACGTACGCCCACTCCGCCACCTTATGCGACCGCTCTTTATCCGTTAAAAAACCAAGAACAGAAACTCGATCTACAATGATCAAATCCTGTTCTTCATTTCTTTCTTTCCACTTATGCAAAAACTCATCAGATGCGAGTAGATTACTTTTCTTAGAATTACAGCTTGAATCTGCCAACACGAAGTTATGACCTGTATCTGATGGATACATAGACCATGGAATGAAATGATCAACGGCGTAATTGCCATTGCGCATCGGTTTATTGCAGTAGAAGCATTTACAGTTCTGTAGCTCGACCAACACATTAGCCACAGCATTTAATTGGTTCCGACTTGGCTCAAACATGAATTGTTCAAGATTCGGCAACTGATTCAAAATAGGTGCATTGCTGCTGTTCTTACGGATATAGTCAATCCAACGTTTCTGGCAAAGCTCTTCGATGATTTCACTGAATTGTCGTAAGCAAAACATGACTTGAGGCAAAAGGATGAGCTGCTTCCCACACCGATCAAGCTGATATAAAAACTCAAAATTTTGACCGTTGATGTTTTGCAAGTAGCGGACTGGCATGTCTTTTACAGTGCGAGCGACATCTTTAACGAGCTTCAACCACACCAATGAATCTCGTCTTAATAACCCCAAAGAAGAGTAGCTTTGCCGAAGCTGTATAATGCGATTCACAATGGCAGCTTGCTTACCATTGTTCTGATTTAAAATCAGCTGCCCTTCATCATTAAAGGTATAGGGTACTGCTTGCTTCCAATATAGCTCGATAAACTTCTCAGCGATATCCGTATATTCGAGTGATAGACTCTCACCTGAATCTTCACCTTTTTCAATAGCTAATCGGCTTAGGCTAATCAGCAATGCAAATTTATAGGTGCTACTAAAACTACCCGACTGTAAAATCAGCTGAATATTTTTTAGAAATTTAAGTTGTTCTTGTGCAGTAGGAATAAAGTCAGGCATGTTTTTTCCAAAGTACATTCAGCCATTTTTCTTGTCGATCAGGTCGCTGATCTACTGTAATCCACTGTTTTAATACCCTAACCCCATTCAACCGATCTAACAATTCCTGAGCCTGTTCTTCATTTAAGTCAGTAAATGCTCTACCGCCTTTTACTCTATCTGCTGTTCCATATTTAAAAGACATATAGCACACACCGCCACGGCGTAACGCAGCATGAATACGTTTTAAAACATCAGGGAGTCTATTACGAGCACAATGTAGTAAAGAGGCACATGCCCATACCCCATCATAAACATCGTGTATATCAAGCTCATAAAAACTTTGCTGCTGAACAGCGATACCAGTCAGTTGGCTCGCTCGTTCGACCAATACTTCAGAATAGTCGATAGCATCAACTTGATAGCCTTTATTTTTAAAAGCCAAAGTGTCACGCCCTGAGCCACAGCCTAAATCCAGGATCCGTGCAGAATCTGGCAACTCAGCTAAAAATGGTTGGTATAGACTTTCCATATCCACATACAACGTGGCTTGTAAAAATTGATCTGCGTATTGGTTGTAATAGTCTATTGTTTTCATATTGATTGCTTAGGCTAAACACTGACCCCAGTCTACTAAAAAACAAAAAAATAAGGGAGCATTTGCTCCCTTATCTTTTTAGTCAAATAAATCTGCTCTTACTTCTTCCAAAGCACGATCTGACTTAAAACGATTACATATGGGATGAATAATGGCTCCATTTTCTAAAACACCGTAACCACCTTCTGCTTTCGATTCTCGATGATCTACTTCAGTCGATTCAAGGTATAAAGCGCTATCACATACTTCACAATAGCTCCATGTTTTCCTTTCCTCACGTTGATAAAGATTTCTTTTGGTCGCGAGTGAAAAATTTAGAGGTTTTTTCTTCTTTGTTAGTCTTACTGATTTCACAAAGCTAACAACATCATCCACAATGCTCTCATCATAATCACCACCAAAACGGTCAAGGTAAAAATCATTAAAATTAATATAATCAAATGATTGACTCATCGAAAGAATGACGGTGTTCAAACAAACTTCATCTTCAAAATCTAATTCCATATTGAGTCCAATACAGATAAAGGCTTGATACACGTTCTTCAATCGCTCATGTGATCTGATCCCGCTACCAAACTTACCGACAGTTTCTTTGATGGCCACAGGAATTTTTTCAATTAAACTTTCAACACCACGGCGTGCTCGAGTAAATCCAATAAAATCTATCTTTTTATTCTGTATTTCAAAACAGTCTTCTTCAATTTCACAGACGATAGAGAACCAGGCCAAAAAGGATGTCACTTGAAAACGATTATCTTTATAAAAATATAGTTTTGGGTGTAAGCCCAGACTTGGAATCCGAATACTAATTGCTGGTGTAGCGATACGACACAGCACAACTCTAAGTTTTAGCATTAAATTTTCTACACGCTGACCTTGGTCTATACTCACATTATTCTGACAAGTATCACCAAACATGATATTCAGGAGTTCATTGACCAAGCCGATTTTTTTACCGTGTGTTAAATCCGGCTCTAAAAGTATTATCTTAAAAAGATGATCATGAATTTGCTCACCCAAAGTGATCACTTCATTTATCCGCTCGTAATTCAGTTCAGCCAAGTTGGATTTATTATCGTTTATATAACAACACGCATAAATCACATAAAAAGCATCACTCCCCCTATTTTGTAAATGATATTCTTCATCTGGATCTAATCGCTTCGTATCCGAATTGATTGAACAAAAGGCTTTTCGAGCTTCCTCAGGTGTCCCAATGACTTCAATAAAATTAATTTTGGTTGATTTTAATTTTTGCTGAAACTCAGAATCGCCACATAACTCTTGAAAATCAGCTAATCCACCTAATCGATTACGAATCTGACGAATATCTCGTTTTTGTGGTGCCGTGAATTTTGGGGCTCCTGCTACTTGCTCATCAATAAAGTATCTTTTGATCCAAGCATAGATAATTGAAATCCTGTGCCCACCATCGATGATATAAATATTACCAGCAGCATCTTTCCAATAGCGAACGCATAAATTGACATTACGATCATTCAAACAGTTTAGAATAAACTCCTGAATTTCAGCAGGGCTCCAACACTCTGTGGAGCGTTGATTGTCTGCTTTATATAGTTTTTCTAGGATCTCATGGTTGGCGAAGTCATAAAGTGATATTTCAAAGTTATGGTGCAGATTTGAGTGCGACATTTCGTCAAGCAGCATCATTTTTCTTTGAATAATATTGGTTAAAAGCTTAGTACGAGCCATTTTATTTTCTCTAGGCAATACTTCTCTAGATCTCGTGAGATTACGAAATTAGAAGTAATTAAAATTAAAATCAGTGATAAATGAATTAAAAACTCATCAACTCAGAAGTATCTTTTTGCTAGAGAAAAAACAGATAGAAATAATATAAAGATGCATTTTAAACCTCGTTGATAGATTGTCGTTTGCCAACATCTTTTCCACGAGATGGAGGCAAACCAAATAGGGTGTGGAAATACCGCTCAACGAAACGGCCAGTCAAAGACTGCCCTACCTGGCTTACCATAAAAGCGCCATGTAGACACAAAAGAGCCACTAAAAGCGACTCTTTAGTTCGTTGAGTAACAGGTTTCCACGCCTGGTCACAGATTTTGCTGTAACATCTTTATCTTATGTGCATAAATTCAATTGGTCAAATTTTATGATCAATATTTAATCAATTGATTCAAAAATAATTACCTATATTTTTAGAGGCTTAAGAATACAGATAAGTATCTTATAATTTCTACAATATTTAGTTGCTGTAAACTAATCGCAATGAAACTCTATATATTTAAGCAGCGTGATTTAATAAAGGAAGTAGATTGAAACTGCAAATTTTATCGGATACTCACAATTCTAAATATTCAATATCAGAGCAAGCTGATGTCATTATTCACGCTGGCGATTTTTCTAATCGCTTAAGTGGTGCAATTGAGTTTGCCGAAAAATGTAAATCTCTGAATAAAAAATTTATCTTTGTTTTAGGTAATCATGATTACTACAGCTCTAACTACAGTTCAGTCGTGAATTTCTTGAAAGAAAACTACCCAAAAAATGCACTACTTGATGACAACCATATCAAAATTCAAGATAAAATATTTGTAGGTGGCACGCTGTTTACGAACTTTCGCTCCAATTCTCCACTTACATCTCCTGAGGTACTTTTACAGTCCCAAAAAGATGCTGAACAATCGATTTATGATTTTGATCAAATCATGATTAGCAATGAAAATAGACCTATAACCGCCGATGACTACATAGAATTATTTAAAAAATATCATCAAAATATTTTGCAGTTTAGAGGGCAAGATCATGTGATCGTTATTACGCATTTTCCACCTCATTTAGCCTGTCTTGATCCTTATTGGGGTAGGCACCCTGTTGCATCAGCCCTCAACCCCTATTTTATTAATGATTTAGATATCAAAGGCTTTAAGTTATGGATTTCAGGACATACGCATACATCTGTCGATACAGTAGTCGATGGATGCAGATTAGTGATCAATCCATTAGGGTATTCTCAGGAGCAAGGTAAAAATGGGTTTAGAGAAAATTTTATCATCGAGATTTAAGTAGATATATTTTTCTAAAACCTTTTTAAAGCGTCAGATAACTCGATTTTAAATTTTTTTGCCATATCAATGATGAAGTATCAGCCCTATCAAAACCTAAAATAAGTGACGTCACATAGTTTTTTGATACTTAATAGTACAGTTAGGACTTTTAAACTTTAGCTCATGGTTCTCATTAGTATAAAATTACATCACACCATTAAAATTTTATGGAAAAAAATGAGAAGACTAATAGATTTTAAAAATGTAAAACAAAGATCACGCCCAATTATTGAAATTATACCTATGGTATTTGACAACAGCCAAGCAACACAACGTATTGTATTACATCATTTAAAACGTGTAATTCATCAACATAGAGATGAATTACAAAAGCTCGCAGATAGATAAAAACTCATCATGCTCTTCAATAGGCGTAACTGCATTCAGCCATTTTTATTCCCTACATCAATTTATTTTCAAATTTTCTGCGATACTGATAATGAAATTTATACCACATCTGAACTAGGAGAAACTCATGTCGAATCCTTTAGACCCAGAAAATGATTGGAAAAATAAAATTGCAGATCAAATACTTGACGATTTAATCGAGATTGCCAAGCTTGAAGGTATGACTATTAAAAAAATGAAAGCAGATCAAAATGGTATTTTCTATGTGGAAGAGGAAATATCAATTGACGACGTACTCAAGCAATTTTGAACTCTGCTCATTGAAACGATATAAGGCGCTTGAATTTTATATTTAAAAGCTTAACCAAATTGTATCACCTGTAGATGCGTACATAGCTTCAGCAGTTTCTTTCAACACATCACTATCATCCGTTTCCATTGATAGTTCATCACATGCAGGATACCTACTATCGCTTGTGGAAGAAAAGCTGGATTGAACAATAGACCCATCTTGCATAAATCTAGTTCTATCTTGCCTTAAAAGCTGTACACCACGGTAGCTAGCACGCATTTGATTTAATGCTTGAAGACGTCTTTCATTTGTAGTCATTATTACCTTTCTCGACATTAATTTTTTCCTTGATTTTTACAGAAATTAAGATTAATAAATTATGACATAAATTAAAATTGAGTAATGATCCCGCAATACTTCATTAAAATCACAGCGATCAAATAAAAATAAAATAATGTCTTAAAAATCAATCCTCTAAAAAATCCACGATATCTTGATCAGTTCTGACGATTTTCATAGGAAGTTGATTAGCTCCATTTAGTATAGCCTGGATATAACCATCCATTATTATTTCACTTTTTGATATTTTACTGAGGATTCACCGGCTTTTTTTGCATTATCTTTAGAAATAATTCGATCTACCATAATATGTACCTCACTTTACAAATTTTTCAAGATCTTGCTCTTCAACACGCTGGTACGAAGACGAACTATTAATTAAAGAATGCCCTCTTCTGAGTGCCAATTCTTTATTAATTTCTTGCTCAGCTATACTGGTCTCGCCGTGATTTTTTATGTATTCAGCGCGTTTTTGTATAAATGCTCGCTCACGCTCTCGAACGTTGGAATTCACCGCTGTATTTTCTACTGGGCGAGTAGCTACATAATTATAGCTAATCACTCCGCAAAGTACGATTAAAAAGAAACTGAGTTGCTTCTTTACACTTCTACTCACAAATAGTCCTTTAATATTCAGTCAATACTGAAGTTATCATATGCTCATGAGGATGAATTTAAAAACTATAGCGTATGACACTACAAAAGTTCATTACTCATTTCTAGGATTAAATCTTTAAATTCATCAGCATTGCTAGCAAATTCAGCAAAAAAGTTATTCCATCCAAATGCTGAATCTAATGCCTCTTTATTTTGGATTGGTCTAGGCAACTCATATCCAAGGATCCAGTATGGTGGGCGAACTCAAACATGCTCAGGTATAAGAACTTGCTGTAAGGCTGTTTCAGCACTTACTAAATATAAATTATCGTCTAAATAAACGATATTTCCTTGTAAAGCGTCTTGAATACAATGATCCACATCTATATGGGTATCCTTCATGTAGTCCGTCTCCATTTTTTGAAATCACATTCTTAAACTTGTTAAATTATTTAACGCAGTAATTAATCATTAATCTGGGCTAAACTCCAACGGCGATAGATGACTGCTAAAAATAAATCACTAAAGATTTTTTGGCAGGTATTATCTTTATAGTTGTCATTACTAATTTTTAAGCTTACCCCTTTCTTACTTTTAGCCGCTTCAAGTTCAGCTTTAATTTCCTTCCATGACCGTTTGGGTATTTTAATTTTTTCTTTAAACTGCTTGTATATAAATTTTAACTCACGACAAAATTTATCAAACTCCTGATACTCTACTTCGCTTTGGATATACACCTCCATATGAGCATCTATAAGACGAATACGGCGCTCAAAATAATCTAACGTAAAGTTACTATCCAGCACAGCTGTGAAAATTTCAAAATCAGCTTCGCTAAATACATTTCCAGACTTATTTCTATTGATATGCTTTAACAGCATGTCTAAAGGATTACTTTTAGAAATTTCGTTTTTTTGTTGATAGTGTCTATTTTTATACAGGTTTGAGGCCAAGTCTCTCCCAATTTCTTTCAACTTCAGATTTTCATTTTTTCCTGAAAGTACATCTATAATATCATTCAATTCTGATTTCAGTTTGAGCCTTTCGGTTACATTATCAGTTTGCTCTACATCTTCACATTTTAATATCTGAGTATGCCACCGATCAGGAAATATTGCCTCTTGAATAATCTTTGAATTGGGGGCTATTTTCTCTAAGATTTCTTTTAATTCAAGCTTTTCTTTCATTTGAGACGTATTCAATTGTTTCTTGAATATTCTGCAAGAGAGTAAAGCTCTTACAATATTTGCTGATATTTTACTTTCATCTGGACATAATGCATCCCCTACTAACATTGAACCAAAATGCAGGTAATAGTTGGCTGTCATCTCAATAGATGAATGGCCAATAAAATGTGCCAAAATCTTCCAAACATCCTGACGTCCAGCAATACTGTCCATATTACCCAATAAATAATTTTTAATTTTGGCAATCTGATCAGGTGAGTAGCGAATCCAACTCCTGATTAACGCTTCACTTCCTTTCAAAATTAAAGCTAAATTGTTTGTCGCAGTATGCCTAAAGCTATGAAAGGAATAATCGTGTGGTTCGTTATTGAATAAAGTATCAAAAATTTCCTTTGTCTTAGCACCAATAAAACGAGATGAAAAAATTTGACCAAATTCATCTTGGAAGATAAAACAATCTTCTGCCCCCAACCTTCTTTGATCAACTTTTACATTAAGATGCTTTTTGATTAAGCCAATAAATTCATTCAGTTCACGTTCAGTTAGCAACTCATCAAGACGAATTCCTCGTTTTGCATTCGTCGTCTTGACCTGACGATGATAGTTATTATGTATAAAGATTTTAATAACTTGAGGATTGCTGGCTGTTAAATAATAATATCGCTCATAGCCAATTGTTTTAACATCCAAATCCGTCATAGCCAAATCTCTCAGCCTTAACCCAAGAATCTCACCAATCCTTAAACCTGTGCGGTAAGCAAGCATACAAATTATTTTGAATATACTTTTTTGTTCTTTACTCAAATCAACTTGGCGATCAATCAAATTATTAAAATGCACCCACATCACTGGAGTTATATATGATGCTCTACACATCTGAAGATCATCAGATTTTAACTGGTCTAAATAATTTACTCGAGGAGCACCAAAATTGTGAATTAAACTGCTATGAAATTTTTTTAAATTTTTTACAGCTTTACCATAGCTATTATATTTCACCTCCCTAACATTATTTTTAGATGCTTTATGTTGTCGTCGCTTATCAGCAATAAATTTTTCACTTAAAATATACTCATATGCTCCCTCAAATTGTTCTTCATCCATCTTCAGAAGATCAAGGTCATGAGTAACAACATACATAAAAAGATCTTCAGCGAATGATGATTTGTAGGTATCCAAGGAACTCAGTGCAATTCCGTCTTTTGCTCTAGAAACATTTGAAGATTGACCACTCACGAGGTAATCCCGATACCATGTCATCAAGGCAATCTGAACACTCACAAGCGCAATATCTTTAGCTATTTCATACTTCTGATTATTGTAACTTTCTTTAAGTGACTGAATATCTTCTGACAATTGCTTAATTGTCTCGGTCTTTTTTCTACCTTGAAATTGCCCTATCAATCCTTTTTTAATTTCTGCGGCACAATGATACCCTGTGCTCAACTTTTGGATATTTTCAGACTTAGGCTTTCGATAAATATCGGTCGGATCATCAAACTTATTTTCGGAAGTAATCGATTTCTTTATTAAAGATTTCTTGTCTTTAAATGCATCAAGTGTCTCAAGCATTTTTAAGGTTGACAATGATAGTGCAGCGCTGTCTAACGTCCCCGTAGATAATGCCGTTGTAAAACCGTCAAGCGTATTCTTTTGACTAAAATACTGCACGTAATCGATATGCTCAAATAACTTATATTTTTCCTTAGAAAAATAATTGCGCAACACACTATTTTGATCAACATCCAATATAGCCAAATCAATATATTGATCTAAGTGATCTTCATTCTGAGTATCAATTGCATCCAAAATGTGAATGAGCCATTTCTCATTCTGACGTTTTTCAACCTGAGTTTCAGATTCTATAATATTAACGAGTCGCACCATCATTAATAGGCTGATTGGTGTGAGATAAATTTGTTTAATTTGAAATGGATTGTCGAGATATACTAAATTCGCATATTTCTCATTTTCTACTGGATAATTATATAAGTAACCCGTTTTTGGTGAGCCTTGACAATATAAGGATACAAGTCCACTCGACAATTCTGATGGTTTTAACTGATCATTTGAAAAATATGCTCTGAGTGATTTTAAAATCGCCATTAAGTCTTCTTTATGACTACACCCACAATCAATAATTAGTGCCATTAAAAATTGTCGAAAAAGTAATTCCTTTTGCGCATCCGTAAAATCAGCATTAAAAACATCAGTTTTAAGCCTTTTCGGTAATTCAGCTTCCCAAAAGAAATGCAACTTAAGCTTAAACTCATGTAACCTTTGCCCTCTAATCAACTTAATTTGCGTTGATTCAATGTCTTTAATATTTGGAGCTGAATATGCTCTTTGAATAAGCTTAATTTCATATTGATCCTTTAACCACGGAATTTTTGACTCAATTTCTTGCTTTTTTTTCACACATAATTCAGACCAAAATTCCCTTAATTCTTCTAAATCTTTTTTTGAGATTTTTCTATTGTGAAAGTGTTTTTCGACTTTGGCTCTAGCAATATACATTTCAGTTTGAATCTGATCATCGAGTTTCTTTTTTCCACAAGATTCCGTGATCTCATGAATAAGTAATCCTGAAATTTTTTCAAATAAAATATTCACCGAAGTCTCTAGCTTAGTTCGAATTTGCTGTAACTCTTCATCTGTCATGATTAGCCCACCACCGATTTTAATTCAAGCCTTTTGAACAGATGATTTACTGCATATTTAATATCAGTCATGTAGGTATAAGGCTGTAAAGATGAGTATTTTGAAAATCCAATTTCATTTTGTTGATCGTGCGCATACCAACTCTTAAAAATCGCGTCGGGCAATTCTAAAAAATTCCTTACAAAATGGCGCGTCCAATTGGGATATAACTCATCAATTTCAGGAAAGTTTTCTGATAAATAAGATGCTATATGCTTTTGTGTAAGTGGCTCCAATGTGAAGCTCATGAATTCTGAACCTTTCTTCCAATAAGAAAGGTAATAGATATGATCTGCTGTATTAGCTAGCTCTAAGGCATTAATGTTTTTGATAAATTCATCATAATGCTGTAACTCATTAACAACGAATTCGATCAGAGGTGAATAACGACCATGTGGACGAGATCTACTGCTCTTATCATGGATATATGCAATATTAGTAATAAAATCAAAGTTTTCTCTGATACTAGATGCACCTATAGCAGGACGTGCGCCTGAAGACAATAAACAACAAAACCAGATCCAAACACTGAAAGTATTAAATTTTTCAGCAATGTCTTGTTCTTCTTTTAAAACTTGCACAACTTTCGAGTTTAATGTATTTAAGAATTTTTTCGCTTTATCAAATGACCATACACGCTGACTTCCTACGCGGGCTTGCTCTTCTACTTGAATAAATTGCGGACGATCTAAAACATTTACCTCGTTTTTATTTTGAAACCATAGATATATATACTGCTCATATACCTCATTTAACTGTTTATAAGAAAATCCCCCATACGCTAGATCAGGTTGATGTGAAACCTGTCTACCGATTAAGAAATTTTTCGTAAGATCATCTTTACATATTCGGTTCAAATGAAAGGAAAGTTGTAAAGCAATTGAAGTAACTGATATCGGGCCTATACGACGATGATAAAACCATTCTGATAAAGACTTTTCGAAATCTGTATTCGTTAGATTGGAAAGGTTAGCCTCTCTAATTCTATCAATCCACATAGCAGGAATTTGAAATGCCCAAGTTGTATGCTCGTTATATTTATTGTCTTTTTTAGCAATTTGACCTTTCAAATTTTTATTTACATTTGCATCAACGATCCACAAATAATAGGCACGATTGGAGCTACGTTTTAATTGTTTAGTTTTTAGCAATTGGTCGATATCTTGAAATATAACGGCACTCTGCCCCGTAAAGATTGACATCAAGCAACAAGCTGCTTTTGCAGATTCCATGATATCTTTGTTTTCATGAAGTTGGTCAAGTAAAATCTGGTTTACAATTTTTAATAAGGGTATGTCCAAATAGTAAATATTACTCACCGTTGGTTGCTGAGTTCTATCTATATGACGATTCAATCTTTGATTTGAGACAAATGGTGCTAGTCTACGCGTATCTTCATTTAGATTATAATCATACTGCTTAGAAGTCTTATCTTCATCGACTTCATCATCAATGTTATCTTTGTCATCTGAGTAATCAAACTGGCTCTCGGTGACCAAAGGTGGATTATGATATGTCTGCGGATCAACATCCAAATCGTCTATATTCTCAATCTCATCCGTCCTTTTAATTCTTACGTTATGGCGATAACAGATATCCTCAACTGCGATCCTGTACTCATCTAAATACCTTGTTAAAGCTTTAACTATCTTTTTTGAAACCTTAACTTCAAGATCCTTACAGACTGCTATGACATGTACATTTTGGGCTTTTGCATAAGTATTGAATTCTTTAATGGTCTTAGCCGTATGATCGAACTCAATAAGATGATTAAAATATTGAGAAATTATAGGTAAAACTTCAGAAAGAAAACCTTTAAAACTTTTTTCCATCATTTTTAAAATTAGATAGAAATTATAGTTTAGCCTTTCAATTTTAGCTTGAGAGTTCTCCATATTGGACATCAACCCAACTAAAAAATTTACAACATTAAAAATTTTCAAAATATTTTGGTTAATCAAAAGTTGTTTTTCTTTATTTATAACATCCGAATCTTCAACATTTTTATATAAAATGCAGATACTTGATGACCCCAAAATACTTTTATATTGGGTTTTAGATTTATTTATGTTTAAATATGAATATATACCTTCACATAAAACTTTTAATTCCCTCATAAATTCATCAGTGATATAAGTATTATGAAAATCTTTTAAATCACATGATTCTAATAGAAGCAAACCTTCTCTATATGAAGATAAAATTTCAGTTAAACAAGCACACCTTGATTTAAAAACTTCTAAATCTAATTTATTATTCATTTCAGCATTCCACAATATCAACTTTCGATTTTTCAAAAAATATTTCTAGGTAATTTAAAATAATTTATAAAATCTGTTTTATAAATTATTTTAGGAATATGATATTTATCCCTCTTCAAGATTTCCTTATTAATTAAATAAAATAAATTTTCATCTTCTAATTTAGTTAAATAATCAAAAAGTTCCTTATAGAAGTTAATTCTATATTCACATTTTATTTTGTGACTTTGAAGATAAGTAAATAGCTCTGACCAAAAAATATAGTTAGCTTGATTCTTAAACCAATCTTCATGACTTTTAGCTTCAATAGATAAAAGATACGTATGTTGTGTAAGACTCAAATAGTCTTTCTTAACGCGAGTAATCATTGAATTTTTCAGTCGATCTTTTGCATTTTTTTGATCACCTACCTCAACATTAGTAAGCTTTATTGTCTGGTCGATTATGTCGGAGAATTTTCTTAGCGAACTTTCAGTTAATTTGGCTTGATTCACACAAGATAGCTTAAAACCCTTCTTTGGTTTAGCTTGTTTTTTGGACATTATTAGCTCCAAATTCATTATTCTAAAAATTTCATAAAGGCTTTTTTTAAGCATGACAAAGCCTAGAGCCTAAATTGAGATGAAACTTAAGCTAATGATATTTTTAAAAAATTACGGATAAAAATTTTATGGATGAGCTAGCATCTCTTGTTATTGCATGTCTTTTTACATTAAATGTAATTAACCTAATAAACAGGAAAAACTAGCTCAATTTTTCTAGACTTCTTCTTTGACACAAGCAAATTTATAGACTTCTGCTTTACTCCATCGAAGACTACGACCATGCCTAATAGGACTTATTGGTCCGTTTTCGTACAATGCCCATTTACGCAAAGTTTGTTCTGCATATCCCAGCAATCTCGCTGCTTCTTTCGTAGTTAGCAAAAGTCGATCTTCAGTGATCTTCTTTTGCCTATGCTTAAGTACCATATCTTTCTATTCCAATTGATTTAAGGATATAAAAGCACATTAAAAATAGTAAAGAAATTGTAATTTTAAACACCATTTCATTACTATTTTTCGTATAATCATACCTATTAATATTAGTAAAGCTGAATGATGTATGGGCCGACCACTAAGAACTAGGATAGATTTTGCAAAAACAATAAGCTGGTATGACTTCTTTTATAATAAATTATTAAATTCCGGTGAAATTAGAAATGAATTTGGTTTAGAGAAGTTACTTTATAAGGAACCAAAAAATGGCTATGTAACAAATTTATTTAAAAAATATAAATTTGGATTATCAACACCTAAAGATGATTGGATTAAAACAGTAGATTCAAAATGTATCGGCTCATCTCATATTATCAATCATCCTATATGGAAAAATTTAAAATATCGAACCACAGAAGAATATTTAATACTACTAGAACTAAACAATCTTCCTGATTATATAATTGAAAATTTAATACAAAATAGACATATAAAAGGTTTTAATAAATCTGATTTAGAAAAATTAGCTAAATATGGCTCTTTAGATAGCCTGTGTGCATTATATTTATTACATCAGTGGGGATATACTATTGGAAGTACAAGTCTAGTAAATGATTGCTGCTCACTAATTATAAACAATTTAGAATTAGTGTTAGAAAAAACCACTTATCTTCAGCGATCACATATATTTTTATTTGATGAAATATGTGATCAGATATTTATTATGGAATTAAAGGGATATAATCGACCACTTAAAATTAAATTAAATTGGCGACAATACAGAAATAGTAATTGGGATATTGAAATTCGAGAAAAATCTAAAAAAATTGAAGATGAGCTTATTTCCCACCCAAAAACAAGCCATTTAATACCTTGCATAGATGAGAGCCTTGCAGATCTATATAAAAAGATTTTAGGATAAAGAGACTTTATTAAAAATCGTATTCTACGAGTATTACTATTTACCTACAACTTCTAAATGAATAGTAATACCTTCTAAAAATAAAAGAATCTAATTGCAAAAGATAAACAAAGATGCCATTAAACTTATTACTATAGAACTATTCAATATATTAGACTTCTTCCGAAAGTATGTTTTACTTAATTTTTAAATCAGCTAAAAACCTTATAAAATATAGCTCGCGACTGTTTAAATTTTACTAACGCAAGTGGTCTATTATATAAAGATAAAATCTATATTTTCTCTCTTTTTTTTTGGTAAAAATATTTTAAATTGAAATAAATCGCTTATTTTTCAACTAAATTGACGATATTCCAACACAATTCAAAATCCAATTCTCATATTCTTGTAGTGTTTCGCGTAGCATATCCATTGGGCGTACAATGTAATGCCTTTCAACTAACGCACTTGGCTTATGACCAGAAATCTGTGCTAAAGATCCTTCATTAATTTGAGCCCAAATTGCTAACGTTTTATACGACCTTCTTAAGCCATGGGGGGTAAGTACAATATTTAATTTTTTACATATTTTCTCTAAGCTATCGTAGGGATTAACAATATAGCCACATTCAGAGTCCTTACTGCTAAATACAAATTCAGAATCAGAATTTTTCTTTAGCTCTAATAAAAGAATTTCAACAAATGTTGTGAGAGGGATTAGGCGACCTGTATCTTCAATTTTATCTTTTACCTTTGCAGTTTTCCAACGAAAATCGACATCTTTCCATTTTAATGAAAGTAACTCATTTTTTCTGCAACCGGTGATTAAACTACATATCAAAAAAATTGCGATTTTTCTATTAGTTAACTTATTGACTTCTTCAAACCAAGGTTTTAGGTGCTGTTTCATTAAACAATCATTTTTGGCTTTTGGAGAAGGGACTTTATCTTTAACCTTTTTAGAGTTATATGATTTCGGAGGCACTAGATTCTCATAATCCTCATGTTCCTCACACCAATTGAGGAAAGCTCGTGTGAGTCGATATGCTTTACCTGATGTTGTTGGACGGTAGTCATTTTGATCAAGCCAGTCACAAAATACATCTGCAGTTAATTCAGAAAGTTTATAATCAAACAGTTGATAAATGGGTTGACTGGCATACACACTTTTTCTTTCAGGATCATAACCACCTCTCGATAATTCGATATGATCCTGATAGCTTCTTGGCCGCCAATTAGGTTGCCTTGCTGCTAAATATTCATACCATACGTCTTTAAATTTAATAGTCTTACGTTTTTCTTGTTTTAACAACTCTTTATTATCAGCTAAAGCCTTCTTACGCTCAATAAAAGGATCAATGCCTTTATTGCACATAATCGCTAATTCTTGTGCATATTTACGAGCATCTTCTAATTTCCACGTATTAACATCGCCAATTTTGATACGGCGATTTTGAAGTCCAATACGGCCTTGGAAAATGTAGCTCTTATTATTTTTAGGTGTAACTTTAACGCCGAATCCAGGTGTTCTTTCATCCCAAAAAAAAGTTGGTTTGGTCTTATCTGTACAATCAATTTTGTCTATAGCTGGTTTTGTAAACTTCATTCTAGTAAGCATCTGGTAAGCAAATAGTACTAAAAATCAATATATATCAATCAACAAAAAGAGTGAATAGTAAACTTTAAAAATTTATTAAATAGATGATATTATTAATTATATTCACTTAAGTCGTTGATTTTTTATTTTTATATTAACGGACTCATAATCCGTTGGTCCACAGTTCAAGTCTGTGTGGGCCCACCATATAAAACAACCCCTTACGTGCATTAATCGTGAGGGGTTTTTTAATGTTAAAAGCTAAGTAAAGTTTGTATAAGCTTTTAAAAGATATGGCAGATAACATATAGATACGTACAAAACTTCAAGTCAGCTTGAGTAAGCCACAATTGGTTAATACGAGAAGTAGGTTATAAAAAAATACATTTAAGAAAAATTTAAAGGCTTAAGTTCTAGATACCCTTAAATAAAGTCACGATTTGTTATACTTAAAAGATATTATTTTATTCATTATAAGCAAATGTTTTTTGATTCATGACTTTTAGAAATACTATATATTTCACACTTTAAAAGCACAAATATTAAGACTCAACCTGCTCAGGCTTTCTTAAGTCCAAATAAAACTCAACAATTGACCAAATAACAATCAAAGCAAACATAGCAACAGCGAATAACACAGCAGTTAAATAAATCATGCTTGAGTTCTCCGTTAGAAAACGAGTTAAGACCAACAGGTTAAAAGTTTTAACCTACGACAAAAGTCTAATAAGAATTTCTGACGGTGCCTAGCCATATTTAGCAAATTTTTAAGAGTATTTTTATCTATGATGATAGCTTTGCTATATAAAATTTAGCCGATTTATTGCTAAAAAGTATCAGTCTTCAATCCCCCTTCTTATTCCGATTTGTAATATATGCACAATTCAGATCAAAGCTCACTTAAATCCTCTTGACTCATGATCCAAACAAGCAGAAATTACACCTTTTTTAAATCACCGTATCACCGACTATGTTGAAAAAATTTATTGGCGAATCCGCATTTAAATTGGCGGGCTGGAAATACCACGTAGAACCTGATGTTTTAGAAAATAAACAAGTGATCGTCGGCTTTGAACACACCTCAATGATGGATGCTGTTCTTTCACTGGCCCTTTGCCAAATTTACGACATTAAAATTCACACGCTGATTAAAAAAGAACTCTTTAAAGGTCCATTTAAACCTGTTCTTGAAGCGATTGGCGGTATTCCTGTAGACCGTAAAGCCAATAAAGACATCGTGACTCAAATGGTTGAGCATTTTGAAGCCAATGAAAAATTTAATTTAGTCATTGCTCCAGAAGCGACACGAGCAGAACGTGGTGAAGCACGAAAACCGATTCGCACAGGCTTTTGGTATATCGCTAAAGCTGCAGGTGTGCCAATTGTATTAATGTATGCCAACTCAAAAACCAAACAAGGCGGTATTTTCGGTAAGATTTACCCAACTGACCTCGATCACGATTTAGCTTTAATTAAGCAGCTCTATAAAGATAAAGTAGGTTTAGACATCGTGATCCCAGAACCTAAAAATAAAGACTAAGTGCCATTCACGTTTTTTTAAGATATACGTACTTAAAGATATAAATGTATCGTGCTCCATGCATTGTACATTTATATCTTCCTTTTATAACAAGATCACCTCGCTCCTTTCAGCCCAATTCTCATCATAAGAAAAATTACAGTACGAGCGTTTAGACATTTCGCATTATTTTCTCAAATTTGGATATTTTTTTTTCAACTACTCAATTCCTGAAATCCAGTACTTTCACACAAAAAAGCCATTATGGTAGAATTTGCTCAATTTGATAGGCATAAGGCCAATCTACAAGGAGCATATTTCGCATGGCGGGTCATTCCAAGTGGGCTAATACTAAGCATCGTAAAGCAAAACAAGATGCGAGCCGCGCTAAAGTATTCACAAAATTTATCCGTGAAATCGTGACAGCTGCACGTTTAGGCGGCGGTGATGTAGCGTCTAACCCACGTTTACGTGCTGTTGTTGAAAAAGCATTAGTTGCAAACATGACACGTGACACCATTAACCGTGCAATCCAACGTGGTGTAGGCGGTGAAGAAAATGCTGATCTAAAAGAAGTCACTTACGAAGGTTATGGCGTTGGTGGTGTTGCTGTCATCATTGAAACAATGACTGACAACTTGAACCGTACTGTTCCTGACGTTCGTCACTGTTTCTCTAAAACTGATGGTAATTTAGGTACTGCAGGTTCAGTGGCTTATATGTTTACCAAACGTGGTGAGATTACTTTTGAAGATGTTTCTTTAGAAGATCAAATTATGGACATCGCTTTAGAAGCGGGTGCTGAAGACATCGAAGTGGACGAAGAAGAAATTCTAGTTATCACTACACCTGAAACTTTCGGTGAAGTTCAGGATGCGCTTGCAGCAGCAGGTTTAAAATCTGATAACGCCGAAGTGGTGATGAACCCTTCAACTAAAGCGTTAATTTCAGATATCGAACAAGCGAAAAAAATCATCAAAATGATTGATATGTTTGAAGATCTTGACGACGTTCAAAACGTGTATACCAACGTTGAATTCACCGATGAAGTGATGGCTGAGTTAGAAGCTCTATAATTTCTTCATTATGAAATAAAAAACGCACCCATCGGTGCGTTTTTTATTGCTAAGCTTTCAAGGGATAATGAGTTTGAATTAAGTGCAGCACTCAAACCTTATTTAACAATCCATTACAGTTAAAGACATTATATTGTTTAATCACGAAGCTCGAGTGTAATGCGACCACATGTTCAATTTTTCCAATACGCTTGAGTAAAATTTCACTGTAATTTTCCATATCTCGTGCCACCACTTCAACCAAGAAATCAGCTGACTGCCCTGTCACTAAAAATGCATTAATCACTTCAGGAATACTTTCTAATTCTTCTAAAAATTTTGCAAAAGTATCCGTATCATGTTTACTGAGTGACACCTGTAAAATTACATGTAGACTAAACCCTAATTTCTGATAATTAATTTCACGCTTTAAACCGCTCATAATATTGTGATCAATCAATTGTTTGATCCGCCGATGAACGGAACTGACCGATAAATTCACCCGCTCTGATAGTTCATTTAAATTGACATCTTCATGGGTCAAAATTTCTAAAATTTGTTTATCAAAACGGTCTAGTTCCATCGGTCTACTCCAGCCATTTTTGAAAACAGTGCTGATGATCCCGATTCATCAAACACCTGTTGTCATTTTCAATGTTATTTTAAATTTTAAAATCAGCATTTATGTGCAAGTTTTCTCATGTATAGCATGATTTATTAAAAATAATAAAGCTCAGATGCATCATATAAATAATAATTTGCATAAATATCTTGATTAAATGAATGTTTTTTCATCACGTTTTGATTTTTTATATTACCAAGTAAGTATTAAGTGGCTTAAAAAAAGCGCGCCATTAGGCGCGCTTTTTTTAAGCAGTATGACGCAAAGTTTCATATAAAGGGCTTATACACCACGCCAATCTACCCGTGCATTCCGTTCTGTTTGGTATATGCGTTGTACATATTGACCTAAAGGCAAATCGCTCAAATAGGCTTTATAAGCTTTGAACTCTTCTGACAAGGTTTCGCCATGCTCTTTTTCCCACGGCGTTCCGACAACCTCTAATAACGGCGCTAACATTGAACACACCGCAATATCGGCTAAACCTAATCGGTCGCCCACAAAATAACGCCCACCTTGTTCAATCAGACGTTGATTTAAATCAACCACAATTTCATCCAGTCGCTCACGTGAAGCCGCAACCTTATCTGTATCTAATTGATAACCCTTAGAAACCAGTGCCTTTATAATCGGTTTTGAATATTTTTCAAACTGACGTAAATAGCCTTTTTCACCAATTAAAATATCAAGTGATTCTTCACTTTCATTTAATACATGTGCCAACCCCCAACGGCGCACATGTTGCCCTAACTCAATGGAGAGTTCATTAATTTCTAAAGCGTCTTCACGCAGTTTGACATCTGGACGGATCAGACTATGTTCGGGGTAGGTCGCATCCAAGTAAAAGGCGATTTGAGTTGAATCTGCAACCCAATGATCTTGATCACGTAAAATCGGTAATTTGTTTTGCCCTGTTTTAAGCTGTGCAAATGCACGATGTACACCCGGCATTAAATTATGAGCCACATAATCCAACTCTTTATGATCGAGTAACCAGCGCGCCTTTTCACAAAAATGTGAGAGTGGAAACTGGTAGAGAGTTCGCATAAATGCTCCAAGTTTTTGTTGTAACTGTAGTTTATAAAACCCAGTAATTTTATAGGGATACTTTAGTCACTGTGTTATTGAAACACAATGTCATTTTTGCACCTATTCTGCATCTGTAGTGCAACTCAAGCATTATTCAGACGTGAATTCATCTCTATCTCTGCGCGATTCAATAAGATATACATTCTCCTGCCCATATCACCTGACTTTATTATGGCTTTCATGTAAAATCATCCACAATTTTTTTATAATACTTTGTGAGTTATTTCATGGGTTTTAACTGTGGTATTGTCGGCCTGCCGAACGTTGGTAAATCAACGCTTTTCAACGCATTAACCAAAGCTGCGATTGCTGCTGAAAACTTCCCATTCTGTACAATTGAGCCAAATACTGGGATTGTACCTGTACCTGACCCACGTATGGATAAACTTGCTGAAATTGTAAACCCACAACGTGTTGTCCCAACCACGATGGAATTTGTGGATATCGCAGGTCTCGTTGCTGGTGCATCTAAAGGTGAAGGCCTTGGTAACCAATTCTTAGCCAACATTCGTGAAACGGATGCTATTGCACATGTTGTACGTTGTTTTGAAGACGAGAATGTCATTCACGTAAATGGCAAAATTGATCCACTTGACGATATCGCAACAATCAACACTGAACTTGCACTTGCTGACTTAGAAGCTGTTTCTAAAGCAATTACACGTCTAGCAAAATCTGCAAAAGGTGGCGATAAAGAAGCGATTGCGACCAAAGCTGTTTTAGACAAAATCTTACCTTTACTGGATGAAGGTAAACCTGCGCGTGCAGCTGACCTTGATGAAGATGAACGTAAATTGGTGCGTGGTTATGGCTTCTTAACCCTTAAACCAACCATGTATATTGCCAACGTTGCAGAAGATGGTTTCGAAAATAACCCTCATTTAGAAGCAGTACAAAAATTAGCCGCTGAAGAAAATGCGATTGTGGTTCCACTTTGCAACCAAATCGAAGCAGAAATTTCATTACTTGAAGACGAAGACCGTGCGGAATTCCTTGAAGCTTTAGGCATGGAAGAACCTGGTCTAAACGTAGTTATTCGTGCAGGTTATGGCTTACTCGGCCTTCAAACATACTTCACAGCGGGTGTACAAGAAGTTCGTGCTTGGACAGTGAAAATTGGTGCAACTGCACCTCAAGCTGCTGGTGTGATTCACACTGACTTCGAAAAAGGCTTTATTCGTGCTGAATGTGTTGCCTACAACGACTTCGTTCAATATAACGGTGAAGCTGGCGCTAAAGAAGCTGGTAAATGGTGTTTAGAAGGTAAAACATACATCGTTCAAGATGGCGATGTTTTACACTTCCGTTTTAACGTATAAAACAGCACCCATAAGAAGCCAGCAATTTGCTGGCTTTTTTAATTTCAGGCAAAAGCTCAAGCCAAAAAAATAAGCATATTTAAAAACTTAAAACCTGCTTAAAAACAAAATTATATCGACACGAATACATGATTTGGTTGCCGAGTCACCACAGTGCAACGACTTAAACCTCTACCGTTCTGCTATAAATTTATTCATAGGCACTAATGCCTATTTTCATAGAACAATAGCAATGAAAAAAATCAGCACAATTCTAACAGCAGGTATCTTTACAATGCTTAGTGCAACTGCGTTTGCATGTCCACAAGGCACCACACTTACAGGTGGTACAGGTGCAAACCATAAAGGTGGTACTTGTGTTTCCATTGCTAAAGATGCAAAACATCAGGAACGTACTGCTACACATGCAGCACAAGTTGCGCAGCATGATGCAAAAGTCGCTCGACACGATGCAAAACAAGCCAGCCAATTGGCTCAGAGTAAAGTGAAACATAATCAAAAATTAGCAAAACATGATGCAGCTCAAGCACAGCATCTTGCAACACAAGCAAAATCAGAAACTAAAACTTCAGCCCATGCTGCCAAAGCTGCAAATACTGACGCAAAAGCAAAAATCGCTGTACAAAAGGTCGCAGCGGAACAACATAAAGCTGCTGTGAAATCCTAAACAGTTGAGAATAAGTACATCGCAAAAAAAAGCCGGAATTATCCGGCTTTTTTATTTAAATCATTTATGGGTGAGCAATATGTAATGCTTTTGCATCCATCTCTGCACGCTGTCTTCTTGCTTCTGTCAGCATGCGTTGTTCAAGCTCTTTACGAAAGCCTAGTAGAAACACAAACTCTGCTAGGACAAATAAAGGCCCTATTGCCAAGCCAATGACATCATCCATAAACGCAGGCTTTTTCTTTTCATAATAATGACCGATAAATTGAATGATCCAACCCACTACAAAGATCCCCACACTCCAGATCAACCATGACATAAGGCTCATTTTTGCGATCATTAAGGCTAAGGGATATGTGACGGCAAACACCAAAAGCATAATCAAACCGAAAATTTTATCTAAACTCAGGTAATAAATGACACTGGCAATAATCAACAACAATGCAAGGGTCAGTTCAAAACCTGAAATCATTAGCCCTGCTCGTGCGGTTAGACACATAATCGAAAATACAATAAGCGGAATACCCACAAAATGCGTCAGCACATTTTTTCGATCTAAATGATATGCTGCATATTGGCTTAACAGTCTTTCAAGTTTGCTCATTAACTTACTCCTTGTTCATTCACTCATTTCACTATATAAAAAATGCATCAATAAAGTTGTCATCTAATAGACAAGTTGGACCATAAAATAAGGATATGCTGTGCTGGACGCTCAATATGTGCATCAACTCAATAAAAATGTGTGGTATTCAGGCTTAAATATTTCCTTCCAAGACTTTATCTGCCGCCATGCCCTGACCTTAACTTTCGAAAAAGACGCACGTGTTTTTTTATCAGGACAGCGTTTTAATGGTATGTATGCAGTCTTAGATGGCGCAGTTCGCTTAGGCTATATTGATATTCATGGCAAAGAAGCGATTGCCGCCATTGCTGAGCCAATTATGTGGTTTGGCGAAATATCCTTGGTTGACCAATTACCACGCTCTCACGATGCCATCTGTATCAAAAAATCCACCTTATTACACTTACCGGCTCAAGCAATTCAGCAATTATTACAACGACACCCTGAGTTTTGGTTTCATATTGCCCAGCTCACCAGTCAAAAACTTCGCTATGCCTTTATGGAACTCATAGCCTTACAAACGCAAAGTTTAAGTCAACGTCTCGCACAGCGTCTGCTGTTTATTTTAAATGGATATGGAAATCATTTGGAAATTGAGCAACACACCATACACATCTCACAGGAACAACTCGCGCAACTGATGAATTGCTCAAGACAATCAGTCAATCAGGAGCTTCAGCAGTTGGAAAAAATGCAGGTGCTTCGTGTAGCGTTTAAACAAATTGAAATTTTAGATCTAGCGCAGTTACATCAGATTGCTCATGCACTTCCTGTGCATGATGTCTGACATTTGTGATTTAAATAAGTGCATTTAATTGCACCAGAATGATTCTTTATAATTATTTTGCTTTTATTTGTGGCACTTCGCTTTATCGAATTTTGATCAAGACAATAATTGGCAAACATTTACACTGTCAAAACCATTTGTACATGCTGCAACTTCTTGAGTTGATGCTTCTGATTTGTCTTCAGTCGCTGCTTGTACATTGACTGCTGTAGTCAAAACAGCCAAAACCGATAACAGCATTAATGTTTTTTTCATCTTAATCACCTATTCAACGTCTTTAATTTAATTTACATACTTCATCTTATACGCAGTTATTTTTACACAATTTATCAAATAATGATAATTTTAATTTTTTTATCACATTATTCATACTTTGTATTATTAATATTTTAAAGATATTAATTAAAGAGAAAGTCAGACGACTAGCGTTCTATAATGGGGAGTTTTTAACAATAAATTTTTCTCAAAAGATATTTTTACAATTCATTATCAATGCTTTATCTATTTAAATTCAAAAAATAAACATGTAAATTTGAAACTAAGCTCAACGCAAAGACAGCAGTCTGATTTATTTTTTATATGAAATAGCGATACTTTGAGGAAAAATTATCAATCATCTATTATAGATTTATTCTTGTTTTTTGATATTTTCCAAAAAAAAAGCAGTGAATCTTCACTGCTTTGATCGGGTTAAACGCCTACTTTTTTCGGATCGGTATTTCCGAGTTCAGGGTTTTCAATCGCACCTTTGCATTGATTTTTATCACGCTCATAATCAGCTTGCTTCTGTGCAACAGTCGAACTCTGATCAATACTTTCACGTGCCCAAATTTCCAGACTTGTTAAAGCCTTACGACACAGTGCATATTTACCTTCAGTCACAGAATCGGTCATTTTGACATTGATACGCCATTCGGTACTCAATTTACGCGCTGGAACACGGACTTTCTCTTCCATCTGATCGACTTGCTTTGCATAAACAATCGGATCAACTTCATTGATAAATGCCCAAGCTTTGGCAGCATACTCCGTTGCATCATTGGTTAATTTTGGTGCTGCTTTAATTTCGACTTGAGCTTGTTCAGCTCCATCATTACCACAGGCCTGTAACAACACCGTGCTGCTCAATAATGAAACAATCAGTATCCCACGCATCTTTAACCTCTGCATATCCGGCTCATTTCAGCAAACATATTCGGCAATATGCTAGTGAATTCGAGTACAATACTCAATCATCATTTGACCTGTTGTTCAACTCTTTCAAAGGTGTGTCGTGTCTGAGCACAAACTTCCTACAGTTCAGCCTGCGAGTTTTTGGCAAGGTGCTAAAGATAGTCAAGCCATTATCTTTACCTATCTTCCTGTTTCTTTTGCATTTGGGGTTTCTGCGACTCAATTTGGTTTCACTGCGTGGGAAGCCTTATTTTTATCTTGCTCTATGTATGCCGGTGCCAGTCAGTTTCTCGTCGTTGCTTTACTGGGAAGTGGAACATCCATTTGGATGACTGCACTCACTGTGATTGCTCTCGATATACGCCATTTACTTTATGGCCCTGCCTTACAAAACCTGATTCAAGATCGACTTAACTTAAAGAAAACGGCAGTTTGGGCTTGGGGTTTAACCGACGAAGTTTTCGCATCAGGCATGATCAAACTGTCGCAACGTCGTCAAGAATGGTCAGAATCTTGGATGTTAGGACTCAGCTTATTTAGTTGGCTGTCTTGGGCAACAGGCTCATTTTTAGGCGGTTTATTTGCCGATCAAGTCAGCAACCTTCCACAATTTTTACAAGCCGCACTCGACTTTCTACTGCCTGCATTGTTTTTAAGCTTTTTACTTGCCGCATTTGAGAAAAAACATACATTTGTGGTCACGGTTACAATTATTGTTTCTGCGATTGCCTGCTACTTTATTGACTTGTCTGCCGCGATTTTTATCGGTATTTCTTCTGGTATTTTTGCCGGTTTATTCAAACATTATGTTTTAAAAAAACCTGATCCTGAGCATATGGGTGAAGCATCATGAATCTAGAAATTATCCTGGTCGGGATCTTGGTCGGAATTGCGAATTTTGCATCACGGTTTGGGCCATTTTTTGTAATTCAGAAATTTCAGCAAGGTTCACAGCAGCGTGGTTCTTTATGGCTCAAAATCGCTTTGGGCTCGATTGGTATCGCTGCAATTAGTTCAATGTTGGTGGTTGCAACCTTACCGCCTCTGCTTGAAACACCAAACAAAAGCTTTGCCATGTTGGTTGGATTTGCTGTGCTTGCAGGCTTGTATTTCAAGTTTAAAAAAATTGTACCTGCTACGCTCACTGCGGCCCTGACTTATGGCTTAGTCTATACCTATATACCTTTTCATCTCTAAAGCCGAGTCTGCGACAATCCAAATAAAATCTCGAACACATGCTTCTTTAGCCTGTGCTTTTTATTCTGCAATATTTATGAGATAGTCAACGCATAACATAAAAAATCTAGCGAAAACCAATAGATGGCAAAGTTCCATTTTATTCAAGGCAAAATTTATATCATTCTAGACAACCATCTGAATTAAGCTGGGGACTGCAAAAACCCATCGAAAGCGTATATTTTCAATGCTTCATTCAAAGCCAGCTGTTCAGTGGTAATTTCTGCGCTGTACATTGCCAACCTGCAGATCTGATCCGCGCCATTTATATAGAGAAAAATCAGCAAAAGACGATTGTGGGCTTATATAACTACACACAGCAGATTCTGCACTTACATCCACGCCGCCTGATGTTTTCACACATATCGATACCCCGCTTGTTTAGCAATTTTCTGCAGCTGACCGACTTCTTATTGATTTTTCTATTGTGTATTTTCAGCATTGGCGCATGGCTCAATTCATCATTTCACCTTCTATCGGTAGCTGCAGACGCGCTCTATTTCACTGCCATTTTAATTAGCTTAATATTGATTTTATGCATATGCGCCGTACCACTGCTCGAATTGCTGTACTGGCCCAACTTCCGTCAAACATCTGTGCAGCTCCGTGCACTGCAATGTGCAAATTTGGATATTGAGCCATTACCTGCATCTGTAAAAAATGTAGGCATATTTAAAGTGAATTTAACTAAAAACAACTAATTACCACTTTTTAAAGATTTTAACAGATAAATAATTACACGAACGCTCCCCCATAAAGATATAAAAAAAATTGTTGGACAATATCATTTATTTATGTGAACACTCTCTTATCTCTCGAACAAGTTCTGCTATGCTTAAATTCCCATAAAATCAAGCATGGATGATTTACATGAGCGTCACTATTGGTACTCCACTTCAGTCTTCAGCGTATAAAGTCTTACTGTTAGGTTCTGGTGAACTCGGTAAAGAAGTTGTGATTTCATTGCAACGTTTGGGTGTAGAAGTTCATGCTGCCGATCGTTATGACCATGCTCCTGCCATGCAAGTTGCACATTTTTCTCATACTTTAAATATGGCAGATCCTGAGGCACTTAAAGCCTTAATTTCTCAAGTTAAGCCTCATTTGATTGTCCCTGAAATTGAAGCCATTGCGACTCAAGTTTTGGTCGAGATTGAAGAACAAAATATCGCAACAGTAATTCCATCAGCAAAAGCTGTAAACCTGACGATGAACCGTGAAGGGATTCGCCGTCTAGCTGCCGAAGAGCTTGGACTCCCAACTTCAGCCTACCGATTTGCCAATACCCTTGAAGCGTTCCGTGCAGCATGCGATGACATTGGCTATCCAAACTTTGTTAAACCTGTCATGTCGTCTTCGGGTAAAGGACAGTCACGTGTAAAAAGCTTTGATGAAGTCGATGCTGCTTGGGAATATGCACAAACAGGTGGACGTGTAAATCAAGGCACCCTGATCGTGGAATCACAAATTGACTTTGACTTTGAAATCACCCTGCTGACTGTTCGAGCTAAAAATGCAGAAACAGGTGAAATTGAAACATCATTTTGCGACCCAATTGGCCACCGCCAAGACTCTGGTGACTATGTTGAAAGTTGGCAGCCACAACTTATGACTGCTCTTGCATTAGAGGAAGCCAAGCGTATTGCCAATAAAGTAACCATTGCATTAGGTGGATGTGGCATTTTTGGGGTGGAACTGTTTGTCAAAGGCGATAAAGTATGGTTTAGTGAGGTATCACCTCGTCCACACGATACAGGCCTTGTCACTCTTGCATCGCAATTCCAAAGCGAATTCGAACTGCATGCACGTGCCATTCTTGGTCTGCCTGTGAATACTGCTCGACACAGTACTGCTGCGAGCGCAGTCATCTATGCAGGCGTGGATGATACCAATTTATCATTTACTGGCTTAAATCTTGCTTTGGCTAATCCAGACACCGATTTACGCCTCTTTGGTAAACCAGAAGGCTTTAAACGTCGCCGTATGGGCGTAGCAACAGCACGTGCTGAAACCACAGATCATGCGCGTGAACTTGCTCAACATGCTGCACAACAAGTCAGTGTTCAACAAAACTAAGTTTGTAACACCTTAACGGACCACTGTTCATGATCAATACGCTTCCTCTGCTGAATTACATTAAAAGTAACCACGACATTCAGGCGATTAACCAATGGCGCTCAGATGTTGAAAATCAGCTACAGGAATGCTTTGAAAATGGACAGTCGATTCGTGATGTGATTTTGGCGCGATCGAATCTAATCGATGAAGCTTTAAAGTTCTTATGGACACATGCTGAACTCGACCAAACCGATCTCGGTTTGTTTGCTGTAGGTGGCTATGGTCGCCGTGAAATGCTGCCATACTCCGACGTCGATATCATGATTTTGTCTGAGGATGAAATCAGCCCAGAACAAGAAAAACTCATCTCCAGCTTTATTTCAACACTTTGGGATGTTGGTAATTTCAAACCGGGCATCAGTGTACGTACTATTAACGATTGTGTTGCTCAAGCCACCAATGATTTAACCGTGGCAACAGCGCTGATCGAAGCACGTTTGATTGTGGGCAATGAACACCTAGCCAAATGGCCACGCCGTATCGTATCGCAGACATGGACGGATAAAACCTTCTATGATGCAAAAATGCAAGAGCAAGCAAAACGCTATGCTCAACATAACAATACCGAAAGCAACTTAGAACCCGATATTAAAAATGCGCCCGGTGGTATCCGTGATATCAACCAAATCGGATGGATTGCAAAGCGTCATTTCCGTGTCAATCGCATCTATGACCTTGTACATCTAGGTTTTATTTCAGAGTTTGAACTTGGCGTTCTTGAAGAAACAGAAAGCTTTCTTTGGGAAATCCGTCATCATTTACATCGCTTAACCAAGCGCGACGAAAACCGATTATTGTTTGATTATCAACGTGACATTGCCGCTAAATTTGGCTATCAACGTGAAGAAGGTAAATCACCAAATTATCCAATCGAACAGTTCATGAAACGTTACTACCGTAGCGCTCAGCAAGTGACGACGTTAAATGAAATGCTCTTGGCTTATTTCAATGAATCGGTCATCACACCGCGCTTGCCTGACTATGAACGTAAAATTGAAGAGATCAATACCAATTTCAAATTAGTCGATGGCAAATTGGCGGTGCAGCATCATAAAATTTTTTCTGAAAATCCAAGTGCTATTTTAGAAATTTTCTACCTCTTGGCGAATCGTCCAGAAATTGAAGGGATTCGTGCCCGAACTTTACGTCTATTGTCTCTTGCGGCAAAACGTATTGATCAAAACTTCCGTGACAATCCTGCACATCAAGCCTTATTTATGGCGATCATTCGCTCACCCTACCGTTTATATGACACCATGGTGGCGATGAAGCGGTATGGTGTGCTCGGCAACTATATTCCTGCCTTTGGGCAAATCATGGGACTCATGCAATACGACTTGTTCCATATTTATACTGTCGATGCCCATACCCTATTATTACTGCGTAATTTAAACCGTTTTAAAGAACCTGAATTTGCCAAGGACTTCCCTGTCGTTAGCTCTGTATTCCAACGACTGGCGCGCCGTGACATCGTATATTTAGCGGCAATTTTCCATGATATCGCCAAAGGTCGTGGTGGTGACCATAGTGAACTTGGTGCTGCGGATGCAATTGATTTCTGCCGTACCCATGGGTTTACTGAACGTGAATGTAACCTTGTCGCATGGTTGATTCAAAACCATCTATTGATGTCCGTTACTTCTCAGAAAAAAGACATTTCCGATCCAGATGTGGTGAAAGAATTTGCTGAGAAAATGGGTGATATGGAACATCTCGACTATCTCTACACCTTAACAGTTGCTGATATCAACGCAACCAATCCGACACTTTGGAATACATGGCGTGCATCACTCATGCGTCAACTGTATACACAAGCGCGTGATGTGATTCGTTCAGGTTTGGGTCGTCCTGTAGACTATCCAATGCTGATCGAAGACACTAAATTTGCGGCCAGCGAACTGTTAGTCAATGATTTTGCGCTCTACGATGTAGAAACTGTTTGGCAAGAACTCGGTGATGAATATTTCCTGAAAGAATCTGCCGATGAAATCGCATGGCATACGCGCGCCATTTTAAAACATGGCAATAATGCAGAACCATTGGTGATGATGCGAGCACATCGCAAATTTGCACAAGATGCGGTACAGATCTTTATTTACACTCAAGATCAACCTAACTTGTTTGCGACCACAGTGGCTATTTTGGACAGAATGAATCTAGATGTTCAGGATGCTCGAATTATCACTGCATCCACTGCATTTAGTTTGGACACTTATGTTGTACTTGACCGTTTTGGCACCTTATTAACAGATCCTGAACGTGAGCAAACTGTTATTGAAGCGCTCAAAAAAGCCTTAAGCCAATCTGATAAGTATCCAGGCCTGATGCAACGTCGTATCCCACGTCAACTGCGTCATTTTGATATTGAAAATACCGTGAGTATTTCTTTCAATGAAGCACTTCAACAAAATATGGTTGAAATTGCGACACTTGACCATCCGGGCTTACTTGCTAAAGTTGGTGGTTTATTTATGATGCAAGGTCTAGATATTCACTCTGCGAAAATTGCAACGCTCGGTGAACGTGCTGAAGATATTTTCTATGTCACTAAAAAAGATGGCTCACCTATGAGTGATTCAGAAGCGGAAACGTTTGCTGCACAGTTAAAGTCAGCACTCGATGAAGCATCGAATCAGGTTTGTAGTCATCATTAACTTAAATTATCGGTATCCATTCCATGAACTCCAGTTTGTCATTATTGCACCCTTATCCATTTGAAAAGCTAAATAAGCTATTTCAGGATGTGAAACCCGCAGATTTGCCTTTGATTCCCCTATCGATTGGTGAGCCAAAGCATCCTGCACCGGAGTTTGTGAAACAGGCCATTATTGATAATTTTCAGCACTTATCTACTTACCCAAACAGCAAGGGTTTACCTGAGCTTCGCACGAGCATTGCAAATTGGTTAACTCGTCGCTTTAAACTCAATAGCATCAGTGCAGACACCAACGTATTGCCTGTGTCTGGTACACGTGAAGCGATCTTCTCGTTTGTACAAGCTTTGATTAAACGTGAAGATGCCCCATATGTGGTGATGCCAAATCCGTTCTACCAAATCTATGAAGGCGCAACTTTACTTGCGGGTGCAGAACCTTACTTCATTAACTGTACAGAAGAAAATAACTACCTTGGCGACTTTGACGCTGTGCCAGCTGAAGTTTGGGAAAAAACCGCTTTACTGTTTGTCTGCACACCGGGTAATCCTACAGGTGCGGTACTTTCTAAAGAACAGTTTAAAAAACTGATTGCACTGTCTGACCAATATAATTTTGTGATTGCATCTGATGAATGCTACTCAGAGCTTTGGTTTGATGAAGCACCTGTTGGTCTGCTTGAAGTCTGTGCTGAAATAGGCCGTGATGATTATAAGAACTGCGTGGTATTCCACTCACTGTCTAAGCGTTCTAACTTACCGGGTATGCGTTCTGGCTTTGTTGCAGGTGATGCTGCGCTTTTAAAACCTTATTTACAATATCGTACTTATCATGGCGCTGCGATGCCTGTTCAACACCAGTTAGCTTCAATTGCAGCTTGGGATGACGAAGCACACGTCGAAGAAAACCGCGTCCAGTACCGTGCAAAATTTGAATTATTCCAACGCGAACTGGGTCACCTACTACCATTACAAAAACCTGATGCAGGGTTCTACTACTGGTTAAAAGTGGATAATGATGAAAGCTTTGCCAAAATGCTCATGGAAAAAGCACACGTTAAAGTGCTTCCAGGCCGTTATTTATCGCGTGATACAGCACAAGGTAATCCGGGCGAAAATCATGTGCGTTTAGCCCTTGTTGCCGATATTGCCCAATGTGAAGAAGTGATTCGTCGCTTAAAAGCAGTACTTTAATTGATTTAAAGCGTTTTGCTTAGAACAAAAAATGCCCCAGATTTGGGGCATTTTTATTTGAGTTATTTCTTAAACATCATTCAAAGAAAATCATTTAGTAATAACTATTTAGAAACATTCAATAAGAATCAATTATTGAGAAACCATTAGAAATCAAATGTAGCACTCAATTTAAATGTTCGAGGTTCGCTCAGTGACAAATACGTATAGTCGTTCACAGATGCCGAAGCCCAGTAGTCTTTATCTAAAACATTAGTCACACTAAAATTCAAACTGGTAGGTACACTCTTGATTTGCGTTTTATAGTTTGAACCCAAATCTACACGTGTCCAATCTTTAAGTTTCAATGTGTTGGCATTGTTTGCATAAGTTGAACCCGTATAGACAACGCGCCCATTTACACTAATATCTTGCTCAATCGGTAGTTTCCAATCCGCTTCAACATTGGCTTGGAACTCCGGCACACCGATCACACGATGTCCATCAAATAAACCTTGGTAAGTGTCTTTTTGCTCGGTATCAATCCAAGTTGCGCCGCCCAATATTTTGATTGAATCTGTTAATTGACCATAGGCATTAAATTCAAGCCCTTGGTGAATATTCGTCGCTTGACTGATTTGTGCTGTACCTGAGCTATTCACTGAGGCTTTTTGGCGATCTGTATAGAAATAATTCAATGTTCCGCCAATCAAGCCATTTTCATATTTCACGCCCAGTTCTTTTTGTTTCGAGACAAATGGATCGGCGATAAAGTTATTACCTTCGCTATCCAAAATCGCTTCGCCTTGAACCAAAGCTTCGATGTAATTGGCATACATAGACCATTCAGGCGTTAATTTATAACTCACGCCCAATGCCGGAGTAAGCTGATTTTTATTAATATTGTATTTATAAGTTCCGTAAGAATATACGTCTTGATCAACTTCCTGATAACGCGCACCAAGCATGAGGGTCAAACGATCATCTAACATCGAAATATTGTCGCCCAAGGCAAAACTTTTCAAGGTACTGACACCCGCTTTTGGATAAGTCCCTTCTACCCCCAACCATTTGTCAATGTTTGAATCTTCGGTGTAAATCGGATCATAAAAATTATCATTCAAACTGGTGGCATAACCATAGCTATAGCGTTTATCTGCACGATATAAAGAACCAGAAGCGACCACTTGATGTTTTAAAACACCTGTTTCAAATTTAGTTTTGACACCCAGTTCTGCTGAGTGATTACGATCTTTACGTGGAATCATCGATGCAGAAAGTTTTGCCGTTCCTGCTGCGGTATCACTTAATTGTTGACTTGAGTAAACACCGGCTTCTTCTGATTTGCGAAAACCATATGCTGCATAGGCTGTCGTTGCATCGGTTAAGTCATATTCTGCACGTACACTTCCGAATAAATCTTCTTCGTTTGAATAAGTCCATGCTTGGCCATGATAATTAGCATACTGAGCAGCACTCGGAAGCTGTGTAACTGCATTGGTTAAACGCAAACTTGGTCGATTTTCTGAAAGGCGGTTATTGTTATAACCCAAATCACCAGATAGGCGGAAACGATCTCCTTTGTAGTCCGCAGCAATCAAAGCCAATCCAAGTGTTTTCTTTTCTTGATCAATCTCGGTTCCGCCATCATGGTATGCGGTATTGACCCGCACCCCAAATTGATCTTCTGCCCCAAAGCGACGTGACACATCCGATGCTACATAGGCACCATTGAAGTTTGTACCCACCGTCACACGTGTTAATGGATCATTACTAGCACGTTTCGGAAGTAAGTTAATCGACCCACCAATACCTGTTCCACCTGGGATTGCACCATTTAAAAATGCCGAAGCGCCTTTAAAGACTTCTACCCGCTCAAACAGTTCTGTTGGAATATATTGGCGTGGCAATATGCCATACAGCCCGTTATATGCCGTATCATCTGATGCCAGTGCAAAACCACGAATAAAATAGGCTTCTTGAAAGTTCCCATAACCTTTGGCGGTACGCACACCAGCATCTGCTTGTAGCACATCCCCAACGCTTTTCGCTTGGCGGTCTTGAATATATTGCTGGGTATAACTGGTGATATTAAATGGTGTTTCTAAATTTTTCTGATTACCGAAAATGCCCACTTTACCACCTGTCGCGACTTGCCCCCCTGCATAAGGCTTCATCAAGCCATTTGCAGAAGCATCCGCACTCACGACCACATTAATGGCTTCTAGCGTTTGAACTTCAGTACTATCGATATTGGCAGCGGGATGTTCCGTTTCAGCGACTTCATTCGCATAAACATATGTGAACCCTTGTGTAGCACACGCCATCATCACACAGAGCTGCTTCATTTTTAACATTGGGAGAGTAATCCTAGAAAATACGCACACATAATAAATGATAATGATTGGCATTTATTCTTTCATTTCATCTTTTACGATGCTTTTTATTTATTACTTTTTATTTTTTAATTGTAATTTTTTATTAAGCTCAACTTAATGAATTACACCCACCTGATTGCCGAAGAGCGATTTCATTCATCAAATACACAAGGATTAAGTAATTTAATTTCCACTCATGAAACCAATTTTCAAGCTTCATCTATCAGATGAAAACCCAAACAATGACAAATCATTCTCGGAGCTTAAGACAATGATTAACATATGCCTTCTACTACAGGCTTATTGAGGTGGATGAATAGCAAATTCATGTTCAACGGTATAACTGAGATTTTTATCGACCATCGGAATGGGTTCAAGTCGCGCAACCAATAGGGATTTTTGTACTTTTTGATCAAAGCTTTTAGAGCCTGAACTTGCGATGAGTTTTGAGCTACCAATATAGCCTGTTGCAGCAATCACGGTGAGCTGTAGTTTGACAGGATGCTTATATGTTTTCATTTCAGACACAGACAGCACATATTGTGGTGCATTTACCCAAGAGACTTCATACATTTTCGGTTTGACATGTGGATCAATTACATCGGCAACACGCGTAGGTTGGTATTCTTCAACAGGTGTTTTTAATAATTGCAATAATGCATTGACCCGAGCATCTGTCGTGCGGTCTAGATTGCTGGCATCAACAGACGTTTTTACAACTTCAGATGCGCTCAGATTGCTATCTGCCCAAGCTAACCCCACAAATACGAGTAAAAAAAACGTTAAAACACAAATTCGACGTTTAACCATCTGCTTAAACAATGTTATGACCTTCAAATAAAGACACTTCAGTATAAAACATCCAAAAAATAAAGACGCTTCCGCGCCTTTATATCAACCTCAGTTCGGCCAATGATTCACTTCATTTTGACTGAGCCAAAGCTTTTTCAATATCTTCATTCAAGGTTTCAGGCTTTGTCGTGGGTGCATAGCGGTTCAAGACCTGACCATTTTTCCCTATTAAAAACTTCGTAAAATTCCACTTAATGCCATTTCCCAATACGCCTTTCGAGTTATTGGTTAAATAACGGAAAATCACATGCGCTTCAGGGCCTTTTACATTTACTTTGGCAAACATCGGGAAAGATACGCCATAGTTTTTTTGACAAAACGCGCCAATTTGATCATTCGAGCCCGGATCTTGTCCACCAAATTGGTTGCATGGAAAGCCTAAAACCTCCAAACCTTGATCTTTATATTGTTCGTAAATTTTCTCCAAACCTGCAAATTGAGGAGTGAACCCACATTTGCTGGCGGTATTTACAATTAATAAAACCTTACCTTCATAATCTGCAAAGGATTTATTACTTCCGTCCAGTAATTCTGCTTCAAACTGGTGAATAGTTGTCATGGATAAGTTTCCTCATCATTTTTTTCTTTTGTTTCTAATTCTAAGGATGCCGAATTAATACAATAACGTAATCCAGTCGGCTGTGGGCCATCAGCAAAAACATGCCCTAAATGTGCGTCACAATGATGACAAACAATTTCTGTCCTGACCATACCGTGTGTCGTATCTACATTTTCTTCCACCGCAGCAGGTTCAATCGGCTTATAAAAGCTCGGCCAACCACAACCGCTATCGTATTTTGTTTCAGAAGAAAAAAGCGGTTCCCCGCAACAACGACATACATAAGTACCAGCTTGTTTAGTATTCCAATATTTTCCAGTGAAAGCTTGCTCCGTGCCTTTCTGACGCGTTATGCGAAACTCTTCTGGTGACAATTCTCTTTGCCATTCTCTTTCTGTTTTATTGAGTTTTCCCATGATGACGTCCCTTTATATCGTGGTATTTAAAATAGGATAATCCTATATTTACGTCATTCAATCTTAAATTTCTAGTCTTTATTCAACAATTTACAAAATCTATATAATGACCAAAAAAGCAAAAGGTAAGCAAATCTAAATCAATGGTAAGCAAAATGCCAAATTAAATGCTTTTTTGTGAGCAACTTTAGTGATAATCTTAGCGCTACTCTTGCTCAGGATTAAAAAATGTCGCAGAAAAAGAGCGTAATTTTTAAAAATCTGCTGCCCGTGATCAAACAATATCAACAGGCAGGGTTTACGCATGAAAAAATAGTTGCTTTACTCAGAGACGAACATCATCTCGATTTAGTAACGACCGAGACATTTAAAAGCTATTTATACCGTTATGCAAAAGTGACCTCCACTCTTTCCGAGAATATAAAAATGCCGAATACGTTTAACACCCCACGCGAAATTAAGAAATCGTCTAAGCTCGAGCATGTTTGCTACGACATTCGCGGACCAGTGTTACGAGCGGCCAATGAGATGGAAGAGGCAGGCCATAAAATTATTAAATTAAATATTGGTAACCCTGCTCCTTTTGGTTTTGAAGCACCTCAAGAAATTATTAACGACGTGGCACTCAACCTGCCAAATGCAATTGGTTATACCGACTCAAAAGGCATCTTCCCTGCGCGTAAAGCGATTTGTCAGTATTATCAACAAAAAGGCATCTTAAACATGCACGTGAATGACGTGTATGTCGGTAATGGCGTATCTGAACTGATCGTGATGGCAATGCAAGGCTTGCTCGACGATGGCGACGAAATGCTGGTGCCAATGCCGGATTATCCGCTTTGGACAGCAGCAGTTAACCTTTCTGGCGGTACAGCTATTCACTATAAATGTGATGAAGAAAATTTCTGGTATCCAGATATTGCCGACATGGAAAGTAAAATCACCCCGAATACCCGCGGTATCGTGGTGATTAACCCAAACAACCCAACAGGTGCGGTTTACCCACGTCATGTGCTTGAGCAAATTGTGGCTCTTGTGAAGAAATACGATTTAATTTTGTTTGCTGATGAAATTTACGACAAGATCGTTTATGACGGTATTGAACATGTTTCTGTTGCTTCATTGGCAGGTGATCAACTGTGTATTTCTTTCAATGGCTTATCTAAAGCGTATCGAATAGCCGGTTACCGTTCAGGCTGGATGGCAATTACAGGCGATAAATCACGTGCGCTAGACTACATTGAAGGTTTAGACATGCTCGCGTCGATGCGTCTGTGTGCCAACCACCAAGCGCAATATGCGATTCAAACAGCCTTGGGCGGTTATCAATCGATTAATGATCTCATCCGTCCGGGCGGTCGTTTATATGAACAACGCAACATTGCTTGGGAAATGTTGAATGATATTCCAGGTGTATCTTGTGTGAAACCAGAGGGTGCTATGTACTGCTTCCCTAAATTGGATCCTGAAATTTACCCAATCCAAGACGATGAGAAATTCATGCTAGATTTCCTCCGTGCTGAAAAAGTACTGTTGGTTCAAGGTACGGGTTTTAACTGGCCGACACCTGATCATTTCCGTGTGGTGTTCTTGCCTGCTGAAAATGAACTACGTGAAGCACTCACTCGTTTAGGTCGTTTCTTGGCGAAAATGCGTTAATTCATAAGTGCTTTAAAAATAAAAAAACCGTACGCCATGTACGGTTTTTTATTACTGTATCTTTAAATTTGATTTCTTACTATACGCACACCACAGCTATCTTTTTGAATAGTTAAGTTTTTAAGAATTAATTTTTAGCTTAGACCTTAGTCAAAACTTTAAGATCTGTTGATTTTTCTATAGCCTATTCATGTTATTTTTTAACCAATCATAAAAATACATGAGTACAGGATGTTCTCTAACAAAATTAAACTGAGCCTATTTCTCTGTCTAAGCATGTGCCTAGGCATCGGGATATTACGTTTTTCCTATACCGCACTCCTCCCTTCAACCCGTGAAGCATTTGGTTGGAGCCCAAGTTTTGCCAGCATCTTAGGCAGTGCCAATTTGCTCGGCTACTTGATCGGTGCATTTTGGGCCATGAAATTACCCCAAAATAAAAGCATGGTGAATTATATCCAACTCGCAGCTATTGCAGGGACACTCAGTTTACTCAGTTGTGCATTTTCAGGTTTTTCAGAACTTTGGTATAGCACTTGGCGCGTTATTTCAGGGATCAGCGGCGGCTTACTAATGATCCTCTCCCCAAGTGTCGTGGCCCAATGTTCACAGCTTCAAGACCGCTTTAAAATCAACTTTATTGGTTTCAGTGGTATTGGCTTAGGGGTGTTAATGGCAACGCTATTTTTGCCTTACATCCAAGATATTTCGACAATGTGGGCTTGGTTGATTTTGTTTTCTTTTTCAACCCTGATTTGTATTTTAATCAGCGTGCTTTTGAAGAGTTTTAAATCACAGCTCACAACACTCACCGCGATTCCTGCAGTAGAACATAAAGTCGATGGAATTTTCTATTGTCTCTTAATTGTGTATAGCACCAGTGCATTTGCTTACGTGCCCCATTCATTATTTTGGATTGACTATTTAACTCACACCCTACACCTGAGCCCGATCGGGATCAATTTCAATTGGATTTTATATGGTCTAGGAAGTGCTTTAGGAGCCTTTGCTGCTTACTGCTTGGCACAAAAACTGGGAAATATTAGTGCTCTTAAAATATTATATAGCAGCTATGTCTTGGCGATTTTTATAGCAATTATTAATATCCATCCACTTTTTACTTTTTTGTCTTCTTTTGCGACAGGCTTGCTCAATCCAGCAGTGGTTTTTCTCACCTCTTATACCATTTTGCAAATCTATGGTAGCGCCTATAAAAAGCTCTGGAGTATTGCAACTCTGTGCTTTGCATCTATTCAATTGATCGGTGGTTTAAGCTTTAGTTTTTTACAGCGAATTGGTATTGATTATTCACAGCAATTTATTTTGGCCGCATGCGTACTCTGCATTGGAACAATGCAACTCTTTTGGTTCACTCGAACAGCAAAATTAAGTAAGCATCTCGTCTAGGTAGATCACAAGACATTCAACTACATCACCAATCATGTATATAAAGAAAAGACCTATTTAAATAGGTCTTTTCTTTTTGATAAATCGTGAATGGACTAAGCTTTTTTCAGCTTTTTCTTTAACTTTTTCAAAGCAGAATTATGCTTTGAAATTTTGTTCAACCTCGCTTTAATTTCCTTTTTAAGTGATTTGGTTTTCTTAGACAAATTCATCTCCTTCTCGTCTACGTATAAAACTTAAATTTCGATCAATTAAAAACCATTCGGCCAAATGAACTTTGATTCACAAAGTCTTTAGCCTACTAATGATGTTGTTGACGCTGATTTCGTTGATGCGGCTGTTGTTTCTGTTTCTTTTGGTCTTGTTGCTGTTGCTGTTGCTGTTGCTGTTGCTGATCATTTTGCTGCTGTTGTTGATCAGATTGTTGGTTTTGTTGATGCTGTTTACGAGACATTTCATTTCTCCTTATCATCATAAGTATCACAATGTACTGTTACTAGATGTACATCTACTAAAGGACAACAACCAATGTACCGCTAATTTTCAAGGATCCAAGCCGATAAATGTTTCGAATTACGTCATTGTAAAATCACTGGCGAATAATTAATTTGAAATCAATCCCCCTCTTTTTTTTGCATTACCTAAGTTCACGCTAATAGTGCGGTTTTAAACTTTTGGTAACATGACAAGCATGCCAGACCATCTGATTGATTGCGTGAAGTCACCTTTTGATTGCTGTTTTTTGAATGGTATTGTGAAGCTATGATTCTGTGTTTTTAATGTTTAGTCCTAAAAAAGGACTGAATGATTCAATCCTTTTTACCTAGCCTTTTATGCATCTAGCTTTTTTACACCTAGATTAGCAAATAAAGTTAGTCCATATGCTCAATGATGGCTTGTCCAAACTCCGAACAACGCAAGAGTTTTGCACCTTGCATGAGTCGTTCAAAATCATAGGTCACTGTTTTGGCTTCAATCGCCCCCGCAATACCTTTAATAATTAGATCTGCCGCTTCAGTCCAGCCCATATTTCGCAGCATCATTTCTGCAGACAGAATAATAGACCCAGGGTTTACTTTGTCTTGACCCGCATATTTAGGTGCAGTGCCATGTGTCGCTTCATAAACTTGTACCGCGCCACCAATATTGGCACCCGGTGCAATACCAATACCGCCAACTTCAGCCGCCAAGGCATCCGAAATATAGTCACCGTTTAAATTCAGGGTAGCAATAACTGAATAATCGGTCGGACGCATTAGAATTTGTTGTAAAAAAGCGTCTGCGATCGCATCTTTAATCACGATCTCTTTACCCGTTTTCGGATTTTTTATTTTGACCCAAGGACCGCCATCCAAGAATTCACCACCAAAGCGCTCAACTGCGACTTCATAGCCCCACTCTTTAAACGCTCCTTCGGTATATTTCATGATATTACCTTTGTGCACCAAAGTGACATTCGGCTTATCGTTATCAATGGCGAATTGAATGGCCTTACGCACCAAACGCTGAGAACCTTCTTTAGATACAGGCTTAATCCCGATACCGCAATTTTCCTCAAAGCGAATCTTAGTGACGCCCATTTCCTCTTTGAGAAATTTGATCATTTTCTTGGCTTCAGGCGAATCTGCTTTCCATTCGATCCCTGCGTAAATATCTTCTGAGTTCTCTCGAAAGATCACCATGTCTGTACGTTCAGGATGCTGAACAGGTGAAGGAACGCCCTTAAACCAACGTACTGGGCGCACACAGACGTAGAGATCTAATTCTTGACGTAGTGCAACATTTAGCGAACGAATGCCACCACCTACAGGCGTCGTTAACGGTCCTTTAATTGAAACCACAAATTCGCGTAAAGCCTCAAAGGTTTCTTCGGGCATATAGGTACCATAAATTTTATTGGCTTTTTCACCACAATAAACTTCCATCCATTCTATGGCACGTTTTCCACCATAAGCTTTTTGTACCGCGGCATTCACCACGGTTTTCATCACTGGAGTGATATCAACACCAATACCATCGCCTTCAATAAATGGAATAATTGGATTATTGGGAACATTGAATGATAAGTCTGAATTTACTGTAATTTTTGTCCCATCCACTGGAACGACGATCTTTTGATAACCCATTTTTATGACCCTCCCTGAGAAGCGAGTGAAAAAATAATTGCTGTTTGATAAGACTTTTAATTGCGCTTCACGCATAATACTCTAAAGCAAATCTACCTTTTTTGAGATTTAGATGGGAAATAGCTGCATTTCCCTGTTGAATAAATCTTAACCAATTTGAATTATTGTATTTAATAGAAGTTATTTCCTATGAAAATCGTCATCTTAAACAAGCCATATGACGTGCTCTCCCAATTCCGTAAAGACGAAGCGCATATGACCATATCTGACTTCGTGGACGATCCTAGTCTACGTATTGCAGGTCGTTTAGATATGGACTCTGAAGGTTTGGTATTTTTAACCGATCATGGTGGTTTAAATCAGTACATTACCAAGCCTGAAAATAAAAAGTTCAAAACCTACTTAGTGCAAGTCGATGGTGACATCACAGAAGAAGCACTTGAGCAATTACGTAAAGGCGTTGAGCTGAAAGATGGTCTGACTTTGCCAGCCAAAGCCATCAAAGTGCAACAACCAGAATGGTTATGGGAACGTGATCCTCCTGTACGTTTCCGTGCAAATATTCCAACCTCTTGGGTTGAAATCCAAATTTGTGAAGGCCGTAACCGCCAAGTTCGTCGTATGACTTCAGCAGTCGGTTTCCCAACTTTACGTTTAATTCGTACACGTATTGGTGCAATTGATTTAGTTCAATTGGCTTTAGAGCCAGGTGAAACCAAAGAAATTGAGCCTTTACTGTACCCTGACTTTCAAAATATACCTGCTGAAGAACCTTACCGTTCACGCTCTTATGTGAAAAAACCAGGCGGTACAGGTGGTAAGCCAATGGTTCGTAAGAATAAAGATGGCTCAGTGAAAAAGTCTGGTACAAAACGTATCTGGCAAATGGATGAGAGCGAAAAACCAAAACGCCGTACCAATGGTACAACTCGTCCAAATACCAAAGCTCCACGTGGCCGCGGTCGTAACGGACGTTAAGATTTAAGAATTAAAGCTCACGAAAGTGGGCTTTATTTTAATGGAATTTCTCGCTGTAAAATTAGCCCCTCAGGTTGAGGTTTCATCTTTTCCTCAAACTGCACTGCAAAAGATAAATACATCAAAGAATTTCTAACTAATCGAACAAGATCCATTAATGAGTTTTCAAATTCTGATAAAGGTATTTCTAAAATATAGTTTGCTTTCTTTTCTTTTTCTTTTATCTTTTCTAAGATTTCCAGATATTCAAAAGTCTCTACTTCGCCTTGTTTTATTAAAATATTCTGCTGATCTTTTAAGTTCTGATATGCAAATTCTGACGTCATATCAAATTTGGTATTTAATTCATATCCAAAATCATCAATAACTCTAAAAGACCTATGCTCTAGACAGTTACGAATTTTTGATAATCTAGGCTTTTCAATTTTTTCTCTAGAATTTAATTCGCTCACTTTATCATGACCATTCAGCTGATCAGATTCAATTTCTTTTAAAATATAAAACAATGTATGTAAAAAGTAGTTCTTTGAATCCTTCAGTTTATCACGTGGCTTAAATTTTTTATTTTCATTCCATCCAAAAACTTTTGAAAAAGTAATTTGACGATCATTCATTTCTAAATCTAAATACTTAGCTAAAAAGTATGAAATTTTGTCAAAAATTGAATATAAAATTCTAAAAGCCGATTTCATTTGTGATGTTTTTAAATTATCAATTGCATGTAAAGTATCATACACATGTGGATAGGTTTTATTATAAAAATGTTGAGTATCCGTTTTTATTTCAGAAGCTTGAAAAATTAAAAATCTAGCATAAGTATATTCATTTCTAAGCTCATCAAAATTTGAATGATATACGAGACTTTCTTTAAGGCTCAAAGACGAATTAATTTTATAGGTCATATCAGGAAGCCCCAAAATGTCCTGAAGTACAATTTCATCCTCAAATAAATCGTTTAAGTCATTTAAAAATAATTTGTTTTCTGCACTCCAAACTAGATACCTAAGCTCAGCCTTAGTTTTTGTCTTTTGTTTATATTCTTTTACATAATCAAAATCAGTATCTTGGAAGTGCTCTTGATACCAACAAGTAAAATGATATAAATCACCTGTCTCCTTTAACGGAATTTTCTGTTCCTCTTCTAAAGCATCAAAACTCATGTATGCCTGCTTTATCAACTGATTTGCAAAATAGTAATGAATATTTGCATGTGATTGGTCATACAGTTGACTTGACCTAAAAATTACACCTTGTGCTTTAGCAACTAACGCTACAGGGTTATTATCCATTTTTATTGCTTGATCCCAATAATATTGAGCACAAAAACTGCGCCCTATTGAAGATAAAAAATTCCCAAAATTTGTTAAAACAAATGATAATAATCCATGATTATCATTTGTTTTTTTAAGGATATATAATGACTTCTCATACAAATTAACCGTAGTTATTAAGTTTTTCGAAAACCAATGTTCATCCTGATATTTATAAATTTCTGAACTACAATTCGCTAAAATATAGTAAAAATAGCCTTTACAGCCATCATCAGTAAAAGTGAACTCGTTATCAAAATGAAAATTAAACCACTTTATTAATTCAGCTTTTCGCCTTGTATCCAATAATAAATCATCTACCAACCCTGCTAATGAATTTAATTGTTGCAGCCCCAATTCCATAATTTTTCTAATAAAAAACCCATACCTAAGTATGGGTTTTACATGAAAATTAAATACTTATCAAATTAAGCTTTCAACCACTTCTCAGCTTTAGCTTGATCTTCCACTTTAAGTTCCACTTCCGACAATTCTGAACTTGCTGCTTTCACTTCAAAGCTCATCAGTTCATCGCGGCGGAATGCCAGTACGTTATAAGCTCCGTCTTGCTTGGCATATTTTTCTACCAATTTAACGGTCGCTTTTAGACCATCAATCGCAATAATCACATCGTTCGCAGACAAACCAGCTTTTGCCGCTGCACCATCACGACGAGCAGACTGAACCAACACACCTTCAGGCTTATCAGCCAGTTTTAGACCAAATGGCAATGATTTGTCATTTTTTAGCGTATAGCTTAAGCCAAACTCTGGGAACAACTGGTCTAACGGCAATTCATCCGTAGTATTAATCAAATGATTGATTTGTTCTAACCAATCATCACCTGTTAATTCATTACATAAATTGAAAATAGTCCGTTCATTGACTTGAATGCCATTTTGCGCATTTGCATATAACTTACGCATTAAGGCATCAAGACTTGAACCACGTAAACGCAAGCCTAGATCTAAACACAGCGCCACGAGGCAGCCTTTGTTGTAGTAACTTGTACCTGCATTATTTGAGTTTTCATCCTGACGGTAGAATTTCACCCATGCATCAAAGCTTGATTCAGCCACAGTTTGAATCTCACGACCCGGATTTTGCAAATAGCGATCTATTTGTGCTTTTAAAAGCTTGATATAAGAATCCTGATTGATCACACCGCTACGCAGCAAGATCAAATCATCATAATACGATGTAAAACCTTCAAAAATCCAAAGCAAAGAGGTATAGCCTTCTTTGTTGAGGTCATAATTCACAAAGTTTTCTGGACGGATAAATTTTACCAACCATGAGTGGAAATATTCATGGCTGCATAACCCTAAGAAACGTTGATAATCTGCCGATGGTTCTACAGGTTCATTGGCTTTTGGTAAATCATCACGCGGGCTAATTAAACTCGTACTGTTTGGATGCTCTAAACCACCATAGCTATTCGCCGTTGCCATGGTCATAAAGGTATAGTCTTTAAATGGCGCCGAACCAAACATTGAAATTTCAGTCGAACAAATTTTTTCGATGTCTTGCTGCATACGCTGCGCGTTCATAGCATGTTTGCCCGACACCACAAACTCATGCGGAATGCCGTTGGCTTCAAAACTAAAACGGGTTTGTTCCGCCAGTTCAAACGGTGCATCAATTAACTGAGCATAGTTATCTGCATATAAGGTATAACGACCTTTCACTAAACTTTTTGACTTTAATCCAGTCACAAGTTGGAAATGCTTTAACTCGGGTGGCAAGAAAACTTCAACCTCAATGGCTGTATCTTCTTGGTCAACTAAACCTAAACATGCGCAAGCTGGATTGACATATAAACGGCTTTGATCGACATAAGCACCACGGACCGATAAATCGAAGGCATATACATCATATTCAACCGTGATCAACTCATGATCTGTATTGAATAAACGCCATTTATTTTTTTCAAATTTCTCAATTTGTAACAAACGCCCATCTTCATCATATGCTCGAACGGCTTCGATATGCTTCGAAAATTCACGGATTAAGTAACTTCCGGGAATCCAAGTAGGCAACGAAAGCACCTGTGTAGGATTTGCCAAGAAACGTGCAGTGACATGGACTAGATGCTGACGATAATCGTCAAATTCGATTTGATAATGCAACATAATGGGCGATATAAAATAAATAAAAGATAACTTATCAATTAGATTAACATTTTTTACAACTGAATGCGGAACTGTCGCAATTGTCTACAATAATGACTAGTCAGCAGAAAAAAAAAGGCATAGCATGCCTAAAAATTTTTTCGTTTTACCACCAACGGAATGGTTGGTTAAGGAACCTCATTGAAACACGTGATCTACCTCATCGCGGTGCTTAGTTTTCTATGCTCCACGATAGCAAATGCTGCCCTTTTAAATATTGTCCCTGAAACCGTTGAAGCTGAAGCTTGGACCATTTTAGACCCTCAGTCGGGTCAGGTGATTGCAGAACATAATAGCCATGTTCAGCGTGCCCCTGCTTCGCTTACCAAAATGATGGTGGCTTATATTGCTTTGAAGGAAATTAAAGCAGGTCATTTAAAGAAAAATGAAATCCTGACCGCCACCCCTGTCGTACAAGTGGTTCAATGGGATGAATCACAAATGTATCTCAAAGCTGGTGAACAAATTTCAGTTGATCAGCTTTTGGCAGGTCTTGTGGTCATGTCTGCCAATGATGCCGCTGTGACTTTAGCTGAACGTATCTCTGGTGATATTCCAAAATTTATTGAACGCATGAACAAAGAAGCTAAAGCTTTGGGCATGAATGACACCCACTTTCAAAATCCAGCCGGCATTACCATGCCAGAACATTATTCTTCGGCGGCTGACCTTGCTCGTTTAGGACAAGCACTGGTGACCGAAACACCTGACTATTTATATTATTCAAAACAACAAAGTTTCAGTTATAACCAACGCTTCCACCGTGCAACAAATATCTTATTAAAACAAGATCCTACTGTTGATGGTTTAAAAACAGGTTTCACCAAAGCTGCAGGTTATAACTTAGCTTTAACAGCAAACCGTTTGATCGCAAATCCCGACGCGCCAGAACGTCGTTTGATTGTTGTGGTATTAGGGGCAAAAAGTGGTTTAAAACGTGCAGAAGTAGCACACAGCCTCATGAACTTGGCTTATACCTATACACGTAATGAAGTTGCAATCAAAGATAAGCAATTAATTGCAGAATTACCTGTGATTAAATCAACTTTGAAAATGTTTAAGGTTGAAACTCAACAACCTAAGCTGATTACAACTTCGCTTTATGATCAAGCTTATGCCATCGATTTAAAAGCTTTTGATCCCACACAGCAACGTATTCTTTTAAATACAGGCAATGGTCAAATTCAAGCCATTGAGCCACTTCATGAAACACAGACTAAACTGAGTGTTGAAGTGAATGAAAAAGAACTCACTGCGCCTTTGGCTGAAGTGATGAAATTAGCCACCGTTACGGTTTATCAAAATAACCAGCTGATCAATACCTTTGATATCGAAGATGACGTGCAAATTGAAGAAGCCAATATTTTTGAGCGTTTCATGATGTGGATCAAAGGCCTTTTTAGCATCTTTAATACGGATGCAGCAGAAGTTAAAACCTACCCTTTAGGTCAATGATGTGATTATGTAACTTGTAAGACAATTCGTTATTTGTGCAATAAAGAAGATGGCATACTCGTGCCATCTTCTTTTTTTCAACAATAATAAAATAGGTAATTCAATGAATAACGCTGATGACTCCAAGTTACACCATATTGTCATTGTCGGTGGTGGTGCTGGTGGTTTAGAACTGGTTACGCAACTCGGTGACTTACTCGGGAAAAAAAAAGAAAGCGCGCATTACCCTCGTAGATATGAAACTCACGCATGTCTGGAAACCCCTTTTACATGAAATTGCCGCAGGCACGATGTCAGTCAGCGAAGAAGAAATCAACTACTATGCGCATGCTGCGAAGCATAATTATGAATTTGTCTTGGCTAAGTTTGAAGATATCAATCCTGCTGAAAAAACCATTCAGCTCAGCAAAGTCCAACAAGGTAAATATGAATCTACTCAAGAACAACTGCAACTGAGTTATGACACCCTTGTTCTTGCTTTAGGCTCAGTTTCCAACGATTTCAACACGCCGGGCGTGTATGAACATTGTCACTATTTGGACAGCCTGCAACAAGCTGAAATCTTCCAACAAGATCTCTTACAGTTATATTTGGATGCCCAAAATAGCAATACAGCACGTGAGTTGAAAATTGCCATTATTGGCGCAGGTGCAACGGGTGTTGAACTTTCAGCAGAATTGGTTGAAGCCAAAAATAATTTTTATAAATATGGTTTAAATAAAATTCATCCTCAAAGCGTACAGATCAATTTGATTGAAGGTGCTGATCGGATTCTGCCTGCACTCCCTGAAAAAATGGCCGAGCATGCACAGCAGCAATTACAACGCATGAAAATTGAGGTCTTAACCTCTAAACGTGTGGAAAAAGTCGATGCTGAACATGTTTATTTTAATGATGGAAGCAAAATTAAAGCCGAACTAAAAGTTTGGGCGGCAGGCATTAAAACACCAGAAGTAATTTCTAAACTTGAAGGCTTTGAAAAAGACCGCATGGGGCGTTTAAGTGTATATGCAACATTACAAACTAAGGCACACCCAGATATTTTCGCGTTTGGTGATTGTGCACATTGCCAACCGCGTGCAGATGAGCCTGTCCTCGGCCCACGCGCTCAAGTTGCTAGCCAACAAGCGTCATTTCTCGTGGATTGTTTAAAGGCGCGTATCCGTGGTCAACAACTCCCAATGTTCGTATTTTCAGACAAAGGCTCCCTAGTCTCATTAAGCAAGCATAAAGCGGTTGGTGAACTTTTAGGTCAGGTCAATGTTCAAGGCTTTGTTGCCAAATCAATGTACGTTTCACTTTATCGAATGCATCAAGCTACAATTTACGGCTATGCACATGCAGGACTATTAACGGCTAAAGATTTTGTTACACGAAAAATTGCGCCTAAAATTAAATTGCATTGAAATTTACAGATTTGCCCCGATTAATGAAAAAAGCATCATAAGCATTTAAAAATTGCATTTTTTTGATAAATTTAGTCTACAAAAGTGCAATTTCACTTTATGATGTAACCCTTAAAAAATTGAATGGATCAATAACATGACTGCTATTGCAAATAACTCTGTGGTTTCTTTCCACTACACATTGACTAATGCAGAGGGTGAAACTCTCGACCAATCTCAAGGTGAGCCACTAGCATATTTGCACGGCGCTGGTAACATCATTCCAGGTCTTGAAAAAGTTCTTTTAGGCAAAACAGTTGGTGAAAAATTCACTGTAACTGTACCTGCTGCTGAAGGTTATGGCGAATACAACCCTGATCTCGTTCAAGAAGTTCCTGCTCAAATGTTCCAAGGCGTGGACAACATCCAACCAGGTATGCAATTCCAAGCTCAAACTGATGATGGCGTTCAAATCGTGACAGTTAAAGCGGTTGAAGGCGACAACGTTGTTGTTGATGCGAACTTTCCACTTGCTGGTCAAGATTTAACCTTCGAAGTTGAAATCGTTGAAATCCGTGAGGCTTCTGCTGAAGAACTTGAACACGGTCACGTACACGGTGCAGGCGGTCACCACCACTAAGATCTTCTGATCTCTAGTGCAAAAAGGCAAAGTTTTTACTTTGCCTTTTTTATTGCGCCTGATATAGGTATGCCATATAAGAACTTTTCAAACTATTAAATACAAAAAAGCAGGCCACGGCCTGCTTTTTAAAACGGATAATTAATTCTTATGAATTAACGATGTTGGTTATAAATCTGCTGCGCTGCAGGTAGATTTTTACGCATCGCTTCAATACGTTGTGAGTTTGATGGATGCGTAGACAGGAATGATGAACCTCCCGCACCTTCAAGCTTGTTCATTTTTTCCCAAAGTGTAATCGCCGCTTGTGGGTTATAACCTGCACGTGCCATTAACATTAAACCACCTTGGTCAGCACGGCTTTCCAGAGAACGTGAATACGGTAACCCTATACCGATTTGACTACCTAACTGCGCAGCAGCAGTGCCCAATTGACCGACATTATTGCCTGCGGCACTTAAACCAATATTCAGCGCAAGATCCGTTAAGGCTTGAGCACCCAATTTACTTTTTGCATGTTCTTCAAGAGCATGGACCATTTCATGTCCCATAACTGCTGCAATTTCTGCATCAGTTAAATTCAGTTTATTGACGATACCTGTATAAAATACAACTTTACCGCCTGGAGCGACAAAGGCATTGACTTGGTCTGATTTCATGACTGCCAATTGCCATTGGAACGCTTGACCCGTTTGGTTCATTTGGTCTGCATAAGGACGCAGTTTTTGGAATACAGTATTAATGCGCTTATATGTACTCGAAGAGGTATCGAGCTGATTTTTAGAACGCGCATCTGTCACCATTTTGTTATAACTTTGTGTTGCTTGCGCGTTCAATGTAGCAGTATCCGCTCCTGCCATATCTGCCACTGTCGCACAGCCCGAAATCGTCATTACACCAGCCATACACAGGCTCGTTAGAATTATTTTTTTCATTAAGGATACTCCAGACCATTAAAATATAAGTGAATTTATGGATATTATATTCTTATGGTTTGGAGCTTAAAACGAAGTTATAGCGACTTATAATAGTATTTATGTAATTTTTTTAAGCTGAAAATTGAAGAACCAACCAATAGATTAAACAAACCACATTCAAGCCCAAATACACATGCATTAATGGCTTAATTTTTTCTTCTAACTGCACATTTTTTCGCTTAAAAAATAGGACAGCATTTTGTATCAAAACTATAGGTACAAGAATACAGGCAATAATCACCGACAACCCAATCAGGGCTTGATAAATTAATTGTGGATCTTGAGTTTGGGCACGAATGATCATCATAGCAATAGTGGGTGCTCCCCCCATCGCAAATAATAAAGAATAAAAAATGGTGGTCGAAATATTCTTTTGCATCCTGCACTTCTCTTCCTAATTCAAATTGCATTTTAGCAACTCAACACAATGTGTATAGCGTACTAAAATGCAACTTTAGTCTTGAAAACAGCCGATATTAACGACGTACACTCGAAGGTGTCGCATTTTTATAATATTGCTGTGCTTCTGGCATCATTTTTTGCATAGCAGCAATACGGTCATTATTGCTTGGGTGTGTAGACATAAATTTGCTCAGTGCATCATTGCCACTGTTGTCATTTGCATTCATTTTTTTCCACAATGAAATCGCCGCTTCTGGATTGTATCCAGCCTTTGCCATCATCACTAGGCCACCTTTGTCTGCGCGGCTTTCCAAATTACGTGAATATGGTAAGCCCACACCGAACTGACTACCCAAATCAAGCAAGGTTGCACCATAGCCACCTGCAGCATTGCCTACATATTGTGAACCGATACTCACCGCAAGATTGGTCAGTGCTGAAGCGCCAATTTTATTTTTTGCATGCTCTTCTAAAGCATGAACCATTTCGTGGCCCATGATTGCTGCGACTTCATCATCCGTGAGTTTGAGTGTTTCGACAATTCCTGTATAGAAAACAACTTTCCCGCCGGGTGCAACATAGGCATTGATTTCTTTAGACTTGATCACGGCAACTTTCCACTCAAAAGCTTGACCCGTTTGATTCATCTGATCTGCAAATGGTTTCATTTTCCAGAAAACACGGTTTACTTTTTGATAAGTCGCAGACTTGGTATCGAGCACTTGTTTGGTCTGAGCGTCTTTCAGCATTGCGTTATAAGACTGTGTTGCTTGTAAGTTCAAAGATGCAGAATCAGCACCTGCAAGATCAGCAATCGTGGTACAACCTGATAAAGAAGCTGCTACGGCAAAGCATGCCAAAGATTTTTTATAATTCATCATGATCTCTAGTTATTTATAAAGAGTGTCAAATATATACAAAAAATTGACTGACTCAATATTTTTATGCTTATTTTTTTCAAAATCTTTATTTTTCCATTATTTAAATTTAATATCTGATGTTACCCCGTAAAAATAATTTCACATTTTTTTAAATACTTTTAAGTATATTCAACGGAGTCTTACATCTAGGGTTTAAATAAAAGGATTAGCCTTCGGCTGGAGGTACCTCTTACGAAACGTTGTTTCTCATTTGGCAAAATGAGAAACGTGCTTCGCAAGGAAACCATCTTGCGGTGCAATGCACCTCACCGACAAAACTCGTTCACTAGTGTCAAATTATTCACAGTATTGCAAAAACATTTTTAATTAAAAGTTTTCCTGTCTCAAACACTTGCGGATGACCTTACCGCGTATCATTCTTTTATTTGAATCAAATGGCACGTCGGATATTACTGCGTTTATCAGTTAATAATACCTGTCGTTTTTTGAATTTTTATTCTTCGCTATATAAAAAAAGCCCCGCTTTCGCGAGGCTTTTGACATCTTAATTCAACAGCACATTATGCGTCGAATGGATGACGTAATACGATTGTTTCATCACGGTCTGGACCAGTTGAAATGATGTCGATTGGACATTCAATCAATTGCTCTAAACGTTTCACGTAGTTAATTGCATTTTGTGGCAATTGATCTAGTGATTTCGCACCGAAAGTAGACTCAGACCAACCTGGCATAGTTTCGTAGATCGGTTTTAAAGTTTCAAATGCAAGCGCATCAGAAGAACCTACACAACCAGAATCAGCTGCTTCATAACCTACACAGATTTTCACTTCTTCTAAACCATCTAGAACGTCTAGTTTAGTTAAGCAAATACCAGAAAGTGAGTTTACTTCTACTGAACGACGTAGAATTTCAGCATCGAACCAACCACAACGACGTTGACGGCCAGTAGACGCACCAAACTCAGAACCTACTGTACCCAAGTGTTTACCGATCGCATCACCAACATCGTTCGCAGCATCATAAACAAGTTCAGTTGGGAACGGACCAGCACCTACACGAGTTGTGTACGCTTTAGTAATACCCAATACATAGTCAAGGTGTAATGGACCAAGACCTGAACCTGAGCTTACGCCACCAGCAGTCGTATTTGAAGAAGTAACGTACGGATATGTACCGTGGTCAACGTCAAGAAGTGAACCTTGCGCACCTTCAAACATGATTTTCTTACCTGCTTTACGGTAAGCATGAAGTTCGCCAGTAACGTCCATCACCATAGGTTCGATGACTCTACGCCATTCGTCACATAGAGCGATCACATCTTCAACTTTAACGGCTTCAACACCGAAGAATTGAGTCAATTGGAAGTTATGGTATTCAAGAAGCTCTTCTAGTTGAGCTTTAAGATGAGCACCACCACGAACCAAGTCAGCAACACGGATTGCACGACGAGCCACTTTGTCTTCGTATGCAGGACCGATACCACGACCTGTTGTACCAATTTTCGCATTGCCACGTTTTTTCTCACGTGCTTGGTCAAGGGCGATATGGTGTGGAAGGATCAACGGACAGTTTGGAGAAATACGTAGACGTTCACGTACAGGCACGCCTTCTTTTTCTAAAACTTCCATTTCGTGGATTAAAGCTTCAGGTGATAAAACAACACCATTACCAATTAAGCACAATACGTTGTCACGTAAAATACCAGATGGAATGAGGTGTAAAACAGTTTTCTTACCACCAACCACAAGTGTATGACCTGCGTTGTGTCCGCCTTGATAGCGAACTACCGCAGCCGCTTGATCTGTGAGCAGGTCGACGATCTTACCTTTACCTTCGTCGCCCCATTGGGTACCAAGTACCACAACATTCTTGCCCATAATAGCCTCATTGCATCATGCTGTTAAAATTGGAAAAAACGTGTGTGCCCGCAGGCACATCCGAGATTAAATTTGTTTGATTGTCCACTCGCCATTTGCATTCACCAACTGGTGCGTTGCATACGGTGCTGAGCTTAAATCATCATTACCTAACAATTGAACAACACTGAATCCTTCGGTACGTGCTGCTTCAATTGCCTTTAATAAATCTGCTTCGATGCCTTTTGGTGCAACCAAAACTTGGTTTTTCTGAACTTGACCTGCAGTTAATGCATATAGATCACAAGAGAAACCTGTTGCTGGACGCGCGCGACCGAAGTGTTCACCAATACCGTCATAACGACCACCTTGAGCCAATGGCGCAGCACGGTTTGGTGCATATACGGCATACATTAAACCAGTGTGATAATGATATGAACGAAGTTCTACAACATCGATACCAATATGTAGTTCTGGCCAACGCACCTGAATTGCGGCTTGTGTCGATTTCACTGCATCAAATGCAAGTTTAAATGCTTCGTTATTTAAAACTTCAGCACTTAAATTTGCTTGCAGTGCATCTAAGTCACTTGCAAAACGACCTAATGTATAGAAGTCAGCACCATTTGGAATGCTTTGTGTGAATTCAGCAAGTTCAGGTAGAGCTTTACGTTGATACAAGTCAGATAACTGACGTTCAACCGCTTTGCTCAAGCCAGCTTGTTTTACCATGCTGCGGAATAAACCGACATGCCCTAAATCAAGATGGATACCATCTGCATGACCTGCTTTAGCAAGCAAGTTGATCATGACATCAATCAGCTCAACGTCAGCATCAATGCTGTCTGAACCAAATAATTCTGCACCTAACTGTAAAGGTGCACGTGTGGTATTAAAACCCTGTGGCTTAGTATGTAGTACTGTACCAGCGTAGCAATAACGAGCTACACCTTCGACAGGATGTACATGCGCATCAATACGAGCCACTTGTGGTGTCATATCGGCACGCACACCAAGCAAACGACCTGAAAGTTGGTCGATCACTTTAAAAGTGGCTAAGTCTAAATCTTGATTCGATTCTGAAAGAGAAGATAGAGATTCGATGTATTCAATGAATGGCGTGTACACCAACTGATAACCTCGAGATGCGAGGAAATCTAATGCTTCACGACGCAAAGATTCAATCACTTGCGCCTGTTCTGGCAGTACATCAGCTACACCATCAGGTAATAACCATGTCTCTGAAATGGGCATGTTGTAAACCTAAATTCTTGTCAGCGCGGAACAAATCCGCATAAAAAAATCGGGAGCACACCCGATTTCTCCTAGTTTAGCACGATAGTTTTACGCTTGCACACGACTTTTTCATAAAAGATGCTTCAGCATTCATTACTTCATCTACAGCTTTAACTTTTACAACTAAATCCATGTTTATGCTTATATTTTAAAATCCTGTGAACGTTATTTTTTTAACCATTTGATAAAAAATAATCAGCACCCTGCTTTCTATAGATGAAGTTTTAAACAAAGTTATAAATATGATCAGGCTCAATAACTTAATTTAAGACACGAACATCAATCCAATGGAAGCGCTGTAGTTTGTTTAACGGCCTGTAAAGGTATCTCTGTTTTTACATTTTGCACACTGGCAATCTGCGTTAAATGATGAATCTGAAACTTTCGATAGGCTTCTAAATCTGCCACGACGATACGTAAGAAAAAGTCACAATCCCCTGCCATGAGTTGACATTCAACGACCTCAGGCATCGTTTGAATCGCTGCGACAAAATCATTCACGGTTTTTGCATCTTGACCTTTTAGCCAAATCCGCGCAAATACCGTTAAACTTAAATTCAATTTTGACTGATTCAGTAAAGCCACATATTTCTCAATATAGCCTTCATCTTCTAGTTGCTTAACCCGTCTCAAACACGGCGAAGGTGATAAACCAACTAGTTGGGCCAATTCATTATTTTGTAGTTTTCCATTTTGCTGTAATGCTTGCAAAATGCGCTTATCTATCTGATCCATCAATAAAGACACTAAATTTCACAATAATCTTTATTTTAGCAATTTCATTGCACAATAAAAGCAATCTTTCACAAAACAGCTGCCAAATGCTGCTCAGATATCCATAAAATATTGCTTTCGATCTCGCTTCATGGAAAACGTCATGTTGATGTTTAGACAAAGTACACTCAATCATACCCATTCAGAGCATTCTATTGAGTTTAAACGAGGTCTAAAAACATCTATTCCAATGCTGCTGGGCATTATTCCTTTTGCATTAGTTCTGGGTGCTCAGGCAACACATAAAGGCTTTTCTAGTTTAGAAGTTCCGCTTTTGACTGGTCTTAACTTTGCAGGTGGTTCTGAATTTGCCATTTTGCAAGTTTGGACCAATCCCCCTAATATTCTCATGCTGATGTTTATTACGTTTTTAGTGAATAGTCGGCACCTATTAATGGGGGCGAGCCTTGTCCCGTATTTACGACATCTCCCGAATCGCACGGTTTATACCGCTTTATTTTTTATGTGCGATGAAAGTTGGGCCGTAGGTTTGGCCGATGCGCAAAAAAAATCTAATTCTTTGGGAATTCAGCGCGCCTTTAGTTTAATGTTCTATGCAGGCTTATGCTGTGCTCTATATTTGATGTGGGTCGGCTTTACCACTTTAGGAGCAATGATCGGACCGATACTTGGCGATATTAGTCGACTTGGTTTTGATATGGCCTTCCCTGCTGTATTTCTTGTTTTACTACGTGGCATGTGGAAAGGCTTTAAAGCGGCGCGTCCATGGCTGGTCAGTTTGATTGCCGCATCTCTGGCTTATTTGTATCTCCCTGCGGGCTGGTATGTTCCGATTGGCGCAGTTACGGGTATTGCTTCTGCATTTTTCCTAATTGGAGATGATGTATGATCCACTCTAGCACCCTGATCGCGATTCTATTTATTGCCTTAACCACTTACCTGACCCGTATCTTGGGTTATGTGTTACTGAAAAACCGTAGCCTCACCAACAAACAACGTCAAATTATGGAAGTTGTTCCCGGCTGTGTGTTGATCTCAGTGATCGCGCCTTATTTTGTTAAAGATAATCCTGCTGATTTGATCGTGATGGCCATTACCCTATTTGCAGCATCACGTTTTTCATTATTGCCTACCGTTGTGATTAGCATGCTTTCAGCAGCCGTGTTAAGACAAATTTTGATTTAGTCCCATACGATCATATGTTGAAAAACGCGTGAACTACGATTTGAACCCAATGACAATAAATATTGAGAATCATCTTATTGGATAAAAAATACCCACACCTTGAGATTACATGCTTCATGCAGATATCGAGCTATGGGCAGTCTTCTTTATCTTTCGATTAGCTTTGATCGGTTTTGACCACTTTTGCCAAAATGTTCACCAATTCTGCATTTTGCAATTCTACTTGCTGTAATTTATGTGTGGTCTGATCTAAAACTTCTTGCTGGATATGCATTTTCTTTGCAAGGTCTTGCATAATTTCCAAAGTCTTTTTCAGGTTGGCTTCAAGATGCACCACTTTTTCTTCAAGTGGCAAGGTTTCATGCGCGGTAGATTGCGATACGTCACGATTAAACTGTAGCCAAATTAAAAATATAACCGCTAGCGCCAATAATAAAATAAATCCCCAAAGTAACATCAACATCATGCTCAATACTCTTTATATATTTCTTTGACTTTCATCTTAAACAATAAATCGGCTGTGCTTGAATATTTTTTAAAGTTTTTCAATATTTTCGAGATACATCAACGTCATTACGCATGATTTTTCATCTAATTTTAGAAAATAAAAAACACCTACAAGCTAGTAGATGTTTTCTATATTGGATAAGTTTGAATTTTTATAAAGAGTGAAAACTTTCACATAAATCGAGCAAGCGGTTCGCATAGCCCCATTCATTGTCATACCATGCGAAAACTTTTGCTTGCTTTCCTACCACCATGGTTTGATTCAAATCGACAATCAATGAATAAGGTGAATGATTAAAATCACTTGAGACCAAGGGCTCATCGGTTACTGACATAATTTCATGATAATCAAAACGTGCAGCTTTGCTTAACACTGCATTTAACTCATGCTTGGTGATAACTGATTGAGACACAAAACTTAAATCGATTGCAGCAACATTGATAGTCGGCACACGAATCGAATAGCCATCGATTCGATCTTCCATTTTCGGCATGACCCGTTTCAACGCACCCAGAGCTGAAGAGGTCGTTGGAATAATATTTTGACCTGAAGCTCGCGCACGACGTAAGTCACGATGTGCATGATCCAATACAGACTGATCCGCAGTCACAGCATGAATTTCTGTCATGAGTGCTGTGTCTATACCAAAGGCATCATCAATAATTTTGACTAAAGGCACCAAAGCCTGCGTGGTACACGACACACTCGAAATAATTTGATCCGTCGCTTTGACTTCATGATGATTAACACCATACACAATCGCAGCATCAACACTGTCAAACGGCGCAGCACCAATAATCACACGTTTGGCACCTGCACCAATATGCTGTGTGGCTGCCTCTCGCGATCTAAATAAACCTGTACATTCGAGTACCACATCGACATTCAGGTGTTGCCAAGGCAAAAGACTCGGCTGTGCTTCATTTAAAACTTGCACTTTGAGATGTGCTTGGGCACAAGAGATCTCTAGAAAAATAGCGCCATCTTGTTCAAGAATGTCGACTTGGCCTGCAAAACGACCATGCGTGGTGTCGTATTTAAACAAATGCACCATGGTTTCCACATCAGCGACATCATTTATGGCAACAATTTCATAGTGAAATTCCTTTGGATTTTCAAACCAAGCGCGTAATACATTGCGTCCGATTCGACCAAATCCATTAATTGCCACTCGCTGCATGACCAATCCTTCGTTTTAAAACAAAAATAAAGCATCTATATGTTAATGGATTTCAACATGAAAAAGTTATCATTTATTCGTTTAATGCTTATTGGGCTTTATTTTTATAAAGCGTTAGCGCCAACATAGATCTAAATATTAGCTTCACTGAAAATGTACGGCACCAAGATCAAGTTCAATCACTCTTAATAAAATGGATGCAAACATTCAATTTTCCCAATGAACTGAAAAATATAAAAGCAATGCACCTTCATGTAGAGCATTCATCAACATGTTGAATTTGAACTTTTAAAGCTTTTCAAGACATATAAATAAAACGCAGCAACAGTGCGCTCACTAGATTAATCAATGAATACTTTCAGCGTTCCAAAGGTTTAAAAATCTAAAAATATAGGTGCCAAATTTAAAACATATAAAAAGTCATAGAGATAGCCGAAAATCATTGGTCACTACACCTTTTTCCGTTATAATTTAGCGTTTTTAAATTTTATGTCAGCATCTCAAGCCAGCTTTAAAATTTTGTAAGACTTGCTTGATATGCTATTACCAAATCGAAATTAGGAGAGACTTGGTTGTGAGTACTCGTTTTATGACATCAGCTGAAATTCGCGAAGCTTTTTTAAGCTACTTTGAATCGCAAGGGCATACACGTGTCGCGTCGAGTTCTCTGGTACCTGCCAACGACCCAACACTATTGTTCACAAATGCTGGTATGAACCAGTTTAAAGACTGCTTCCTTGGTCTTGAAAAACGTGACTACGTTCGTGCAACTTCTTCACAAAAATGTGTCCGTGCCGGTGGTAAACACAACGACTTAGACAACGTTGGCTATACTGCGCGTCACCACACATTCTTTGAAATGTTGGGTAACTTCTCATTTGGTGACTACTTCAAACGTGATGCCATCACATTTGCTTGGGATTTCTTAACCAACGAAAAATGGTTGGGTCTGCCAAAAGATAAACTATATGCCACTGTTTACCATACAGATGACGAAGCATTTGATATCTGGAACAAAGAAATTGGTCTAGACGCTTCACGCATTATCCGTATCGGTGACAATAAAGGCGAAAAATACGCTTCAGATAACTTCTGGGCAATGGGCGATACAGGTCCTTGCGGTCCATGTTCAGAAATCTTCTTTGACCATGGCGACCACATTTGGGGCGGCTTACCGGGCACTCCTGAAGAAGATGGCGACCGTTTCATCGAAATTTGGAACAACGTATTCATGCAGTTCAACCGTACTGCTGATGGCGTACTGCATGAACTTCCAGCGCCGTCTGTAGATACAGGTATGGGCCTTGAGCGTATTTCTGCTGTTTTACAGCATGTAAACTCAAACTACGAAATCGACCTATTCCAAAACCTATTGAAAGATGCCGCAGAAATCATTGGTTTAGATACCACTGAACTTGAAGCAAAAGCGCAAGCAGAAAACAAACCTGTTGAATACCCTGCTTCACTTAAAGTTGTTGCTGACCATGCACGTTCATGCTGCTTCTTGATTGCAGACGGTGTTAACCCTTCAAACGAAGGCCGTGGTTATGTACTACGTCGTATTATCCGCCGCGCAGTGCGTCACGGTAACAAATTGGGTGCAACAGGTTCATTCTTCCATAAAATGTTGCAGCCGCTGATCGACGTGATGGGCGCTGCTTATCCTGAGCTTGCTGCACAGCAAGCACGTATCGAAGCACAGCTTTTGAAAGAAGAAGAACAATTCGCAAAAACTTTAGAGCAAGGTTTGAAATTGCTTGAAGGCGAATTGGCTCAACTTAAAGGTTCAGTGATTCCAGGCGAAACTGTATTTAAACTTTACGATACTTACGGCTTCCCGACTGACTTAACAGCAGACATTGCACGTGAACGTGATTTAACGATTGATGAAGCTGGTTTCGAAGTCGAAATGGCGGCTCAACGTCAACGTGCGCGTGATGCTGGTAAATTTGCTGTCGACTACAACTCAATTGTCAAAGTTGAAGGCGAGACTCAATTTGACGGCTATGACGCAACTCAAGGCCAAGGTCAAATTGTTGCAATCTACAAAGACGGCGAACAAGTTGATGAAGTTTTTGAAGGTGACGAAGCACTAATCGTTCTAAACCAAACTCCGTTCTATGCAGAAAGTGGCGGTCAAGTTGGCGATACAGGTATCTTCAAAAACGAAACTGGTATTTTTGAAGTTCAAGACACCAAAAAATCAGGCGGCGCATTTGTACACCAAGGCATCGTGACCATGGGTAACTTAAAAGCGGCTCAAGCGGTTGAAGCGATTGTTAAAGCAGATATCCGTGCAGCAACATCGCGCAACCACTCTGCGACTCACCTGTTGCATGCAGCGCTGCGCCAAGTTTTGGGTACGCACGTACAGCAAAAAGGCTCATTGGTTGCCAGCGAACTTTTACGTTTTGACTTTGCCAATGATCAGCCTGTTTCATTTGAACAGCTTCAAGAAATTGAACGCATTGTCAATGCCGAAGTGATTGCCAACACTGCTGTTTCAACTGAACTTTTAGACATCGATGCGGCCAAAGAAAAAGGCGCAATGATGTTGTTCGGTGAGAAATACGGTGACGAAGTACGTGTACTTTCAATGGGTACAACCAAAGATGAGAAAAACTTCTCTATCGAACTTTGTGGCGGTATTCATGTAAAACGCACCGGTGATATTGGTCTATTCAAAATCACTTCTGAAGGCGGTGTTGCTGCAGGCGTACGTCGTATTGAAGCCGTTACGGGTACTGAAGCTGTTGAAGCTGCGCAAAAAGCAGATCGTGACATTCATGCAATCAACGATTTGCTGAAAGCGCAAAAAGATCAAACTTTAGAAAAAGTTGAAGCTTTGTCTCACACAGCATCTAGCTTGCAAAAACAAATTGAACAATTGAACCAAAAATTGGCAAGCTTCCAAGCCGCTGAGTTATTGAGTCAAGTTCAAGAGATTGCTGGCCGTAAAACATTAATCACCACGGTTCAAGGTGTAGATGCGAAATCACTTCGCAACTTGCACGACGGTGTGAAATCTAAGTTAGACAATGCTGTGATCGTGATCGCAGCGGTTGATGCCGACAAAGTGAGCCTGATTGCTTCGGTTGCTAAAGAATACACTGCTGCTGTAAAAGCAGGTGACATCATCAAACACCTTGGTCAAGAGCTTGGTGGTAAAGGTGGTGGTAAACCTGATATGGCTCAAGGTGGTGCGCCTTATAGCGACAAACTTGAAGCAGTAATGACTGACCTCGTTGCATGGTTAACTGCAAAATAAGACCAAAAGTCCTATAGCTCAAAGTGACTCACCTCCTTTGAGCAAATCAACAGGTTTAAGCAGTGTGTTTTTTAATGCTGGATCCTGCTTAAACACTGTTGATGCGCGAAAGCGCAAACTCAATCATCATGTTGAAACCAATATTCAACCTCTGGCTAAATGATGAAAATGGAGTCTAAAAGGCTGGGTTCATGTGAATCCCCTGCAGACACAAAGTATCTATTTGAACTCCTCCTACCTTGGAGTTCATGAGCTACGTGGTATATTAAAATCGCGCTCAAGTGCGGTCTTAAAATATGTGTAAGTGCTTTAAGTCTTTAGACTTATTTACTTGGTAAGGATAGTTATGGCATTAATCGTTCAAAAATATGGCGGTACCTCAATGGGTACTCCAGAGCGCATTTTAAATGTTGCTCGTCGTGTAAAGCGTTGGCATGATCACGGTCACAAAGTTGTGGTTGTTGTATCTGCAATGAGTGGCGAAACCAATCGTCTACTTGCTTTAGCGAAAGCCATTACCGAAACACCTGATCCACGCGAATTAGACCAAATGGTGTCTACGGGTGAACAGGTAACGATTTCTATGTTAGCAATGGCACTTAACTCTATTGGTGTTGAAGCTAAATCACTTACAGGTCGTCAAGTTGGTATTAAAACCGACAGCGCATTTACCAAGGCGCGTATTGAAGCGATTGATACAGATGTATTGACTTCAAACCTTGACGCTGGACGTGTCATTGTTGTGGCAGGTTTCCAAGGCTTTGATGCTGAAGGTAACACAACGACTCTAGGTCGTGGTGGTTCTGACACTTCAGGTGTTGCATTGGCTGCTGCACTTAAAGCTGACGAATGTCAGATTTACACAGACGTTGATGGTGTTTACACCACTGACCCTCGTGTCGCTCCAAAAGCGAAAAAAGTTGATCGTATTTCTTTTGAAGAAATGCTTGAAATGGCATCACTTGGTTCTAAAGTCCTTCAAATTCGCTCTGTAGAATTTGCCGGTAAATACCAAGTGCCTTTACGCGTATTATCAAGTTTTGATAATGACGATGATGGCGCATTCGACGAAAACTTTAAACAAAACGTCGGGACACTAATCACCACTGAAGCGGAAGACAACATGGAACAACCAATCATCTCAGGTATCGCGTTCAACCGTGATGAAGCTAAATTAACTATTCTTGGTGTACCGGATAAACCAGGTATCGCTTCAAACATCCTTTCACCAATTGGTGATGCCAATGTTGAAGTGGATATGATTATCCAAAACGTGGAAGAAGACGGTACAACTGATTTCACTTTTACAGTTAACCGTGGTGAATTACCAAAAGCGAAAGCTATTCTTGAAGCGACTGCACAAGAAATTGGTGCACGTGAAGTTGCAACTCGCGCAGACATCGTTAAAGTATCGATTGTTGGTGTTGGTATGCGTTCACACGCTGGTGTAGCAAGCAAAATGTTTACTGCTCTTGCAAAAGAAGGCATTAACATTTTGATGATCTCGACTTCTGAAATCAAAATTTCAGTGATTATCGATGAGAAATACTTAGAGCTTGCTGTACGTGCTCTACACACTGCATTCGGTCTAGATCGTGAAACAGGTGAATCAAGCGCGCGTGCTTAATTAACCTTGCTGTGTGTCAAAATTTGTCATTGTTAGACAGATTTTGAAAAACATCGTAAAAATTCAGAGCCACTATAGTTTTTTTTATAGTGGCTCTGTTATATTAAACCTGAGGATTTTAAAATTTACTCAGTTTGCGACTGTCACAATGATTGTTTCAGATGCACTGCTAAATTTTTTTGCTTTTACAAGTTATGAATTTTACATAACAGATCATTTGCAGGTTTTGCATTTTGCAAGGAGAGAAACATGCTGATTCTGACTCGTCGTGTCGGAGAAACATTAATGATTGGAGACCAAGTTAGCGTGACTGTACTTGGTGTTAAAGGTAATCAGGTTCGTATTGGCGTGAATGCTCCAAAAGAAGTATCTGTTCATCGTGAAGAAATTTACCAACGAATTCAACATGAACGCGCAATGCACGAACATCTCCAAAACATTGATCAAGAATATCAGCCATCTTTTGAAGAAACTGATTATTCACAAAACAACTATAATCGCTAAGATTTAAGTTGTTAAATGATAAAGCGGCTCATTAGGCCGCTTTAAATTTATCTAGAACATGCGTTTACTATATAAGTTCAACTGAGCTTAATTACTGCCCTTCTAGAACTTTACGTACGGGGCCAAAACTGCGGCGATGTTCATCAATCACCCCATACTGTGCAATCGCTTCGAAGTGCGCTTTGGTTGGATAGCCCTTGTGTTTCGCAAAACCATACTGTGGATATTTTGCATCCAGTTCAACCATTTCGTGGTCTCGAGTCACTTTTGCCAAAATACTCGCAGCCGAAATCTCTGGATGAATCGCATCACCGCCCACGATTGCATCACAGCTCATTGCTAAACCGGTTGGGACTTTATTACCATCGACCAACACGTGTTCTGGCTGTACATTGAGTTTTTCCACTGCACGACGCATTGCAAGTAATGATGCTTGCAAAATATTGATCTCATCAATTTCTTGTGCAGAACTTTCAGCAATCGCCCAAGCCAAGGCTTTTTCTTGAATCTCAATAAATAACTTTTCACGTTTTTTTTCAGTGAGTTTTTTAGAATCGTTTAAACCTTCAATCGGGTTATTTGGATCTAAAATGACAGCTGCCGCAACAACCGAACCCACCAATGGACCGCGACCCGCTTCATCTGCACCAGCAATTTTCATATATCTCTCACTCAAAATAAAATACGACCCTTAATTTGGATTTACTGATACTCAGCAAAACCATTGTCTGGGTCGTATAAATTGTTCTAAATCTTAGTTTTTAAATGTTTCGATCACGCAAGCATTTAAAGTATTTGTCACGATTTTAGCCGCAAGATTTGCTTGTGAAGTTTTATCCATTGCTGCTACAACCAAATCCGTTGCAGTCACGCTAGTTGTCGCTTTCTCGCCTACACATGAACACACTTCAGTTTGTAGTTCAGATTTTTGAGTTTCTGTTAATAATTTTGAACCTGTTTTCCAGTAACTGTTGTTATTTAGCTCAGTCACGCATTTCGCTTGAACACCCACTTTAACAGCCATCATTGCCAAGCTGTTTGCTGAAGTTGTACCTGTAGAGGTACTTGTACCAGTTGTACCAGTCGCAGCACATGCAGAAAGAACAAGCGCTAATGGCGCTAGAACAGCAACTAATTTTTTCACGAATATATCCTTTGTTCTGTTAATTAACGCGCATATTGTGCCCCAAATCACACACCATCTGATATGACTATTTAAAATAAATTCGGTAACTGTGTAGTTAATCATCAAAGCCTGTGTTGCATATTCACAACACTGTGTACCGATTTTAAACGACGCATATTTTTGTGGTCTGTATTAGAATCTGCATAAGATTGGACGCTTAAATAATCAACATGAGCAATAACACACAATACTACACTCGAACAGCTCAGGTCTTACATTGGCTGATGGCGATCATATTCATCGTGGCATGGTTAATTGGCTTTTATAGTGGCAATTTTCTCAGTTATGACGTCGATGGCAGCTTTAAAGGACAAGTCATTACCCTCCATAAAAATATTGCGACTACGATTATTTTTTTGGTGGTGATACGAATCTTTTGGCGCTATACCCACCCCGCTCCAGATTTACCTGACAGCATGTCATCCGGCATGAAAACCTTGGCACATTTGGGTCATTTAGCACTGTATTTTGTACTACTAGCTTTACCGATTACAGGTTGCTTATTTAGTTGGAGCGCAGGTCACCCGGCCCCTGTCTTGTATTTGTTTGAAATACCACGCTTGGTACAAGATAATCCTGAATTATTAGCCATCGTGAAACCGCTACATATTTGGATTTCTTGGGCAGCAGGCTTGCTCTTAGTGGGTCATATTTTGGCAGCGTTGAAACATCATTTTATTGATAAAGACCATGTGCTCAAAAGTATGACACGACAACCAAAACCCTAATAAAGACAAAATAAAAGCCACATCATGTGGCTTTTATTGTGAGCATCATCTTTTAATTCAGCACTTGCTGAGCACAGCCGCGCATACTATTCAAAACCGCTTTAGAAATCAGTTTATTCTTTTCAGTTTCATTCACAGCAGCAGTCATCAGATCTTTCGCACCGATATCATCCATGGCATGCTCACTCACGCACTGACAAATCGCAGTTTGATTGTCTTTTTTCTGTTGAGCACTCATAAACAACGCAGCGCCTTTCCAAATTTTAGAACTATTTAATTCTTGCGAGCATTGATATTCAATCACAGGCTTTAGCATACGCTGACTTAAACTTGATTTATCTGCAATAGCAGCGGATGAAATCAATACTGAGGCTAAAAATGTAATCGATGGGGCAAATATAGAGCGATTTGAATGAGAGAAAAGCATGATTTAAACATAAAAAAGGCAGTGAATATTCACTGCCTGAGATTATACGCTGATTATTAATTCAACGCTTCAATCTTTTTAATCCAAGCTTGCTTTTCAGCAACTGAAATAAATGATGCTTCAAAAGAGTTGATTGCCAGTTGCTTTAACTCTGCATTGCTTAGATCAAGCGCTTTGGTGATCGCAATGAAGTTATCATTCATATAACCACCAAAGTACGATGGATCATCTGAATTGACGGTCACATGCACACCTTGTTGCAATAGACGGCGAATATTATGCTCAGCCATATCTTTGACCACGCATAGCTTTAAATTGCTCAATGGGCAAACGGTTAATGGCATTTTCTCTGCAATTAAACGTTGCATCAAAGCAGGATCTTCTTCTGAACGTACACCATGGTCAACACGATTTACTTTCAGCAAATCCAAGGCTTCCCATACGTATTCTGCTGGACCTTCTTCCCCTGCATGCGCAACGATAAGAAAACCTGCTTCACGTGCTTTTGCAAAAACACGTTCGAATTTTGATGGTGGATGACCCACTTCACTCGAATCTAAACCGACACCAATAATTTGATCTTTATATGGTAAAGCTTGTTCTAATGTTGCAAATGCTGCGTCTTCAGATAAATGACGCAAGAAGCACATAATCAGATGTGAGCTAATGCCCAGTTTCGTTTTAGCATCATCACAAGCGCGTTGTAAGCCATTCAAAACAGTTTCAAAAGCAACACCACGGTCTGTATGAGTTTGTGGGTCGAAGAACATTTCGGTATGAACCACATGATCTTCTGCACATTTTTCAAAGTATGCCCATGCCAAATCATAAAAATCTTGCTCATGAATCAGTACATTTGCACCTGCATAATAAATGTCTAAAAAAGACTGTAAATTATGAAAGTTATACGCTTCTTTTAATTCTTCGACTGATTGATAAGGGATTGCAATATTGTTGCGTTGGGCAATTGCAAACATGAGTTCAGGCTCAAATGTCCCTTCAATATGCACATGTAGCTCTGCTTTTGGCAAAGCGCGAATCAGCTCAAGTTGATCCATCTTTTATCCTCATAAAAATAAAAAAGGGTGCAAACTGAGTTTACACCCTTTCGCTATTTGACAGTATTAACCGCCAAATGCAGCAAATTTTAATGCCCAAAGTGCAGCAATAATCCAGACCATATATGGTACAGTTTTCGCCTTACCTGTAAGCAATTTAACCAATGCATAGCTAATGAAGCCCATTGCAATACCGTCTGCAATTGAATAGGTAAACGGCATAAATACAATTGTTAAGAATGCAGGGACTGCTTCAGTAATGTCATCCCATTCAATATGAACGATACCTTGAATCATTAACACACCAACAAACAACAATGCTGGCGCAGTTGCAAAACCTGGTACTGACTGAGCAAGTGGTGCTAAGAACAATGCCAAAATAAACAATACAGCAACTACAACTGCAGTTAAACCTGTACGACCACCGGCAGCAACACCTGCTGATGATTCAATATAAGGCGTAGTCGAAGACGTACCCAATGCAGCACCCGCAACAATTGCAGATGAGTCAGCAAATAATGCTTTCTTCAAACGTGGTAATTTACCGTCTTTTAATAAACCTGCACGGTGTGATACACCGACCAATGTACCTGTAGAGTCAAATAAATCGACCAAGAAGAATACAAAGATCACGCCAATCAAACTTGCGGTGAATAGACCTTCAAAGTTCATTTGCATGAATGTTGGAGCGATTGAAGGAATAGCACCTACAACACCTTTAAATTCGTTGAAGCCCAACAGGGTTGAAATTGCAGTAATCACCAAAATACTGATGATGATTGCACCACGTACTTTGAAGTGATGCATAACCACAACCATCAAGAAGCCAAGTAAAGCTAACAAGACAGACGGCTGTTTTAAATCACCCAGACTAACCAATGTTGCAGGGTTATCAACAATAATGCCGGCATTTTTCAAAGAAACCAGTGCAAGGAATAAACCAATACCGCCGCCGATCGCCAGTTTAAGCGACATTGGAATCGCATTGACAATCGCTTCACGGATTTTGAACATGCTGATAGCGATAAAAACAAGGCCAGAGACAAAAACAGCTGCTAAAGCAGTTTGCCATTCCACGCCCATACCCAAACATACAGAATAGGTAAAGTAAGCGTTTAAGCCCATACCGGGTGCTAAGGCAATTGGATAGTTAGCAACAAGACCCATCACCAAACAGCCAATGGCTGCTGCTAGACAGGTTGCGACAAAAACAGCACCATGATCCATACCCGTTTCGGACAAAATCATTGGATTGACAATAATGATGTAACACATTGTCAAGAAAGTAGTTACACCTGCAATGACTTCTGTTTTGAAACTGGTTTTGTTTTCGCTCAGTTTAAACAGACGTTCAAGCATGTTCTCGGAAGATGGATTAGGAGTCGTCATGACCTAGCCCCTATGAAGTAAACTTTATGCATATAAGCATTCCACAAAATTAATCATGTGATGTATTCATCATTAATTTTGTGTATGCCTAAGCAACGAATATGCCAATTCGGCAGATTGTAGGCTTTAAAAAATCCTATTTTCAACAGCATACAACACAGTACAAATGTTGAAATTTGCAAACAAAAAAGCTGCATAAACCTATGCAGCTCCTCTATTTATGTCATTTAATTCGTATTTAATATCAATAAATACTGATCAAATTAATTTCGGCAAATTATAACACATTGATTTTTTAATGTTTCCAAATTTTCATCGCTTTTCAATTTAGTAAATTTAAGACATTGTTTTCTTTATAAAGTTTCAAATTATTATATATAAAAATAAAATATCAAGATTTAGACGAACACTTCAAGACCATGCTTGAGCTCAATGCAGAAGCTGCAAGATTGACTTTTTTTAGCGCATATAAGGTGATGCGTTCAAATCATCATTGAACACCTGATTAATTTCTTGCTGTCGCTTTAACTCTGCATTTTTATAAACACTAAACCCTAAGAACACAATGCTGAGTATAAAAATTGGTATCAGTATTTTTTTCATAACAAAATTTTATTCATGTTTAAATATTTGGCTATAATAACAAAAAACTTAAACAAAAAAGTGACGTGTTTCACAATTTTATATCTTATTAAGTTATTTAATAAGCTATTTGTTCGATCAATGTTAAATTTGTAATATGTTTTAGACTGATAGACAAGATAATCACTGAATGTTTTTTCGAATCCTTTTCCGCAAAAAGCTTCAAATCATAGATCATTTCACCTAAGAAATTTAAAGCACGATCAATTTCACAACCCACTATTAAATCTCGAATGACGAAGATGAAAAAAGCCGTTGACTTCTAATCAGCGGCTATTCATATTCTTTTCAGTCTAAGTTTTTCAATTTTAAAATTAAGCGGCTTGTTGTTCATCTCGCTTAAAGACCAATTCGCCCTTTAAGCTACTCTCAGCATCGAAATAATAACCATCGGTATTGAACGACTTGATATCTTCAATACGTTCAATTTTATTTTCCAACAAATAACGCGCCATTAGGCCACGTGCTTTTTTGGCATAGAAGCTGATGACTTTATATTTGCCGTTCTTTTGATCGAGAAAAACAGGCTTGATGATTTCGGCTTTGATTTTTGATTCTTTGACCGACTTATAATATTCATCTGAAGCGATGTTGACCAAAAGTTCAGAGCCCGCTTTTTCCAAATCGTCATTGATGAGATTGGTGATGGTATTGTCCCAAAACTCGTATAGGTTATGTCCACGTGGATTTTGCAGCTTGGTCCCCATCTCTAAACGATATGGCATCATTAAATCAAGCGGACGCAATAAACCATAGAGACCCGAGAGCATACGCAAATGGGTTTGTGCATATTCAAGGTCTGAGTTTGTAAGTTTATAAGCATCTAAACCGGTATATACATCACCTTTAAAGGCAAAGATTGCTTGGCGTGCATTGGCAAAATCAAAATCAGGCTGCCAATCTCGGAAGCGCTCAACATTTAAAGTCGCAATTTTCTCACTGACACTCATCAAGCTTGAAATTTCACTTACCGACAATTTACGTGCGACTGAGATTAATTCTTCAGAATGATCTAATAGCCGTGGTTGAGTGAATTTTTCAGTCGGTAAAGCGGTTTCGTAATCTAAAGTTTTTGCTGGAGAAATTAAAGCGAGCATAAACATCCTGATTAATTTTTAATTAAACAAACTATAACAGTAGAGTATTTTCAAATCCAATCTGTGTTTTAGATAATATTAATCTGTAAACTATGCGACTCTCCCGCTTTCACATTTTAGTCATTATGTCAGAACAACTGTTCATTCAAGGGCCTGTTGGTCAGCTTGAAATTTTTGTTGATTATCCACAGGGTGAAGTGAAAGGATTCGCGGTAGTTACACACCCTCACCCATTGCAAGGTGGCACACCACAGCACAAAGTACCTGTGCTTTTAGCGCAAATGTTCTTAGAACGTGGCTATGTTGTCTATCGCCCAAGTTTCCGCGGCTCTGGCCAAAGTGCAGGAATACATGACGAAGGCAATGGTGAAACCAAAGATACCATGCAAGTCATTGAATTTGCTCGTAGCCAACACCCAAACTTGCCATTTTATGCAGGCGGTTTTAGTTTTGGTGCAAATGTCATGACTAAATGCTATGCCCTATTGCCAGTGGAGTTACAGCCTGTACAGACTATTTTATGCGGCTTACCAACCACAACAGTTGCAGGTGTACGTCACTATGTGACACCGCATATTAAGGGTGATATTTTATTTATTCATGGTGAAGAAGATAATGTCACACTGTTATCTGACTTGATTCAGTGGGCCAAACCACAGCGCCATTTAATCACGGTTTTGCCAGGTGCAAACCACTTCTTTACGGGTTATCTCAAACAGCTTCGTATTGCGATTTCACGCTTTTTAGTATAAAAAATACAAAAAAATGAGTCAGCTTAACTGGCTCATTTTTTTTGCCTAGCGAACGCTCTATTCCCCCAATATTTCAGATAAACTGAACTACTCGCTTTTCGATTTATCCATTTTTTTTTGCATTAGCGATCATAATTCGTTCAACATGTAATGACTTAAGCCGATGCTCGTTTAATTTTGATTACGCCTCAATTTTTTATCTAAAAACCAATAATTTACTTGTTTAAATAATCAACTACAGAAATAATACCCAGAAAAATTAAGATAAAATTTAGAGGGAAAAATGAAATTTATTGTTGCTGTGATTTTAAGTCTAGGCATTGCAGCTTTGGTCTATTATTTTAATTCAACCCCATCCACAACGACAAATTTGCCAGCATCTACGGTTGCTGCGAACGATGGTCCCAAAGCCTATTTGACTGCGTCATACAAGATGAATGTCGATGGTCGTGATTTTAGCTTAAAGATGGTCTATGACTTTCCCAACAGCCAAGTGTGTGAAGCCCAACTCAACAGCACTGACACCATGAATATGATTTCAACCTTTAAGCAACGCTGTTCGAGTGACTCGGTGTGTAAAGAAGCTGAAATTTCGTCTTGTTCATCTTTTACCGATCAAAAATATAAAGATATGCTCGATAAAAACTATCATGACACCCATTATATTTATCTTAGCGATAGCAAATTGACTGATCAACGTGGTGTGATTGTGTTTTGGGGACTCAATGAACAAGAGTCAGAAAAAATGTGTGACTATGTGAAAAAGAGCAATCGAACCATTAATCCAATCAATATTGAATGTCTATAACCTTGTTCAATACATTCTGTTAAAAACAAAAAAGCAGCGCTATGCTGCTTTTTTATGGATGATTTTTAATTCAATTTTTCAGATCATTTTGTCATTTGTTTCCATTGAAACTCACTATATGACTCTTCTTCTTTTAAACTGTTTTCGACTGCTTGAGCCAATTGGTTCAATAAACTTTGCTCAGTAATACGATCTAACCAATCTTGGTCTTCATCTGGATAAGAGGTAATTTCACAGACTAAACGACCTGATTCATCCTGCCCCTGACATGTCACTGAAAGCGGCAATTCATGCTGATCGACACTGACTGCAATCTGATCACCACTTTGCGATAACGTTTGAAAGCCATAACGCTCTAATTTATTTGCCAATAATTCAGCAACCTGAGTTTGCGTATCAGCACTGCTTTCAACTCGATTTGACTCGCTATGCGCGGTGAATTGTAGTTTTCTCATGTATCTATCCAAAGACATTCTTGTTGTATGGTTTTAGCATAAGCAATTAAAACCAAACAGCCAAGCATTTGCTTGGCTGTTGTTGAATAAATATACAATTTTGGTGAATTATTTATTCACTTACGGCAATCGTTAAACCGGCCTGAGTGGCTAGCTCTGTAAATGTCGGGAAGCTGGTCGCAACGGTTTCTGTACCCACGATATTAATTTCACCTGAAGTACGTAAACCTGCCATTGAGAAGCTCATTGCAATACGGTGGTCATGATGTGACTCAATTTGACCACCTGTGAAGATTGCACCCCACTCGCCCGCTTTGCCTTGACCTTCAATGATGATGCCGTCATCGGTTGGCGTGCAGTCAATACCCATAATTTTTAGGCCATCTGCCATCACTTGAATACGATCCGACTCTTTCACTCGAAGTTCAGCTGCACCGGTCAAAATGGTTTGACCTTCTGCACATGCCGCTGCAATAAACAGTGCTGGAAATTCATCAATCGCCAATGGCACTTGATCCTCTGGCATATGAATGCCTTTAAGCGTGCGTGAACCACGAATACGAATATCTGCAATCGGCTCACCGCCAGCGATACGTTCATTTTCAACAGTCAGGTCAGCGCCCATCTGTTTTAAAATTTCGATCACACCTGTACGGGTTGGATTAATGCCGACCGCTTCGAGAGTGACATCTGAACCTTCGGTAATCGCTGCACCCACCATAAAGAATGCTGCAGATGAAATGTCAGAGGGTACTTGAATGTCTGTACCGACTAACTTGCCGCCACCTTGAAGTGAAATGCGGTTGCCTTCTGTTTTCACGTCATAACCAAATGCACGAAGCATACGCTCTGAATGGTCACGTGTTGGTTCCGGCTCAGTGACAACAGTTTCACCTTCCGCCCAAAGACCAGCCAACAAAATACCGGATTTTACTTGTGCAGATGCCATTGGTAAGTCGTAGTGAATACCTTTCAGGTTTTGACTTCCGGAAATAGACACGGGCGGCGTACCACGCTCACCTGTAGTTTGAATTTGCGCACCCATTTCACGTAATGGTTTGGCAATACGTTCCATTGGACGTTTTGATAATGACGCATCACCCGTCATCACCGAATCAAACTTCTGTGCCGACAACATGCCTGAAAGCAAACGCATTGAAGTGCCTGAGTTACCCATATACAAAGCGCCTGCAGGTGCTTTTAAACCATGCATACCTACACCATGAATGGTGACTTCGCCGTTTTTAGGGCCTTCAATACTCACCCCCATATCGCGGAATGCTTGGAGGGTTGCCAAGGCATCTTCACCTTCAAGGAAACCAGTGACATGCGTTGTGCCTTCTGCAATAGCACCAAACATGATAGAGCGATGTGACACAGATTTATCACCTGGCACAGTAAATTTACCTTGGAATTGCTTTGGACCCGGTAAAATTTTGAATTGCTGTGTCGTCACTTTATTTTTCTCCATCAGTGGTTTCTTTGCGAGCATGTGATTGAAATGTTGGCGTGCCGCTTGTGCATGCCCCAACAGTCCCATCAACGCTTGTGAGTTTTCATCTTCAATCAGTTTGCGAAGAATAGCCAATTGTTTTTCAAAGCCATCTACCGCATTTAAAATTGCCTTTTTATTGGCAAAAAAGATGTCATGCCACATATGTGGGTCGCTTGCAGCAATGCGTGAGAAATCACGAAAACCGCCAGCGGCATAACGGAAAATATCTAAATTGTCTTCTCGGTTCGCAAGTTGCTCAACCAAGTTAAATGCCATCAAATGCGGAAGATGACTGGTATGGGCCAACACTTCGTCGTGTTTTTCCACATCCATGCAAATCACTTCCGCTTTGGCAGCTTGCCACAATTGAATCAGTTTCTCTACAGCCCAATCTGCACTGCTTGGTAAAGGTGTCAAAATCACTTTGTGATTAGCAAATAAATCTACCTTACCTGCATGCACACCTGTTAGTTCAGCCCCCGCAATCGGATGCCCCGGTACAAAACCAGCAGGTAATTTCTCACCATAGACTGCTTTCGCTGCATCAACGACATTGCCTTTGGTACTCCCAACATCGGTAATAATCGTCTGTACGGATAGATAAGGTTTGATCGCTTCAAGGACTTTTTGTGTCGCACGTACAGGCAAAGCCAAGACAACGAGATCTGCACCTTTGACCGCTTCAGCAGGATCGCTATAACCCTGCTGAATAAGTCCTAAAGCTTTTGCATCTTCTAAAGTTTTTTGTGAACGCGTAGACGCCACAATTTCCTTAGCCAAACCTTCAGCAATCATGACGCGAGCTAGGCTTGAGCCAATCAGCCCAAGCCCAATAAAAGCAACTTTTTCAAATAGTGGCACAGACATGACTTAAGCTTTAGCCTCTAAGCCCAAAACTTTAGCCAAGGCAGCTAAGAATTTAGCATTTTCAGCTTCAGTCCCAATTGATACACGTAAATGCTCTGGGATACCAACTGGACGAACAATCACACCTTCTTTTAATAAAGCATTGAAAGTCTGTGCAGGATCAGCTTTTACATTTACTAAAATGAAGTTCGCACGTGAAGACACATATGCTAAACCTAGAGCATCAAATCCTGACTCAAGTTGCGCCATACCTGCTTTATTGACTACACGTGATTTTTCAATAAACGCTTCATCTTTGAGTGCAGCAACAGCAGCCACCATTGCAAGATGGTTTACGTTAAAGGGTTGACGAATACGATTAAGGAAATCCGTCACTTCAACTGAAGCCAAGGCAAAACCAACACGTAACGCAGCCAAGCCATAACATTTTGACATGGTACGGCTAACGATTAAGTTTGCGTATTGATCTAAGAATTTTAAGCTGTTGAAGTTTTCTGGGAAATATTCCACATAGGCTTCATCTAAAACCACGATCACATTTGCAGGTACTTTTTGCATGAACGCTTCAAATTCAGCTTCTTCAAACCATGTGCCTGTTGGATTATTTGGGTTCGCAATAAAAATCAATTTAGTATTGTCTTTGATTGCCGCAGCCATTGCATCTAGGTCATGTGAAAAACCTTTTGCAGGTACTTCAATCGCTTCAGCATTAATCGCTTGAGTCACCAGACCATACACAGCAAATGCGTGTTGGCTATACACCACAGAGTCTTGCTCTGAAACAAAAGCACGAGCAAAAATTTCTAGAAGATCGTTTGAACCATTACCCAACGTAATGCGGTCATGTGCAATACCAAATTGTTTTTCAACTTGGTCTTTCAAAATAAAACCGCCACCATCCGGATATCGACCAATTTCTGCAAGTTCAGCAGCAACCGCTTCTTTCACTTTGTCAGAACAACCCAATGGGTTTTCATTTGATGCGAGTTTTACGATATCTGTAATACCCAACTCACGCTCAAGTTCACTAATTGGTTTACCTGGTTGGTAAGGCTTTAGCTTTGCAATGCCTTCATTGGCTGGGACAAACGTCATTTTACACTTCCAGTTTTTTCAAATGATGAAGGTGATCAACTCCTGATGGAATTGATCACAGTTGTGATCTTAAAGAACAGCAATCGGATATGAACCCAATACACGAATTTCTTTTACTAACGGACGAATTTCTTCAATTGCCGCTTTCACGTTTTCTTGCTCAACATGACCTTCCAAGTCCACAAAGAATACATAAGCCCATTTTTCTGGTAATGCAGGACGTGTTTCGATACTTGTTAAGCTAATATTATGCTTGGCAAACGGTGCAAGAATTTCAAGTAATGCCCCCGCACGGTCATGCGCTGAAATCAACAATGATGTTTTATCATTGCCAGATGGTGGCACTTTTTCACGACCAATCACCAAGAAACGTGTGGTGTTTTCAGGATTGTCTTCAATATTGCTATGCAAAATCTCGAGGTTGTAGATGTTCGCAGCGACTTCAGAAGCAATTGCCGCTGAGTGCCATTCATTACGAATACGGCGTGCCGCTTCTGCATTTGAACTGAGTGCAACACGTTCTACACCTGGATAATGAGCATCTAACCAACCACGGCATTGCGCCAAAGTTTGTTGATGAGCATAAATTTGTTTAATGCTGTCTTTACGTGTGTTTTCAGACACTAGGAACTGGTGATGAATACGCAGCTCCACTTCACCAATAACATTCAGATGTGAAGATTTGAAGCAATCTAGGGTGTGGTTCACTACACCTTCAGATGAGTTCTCTACAGGCACAAGACCATAGTGCGCACTGCCTGCTTCTACTTCGCGGAATACTTCATCAATCGTTGGAAGAGGGCGAACAACAGCGTCTTGACCAAAGTGTTTTAAAACAGCCGAATGCGTATAAGTTCCGACTGGACCTAAGAACGCAATACTTTGCGGTGCTTCAAGGGCTAGACAAGCCGACATGATCTCACGGAATAAACGTGCCATTGTCACATCAGACAATGGGCCTTCGTTACGATCCATAACTTTACGTAAAACTTGCGCCTCACGTTCAGGACGATAAAACAATGGATTCTCTTCTGCAGCAAATTTTGCTTTTGCCACAGCTTCAGCTAGTTTCGCACGACGGTTGATAAGTTGTTGAATCTGCATATCAACAGAGTCGATATCTTCACGAATTTGAGCTAAGTCCAGAGAAGTCGGAGTGTTTTGATCATCGTTGATCATTGTTATGTCGCCCTTCAAAAAAATTTTGCAAACAGTATAACAATAGTTAGCTTTCAAATGTTGCGCAATACGACTTTGATGGTTTCAGCCTTAAAAACATACAGTTGATTAAAGCTTCATCAGCTTAACTTAAGAGCCAAAACAGCCAAACTGATAGGTAAAGCCATAATTAAGGCAAATCTTACCTTTTGACGGCTTTATTGATCATTCATCTTGAGCAGCACAATAAATAGACCTTCTCTTTTCCTCCAAATTTGCATCAGATCCATCCCCTTGTATAAACCCATCAATCAATTTGTTTCATTGGTCATTTCAGTTTTAAATTTTGCTCTCAATACTTGAAGCAAAATAAAAATTTCAAAACTTGGCTTTCATGGCATAGAAATAATTTGAAACTTAAAGATGATCTGTATAAACACTTGGTCATTGATCGTTTTTTCAGTGACTTAATAGGCACTTTCATCTAGTGTTTACAGTCATTGACGCATTTATTACAAAAGACACAGGTAATTTTTTTCATTGCTTTGTAGTCTAAATATCAGAAAAAAAATAACAGACCCATAGGTACAAGTATGCACAAGAAAATTGCAGTGTTAGTGACCTACGATTTTGAAGATATTGAGTACCTTGAGCCTGTGGAGGCCTTTCGAGCCGCTCGGCACAGCATTATCAATATCGAAGATCAGGTTGGAAAAATCGTTTACGGTATTAAACGCCGTTCCCAGATCACCATTGACCAGAGTATCAAAGACGCCTCTGTCCATGATTTTGATGCCTTGTTTATTCCCGGCGGTTATTCCCCAGAGAAACTCTCTTTAGATGACCGTTTTATCTATTTTGTACGTAATTTTGCAGATAGCCAAAAGCCGATCTTGAGCAGTTGCCATGGTCCACAGTTGTTATTAGAAGCTGGTGTTATACAAGGTCGCCATTTCGCCCAATCTGAAACGCTGAAATCTGCTTTACTAAACGCAGGTGTGGTGGTGTCGGATCAATCGGTCGTGAATGATAATAACCTGTATATATCGTCTCGCAGTACTTTAGATATACCTGAATTTATCGAAGTCTGTCTGCAAGTTTTGGGGCAACCGTCATTATCTTAGGTCTCAATATATTCACTTACACTCAACCGCATAATCTAATTCAAACACGCAAATCTATAGAAAGACATCGTCACTATAGAAATACATTGTCAAAAAAATAGCGAAGTCTTCACTTCGCTATTTTAAGTTCAGCCTGATAATTTGTTTATCGACCTAAAATACTTCGTGCCACGATTTCTTTCATAATTTCATTGGTGCCACCGTAGATTTGCTGAATACGTGCATCGACAAAGAAACGTGAAATTGGATATTCCGTCATATAACCATAGCCACCAAATAATTGAAGTAGATTATGGGCCACTTTCATTTGCATATCGGTAGAAAAGCTCTTGAGTGCTGCTGCAGTTTCAACATCAAGTTTGCCTTGCATATAAAGTTCAACATTTTGATTATAAAATGCCGCTGTAGCCAATTCGTCAATCTTAGCCTGTGCCAAGACAAAACGAGTATTTTGGAACTGTCCGATCGCCTGTCCGAACGCTTGTCGCTCTTTAACATACTGCGTTGCCACATCAATGGAACCGCGAATCGCACCAATTGCAGTCGAGGCAATTGCGGTACGTTCACGCGGTAACTCTTGCATCAAGTAAGCAAAGCCTTGTCCAGCTTGACCCAAAAGTTGCTCTTTTGGCACTTTGACGTTGTCATAAAACAACTCTGAAGTGTCTTGCGCATGCAGACCAATTTTGTCGAGGTTGGTACCTTTCTTAAATCCATCCAAATGTGTATCGACTAAAAGTAATGACACACCTTTGGCACGTGCTTGTGGATCAGTTTTCGCAGCCAATACCACAAGGTCTGCATGTTGACCATTTGAAATAAAAGTTTTCGAGCCATTGAGTAGATAATGATCGCCCTGCAAAATTGCACTACTGCGCATAGACTGTAAGTCCGAACCTGCTCCCGGCTCTGTCATACCAATAGCACCGACCACTTCACCTGTGACCATTTTCGGTAACCAATATTGTTTTTGTTCTTCTGAACCAATGTGCAAAATATAAGGCGCTGCAATTTCAGAATGGCATGAAATACCTGTCGATAATGCACTAAAACCTGCTCGCGCAGATTCTTCGACTAGCATCAGTGAATAATGCGTTGGGACGCCATAGCCGCCATATTCTTCAGGCACATCCACACATAAAAAGCCATTTTCACCCAAAGCATTCCATACTGAACGCGGCATAATGCCTTCACGTTCCCATTGCTCATAATGTGGTGCGACATGCTCTGCCATAAAGCGGCGAAAGTTATCTCGAAATAATTCTAAGTCTGCATCATAAGCTAGCATGTGTTTCTTCCTTGGTTGAGTTTGTTATTTTGTTGAGTTCCATCCTATTGCAGTTTAGAACAGCCGTCATGCCTAAAAACTAAAGCGTTCAAATTTGGCTTTGGGCTTACATAAAAAAAGGAAGCCGAAGCTTCCTTTTTAAATGACATCTTTTACATCACAGCACCAGCCTTAGGCATGATGTGCATTGCCTTCTTCTTGCATCTGACGGTCAATTTCTTCAGGGTTTGCCAAAGCAAAATCCAGTTTTTCTTTGTCTAATTGACCCACCCATTTTGCAACCACAATCGTTGCCAATGAGTTACCGACAAGGTTCGTTAATGCACGTGCTTCTGACATGAAACGGTCAATACCAAGAATCAATGCCAAACCAGCAACAGGAATATGCCCCACAGCAGAAAGTGTTGCAGCCATAACAATAAAGCCTGAACCCGTCACACCCGCAGCACCCTTAGATGAAATCAGTAGAACCAATAACAACGTGATCTGATGCGAAATATCAAGCGGCGTATTGGTCGCTTGTGCAATAAAGATCGCCGCCATAGTCAGGTAAATAGACGTACCATCTAGGTTAAATGAATAGCCTGTTGGAATAACCAGACCCACTACAGATTTTTCTGCACCTGCAAGTTCGAGTTTTTTCAACATACGTGGCAGTACAGATTCTGAAGATGACGTACCTAGTACGATCAAGAGTTCTTCGCGAATCATACGAATCATTTTGAGGATACTGAAACCGCAAATACGTGCAATTGAGCCAAGTACAAGGAAAATAAACAGCAAACAGGTAATATAGAAGCAGATGATCAACTGACCCAATTGCGCCAAACTACCGATACCATATTTACCAATGGTATAAGCCATCGCACCGAAGGCACCAATTGGCGCAAGCTTCATGATCATGTTTACAATGTTAAAGAATACATGTGCAATTTGATCAATAAACTTCAATACAGGCTTACCTGCATCACCAAGTTTATGCAATGCAAAACCAAATAATAAGGCAAATAATAGAACTTGAAGAATCTCACCCTCAGCAAACGCACCAACAACGGTGTTTGGGATGATATTCATAAAGAAATCTTGGGTAGATTGTGCTGCACCAGATTCAACATATTTAGAAATACCTGCAGTATCTAAAGATGCTGGATCTACGTTCATGCCTACACCTGGTTTTGCAATATTAATTACTGCAAGACCAATGATGAGTGCGATGGTCGAAACAATTTCGAAGTATAGTAAAGCGACACCACCTGTTTTACCCACAGATTTCATGCTTTCCATACCTGCAATACCACTCACCACGGTACAGAAGATCACAGGTGCAATAATCATTTTAATCAGCTTGATGAAACCTTGTCCTAGTGGATAGAACAATTCACCCCAGCCTTTTACGTATTGCTCGGTACCATTGATAATTTGTGTGCCACTTGGTGAGAAATGCCCCACCAATACACCCGCAATAATGGCAACGATCACTTGAAAATATAGTGACTTATAAATTGGTTTTTTAGCCATGACATTACTTCACGATATATTTCTGCTTCAAAGAAATATTCAGTTTTTGTCTATTTTCAAAAAATAAACAGCCCAAAACCCCTTTGTCTTCGACAAAAGAGCACCAAAGGTATTTGACTTAGCCAAATACAGAAAAACGAAATATGTATGGTGATTAAATAATCACATCAGGACCTGATATAAAATCAGCGCATTGATCAGGAGATGAAACACATACTAAAGTAGGTTAAATTTTACCTGTTTTTTAATGGCTTGTTCTGCCACAAATGTTAATTTCGGTTAAATAATAGACCGAGATCATTAGACGATAGTCTAAAGACATCCTTTTTTAAACCTGTTATCAGGCTGAAAAATACCAACTATAGAAGTAAACTATCCTTAAGTCCTAATTTTAAGCCCAGTATTTGCATGAACAATAAACGAAATATTTACAAAGATTTTGAACATCCTTTTGCGCAATTTGTCCGTATCGTGGGTAAAGGTAAAAATGGCGCACGTTCTCTCACTTATGATGAAGCCTACCAAGCGTTCAGCATGATCTTAAAAGATGAGGTTTTAGACGTTCAATTGGGCGCTTTCTTGATGTTATTGCGTGTAAAAGAAGAATCTGTCGATGAACTGACAGGCTTTGTCCAAGCCACACGTGATCAGCTCAAGTTTAAAAAGCTTGATGTCGATTTAGATTGGTCATCTTATGCAGGTAAACGCAAACATTATCCTTGGTTTTTATTGGCCGCATTAACGCTGGCAAAACACGGCTACAATGTCGTAATGCATGGCGCTTCAGGTCATACCATTAACCGCCTTTATACAGAACAAGTATTAGAGTATTTGAGTTTTCCTATTTGCCAAAATGATACAGATGTGGAACAGCAGCTTATACAACGTCATTTTGCTTATATTCCGCTCGACGTCATTTCGCCAATACTCAGTGATCTAATTTCACTGCGCAATGTGATGGGTTTGCGTTCCCCAATTCACACCCTTGCCCGCCTAATAAATCCGTTTAATGCCAAAGCCACCATGCAAGCGATTTTCCACCCAGCCTATCGTGGATCACACCAACGTGCGGCATTCCAATTGGGTTATCAAAATAGTGCTGTCATTAAGGGTGAAGGTGGTGAATTCGAACGTAACCCCGATGCAAAAACCTTAATTTGTGGCATCAAGGATGGTGAAATGTATGAACATGAATTGCCTAAACTTACGGACAACCGCAGTCCCGTCGAAGAAGAACTCGATTTGGCCGTCTTTAAAGCCGTTTGGGACGGTCAACAGGTACATGAATATGGTGAAATCGCAGTCATCGAAACCATGGGAATTGCACTGTATACCATGGGTGCCGTCGCAAGTTTTGATGAAGCGATGCAAACTGCCAAAACCATGTGGGCAAATCGTCACGCTTAAATAAGCAGATATGAAGCAACAAATTTAGGCATGCATCAGCCAATAAAAAAGCCAGCATTAAGCTGGCTTTTTCAATCAGAAAGAAAACGGATTAAACGAAACGAATCGGCTTGAACTCAGGTTCTTCCACATGCGAGTCGCAATGCTCATCTTCTTCTTTGGTCCCACGGTCGATATAACCGCTACGCTCATCTTCTGGCAAATGTTTAATTTCCCATGCATACACCGCTTGCATACAAATTTGACGTTGTTCTTGAGTCAGCGCTACGCCATTTGGCCATTTACCAATTTCAATTGCCGTTTTTAATCGACCAACAATTTCAGGATCGAGTACGGCAAGCATCTGTTCAATATTCATAATTAATCCTGCTTTAATGAGTCAAAATCTTGGTTCCAGCCTAGCTTGGTACGACATGCCATATAGAAGTCATAACCAGGTGGATGTAATAAGTTGAGCTTAAATGGATGTTTGCGGATATGTAAACTATCGCCTACACCCAATGATACACTGTGTTGACCATCGGCACTGACCATTGGTAAAACACGGTTTTCACGAATCAAAATTTTAATTTCACTTTGTCCGCCCACGACAATCGGACGTGACGACAAAGTATGAGGATGCATTGGCACTAAGGCAATCGCATCCATACTTGGGTGGACAATCGGACCACCACCAGATAATGCATAAGCTGTAGAGCCGGTTGGTGTCGAAACAATTAAACCGTCACTGTGTTGGCGGTATACATATTGCCCATCAATATTCAGTTCAAAGTCGATCATGTGTACCGATTTACCCGAGTGCAGCACAATATCATTTAAAGCTACAGCATCATAAATCGACTCGCCTTTCGAGCGAATTTCCATTTCTAGCAAGAAACGTCGGTCTAGCTGAAACTCACCTTTGAGCACTTGATCTAACTTGAAAATCACTTCTGTCGGTTTGATATCGGTCAGGAAGCCCAAACGACCACGGTTCACCCCAATCACAGGGGTATTATATTTCACCAAGGCACGTGCGGCATGAAGCAATGAACCATCACCTCCGACAACGATCACCAAATCGACAACTTCACCCAATAAATTACGGCTGACCGTCTGAGTATTATTGTAGGGAACCAGCTGCGCTGTTTGCGTATCAAATACAGGATGTAATCCCAAACTCAAAATATGATCGTGGATCAAACATAGGGTTTCGATCACTGATGATTTGTCTGGACGACCAATCAACCCAATGTTTCGAAATGATTTATGTGAAATTTGCACCTGCGCTTTTGCTCCGCTTCGCCTCATTGGTATCATATCACTAACAGAAATGATTTAAAAAAACTTTAAAGTTTCGACTTTAGTGAAGTAGCTTCCAATATTTTGCATACATATAACAGTTTAAATATTGCAAAATACTGAAAAGCTTCGCATGATTAGCAAAATTTCTCAGGGTCTTATCACTATTTATGAAGTCTGAACGTGGCATAGGCATAATTGCACTGATTTTTTCGCTGTTGATTATCGGCGGATTTCTCGTGTTCAGCATTTATCTTATTCGTCTAGATAATATTGTACGGGATAAATTCGAAGGTCAACGTTGGGATATTCCAGCCAAGGTATTTGCTCGTCCTTTAGAAATTTACACCAATGCGCCTGTAAGCCAAGCAGACCTCAACCAAGAACTGAAACTTTTGGGCTATAACGCTCAAGACAGCTATGCGAAAACGGGAAGTTACGTTACATCTGGCAATGTAACCTATATCCATACGCGTGGTTTTGACTTTGGTGATAGTGTCGACCCTGAACAAGTCCTTAAAGTGACTTTTGGTGAAGATCAAATCACTGAAGTAAGTGCGACCAAGCCTTCAAGTAGTGGTATTGCCCGCTTAGAGCCGATGTTAATTGGTGGTATTTATCCTCAGCACAATGAAGACCGTGTGCTGATCAAACTTGATAAAGTGCCAAAGCCTTTAATCCAAGCTTTAATTGCTACCGAAGACCGCAATTTCTATCAACATCATGGTATTTCCATTCGTGGTACAGCACGTGCCATCGTAAGTAATGTCACCGGTGGTAAACGTCAAGGTGGTTCGACCCTCACTCAGCAATTGGTGAAAAATTTCTATTTATCGCCTGAAAAAACCATTAAGCGTAAGGCCAATGAAGCCTTAATGGCGATGCTGATTGAACTCCACTATGACAAAGATGAAATTCTTGAAGCTTATTTAAATGAAGTGAACTTAGGGCAAAATGGTAACTATTCCATCAATGGTTATGGTTTAGCTTCACAATTTTATTTTGGTTTACCGCTGCGTGAACTTAATATTGCTCAGCAGGCTTATTTAGTTGGTCTGGTACAAGGCCCGACCCTATTTAATCCGTGGAAAAATCCTGAAGGTGCGATTAAACGCCGTAATATTGTGTTGAACAATATGGTGGTGATGGGCTATTTAACTCAGGAACAATATGAAACTGAGTCAGCGCGTCCATTGAATGTCATTACAAAACCAACATTGGGCCCTTCTCGCTTCCCTGACTATATGGATATCGTGCGTCGTCAACTGCGTACTGAATATCAAGAAAGCGATTTGACCAATCAAGGTCTGCGTATTTTCACCGCGATGGATCCTATTGCTCAAACCCGTGTACAAACTGCATTTAAAGAATCTGTGGCACGTTTAAGTAATGCCAATCCAGCACGCTTGAAAGAATTACAAGGCGCGGTACTGGTGTCTCATCCTGAAAATGGTGAATTGGTTTCAGCAGTCGGTTCAACGCAGGACTTTACTGGCTTTAACCGTACAATGGATGCTAAACGTCAAGTCGGTTCATTGCTAAAACCTGTGATTTACCTCAGTGCGATAGAATCAAACCGTTATAACTGGGCGAGTCAAATCGAAGACAGTCCTATCAGCATTCAAAGTGATGGCAAAGCTTGGACACCGAAAAACTATAGTGGTGGTGCACATGGTGTCGTACCAATGGTCGATGCCCTATCAAACTCTTATAACCTCTCTGCGGTACGCTTAGGTCAAGAGTTCGGTATGTCGACTTTTATTAACCATCTGAAAAAGTTTGGTGTGACTTCTAATATTCCAAGCTACCCTTCGATTTACCTTGGTGCTATCGATATGTCACCGATGGAAGTGATGAGTGTGTATGGCAACTTTGCAACCGGTGGCTTCAAATATCCAGTGAAAGCTATTCGTTCAGTGGTCGATGCCAATGGTCGTTTATTAGATCGTTATAGCTTAACGGTACAACCGACTATTGCACCTGATGCAGCCTTTATCTTGAACTATGGTTTACAACAAGTCATGAGTTCAGGGACAGGCCGTTCTGCTTATGCATCATTACCAGCTTCACTCAAACTTGCAGGTAAATCAGGGACAACCAATGATACGCGTGACTCATGGTTTGCAGGTTATTCAGGTAATTATTTAAGTGTGGTTTGGTTAGGTTTAGACAACAACAAAGTTACAGGCTTAACTGGTTCGTCAGGAGCACTTCCGGTTTGGACCAATGTCATGAAGCAGTTACGTCAAAAGCCAGTTAATTTACGTCAACCAGACAGCGTACAGTGGCATTGGTTAGACCGTTATTCAGGTAATTTATCTGCACAGCATTGTACAGGTGCGATGTATATTCCTCTGTCGCGCAACTCTATTCCAAATCAAGCGACGGCATGTGGTTCGACACAATATGAAGTAGAACCTTACACAGTTGATACTGAAGAGACGCAGCCAACTCAGGAACAAAATGATAGTTTAGGTGACTACATTCGTGAAAGTGATGTCGATAATGATCAGGGTTCATCTGATCAACCTCGCATCATCTCAAGTGGAGAGTATACAAATTAAATTGCAAAACATTAAAGTTTTAAAAACGTTCAGTATTCTGAGCGTTTTGACGATCATTTTGGCTGGTTGCCAAACCATAGTCGAACCTGAGCAAAAGCCGCCTGCTCCACCTGAAAAAAAGGCAGATATCCATGACTCTTCTGGGGTCATTATTACGCCATATGACCATCCAGAAATTAAACGTCAACGCATCGTTATTCCTGAGCAGAAAACCCAAATTCAAAAGTTTGATGATGGTCGTGACTTACCTGCATTCAAAAAATTGATGCAAACTACGCAAACCGCTTATGCCAATGGAAAATGGAATGAAGCTGAAAGTGCTGCAACTCAAGCACAGCGTTTGGCACCACAATCTGCGGAAACTTTTTTATATTTGGCAATGATCGCCAATCGAAAAAATCAACCTGCGAATGCAGAATCGTTGGCACTGCGTGGATTAAGCTATGCTCAAACCAAGCCGATGAAACAACAGCTTTGGAATGTTGTTTTAAAAGCTGGTCAAATGCAAAAGAAAAGCAGCACCATTCAAAAAGCACAACAAGCAATTAAAGCTCTTTAAGCACCCCGTAAAAAAGCTTGATCTTAATTGAGATCAGGCTTTTTTATTTAAAACATACTAAAAGTAAGCTTATTTCCAATAGTTACTTTAAGTCTAAAATATCGACTTTAAATACAAATTTAATTCAATACACACTTTAATTTAAAAACTGCGAATACCTGCCACCCCATAAGCATGATGTTGCTGTGAAATAGACAATAATTCAGGACGCATGCCACCTAAAGCAAAAACAGGGATTTCTATGCCTCGTGCAATCTCAGAAAAATGCGCCCATCCCATACCTTGCGCCTCTGGATGACTTTGTGTCGCCAGAACTGGGCTCATAAAAATAGCCTCACAGCCAATTTTTTGCGCATGCAGCGCAGAAACTTGATCATGACAAGCTGCGATATAGCGCTTCCCAAGCTGTAAATCACCTTTATTTTTTTTCAGCAATTGGTGCTGCTTAAGATGTAAAGCCGAAATATGTGCTTGCACCTCTGTAGAGAGTAATGACCATAGATCTTCATTAATTATCAGTTGTTTTAAAATCACGGTAGGTAATTGATTTAATGCCTCTGCATTTTCTGCGCTGGCATCGACTCGCCAATAATACAACAGCGTCTCTTTAAGCGTTTCAAGTGTTGGTAAATCGGCGGTGATTTTGATCTGTTGCTGCCAATATAAACGCTGCAAAATAGCTTGATTGGCCTTTGGAAAATTCAAACTCATGAGTTGTTGACGCGAATACCAGGCCCATGGCTTTTGGATTTCATTCAGCAACGCATGCGGGACGGTGGCATGAAATAAATGTAATTTCACAATGACATCATCATATTCATGTTGAATAAAATCAAAAGCATGCCAGTCATGTAAACCAATTCCAACCTCTTCAAAAATTTCACGACGACAAGCCTGTTCAGGACTTTCACCCTGCTCGACTTTACCGCCCGGAAACTCATGTTTATTGCCCTGATGTTGTTTTGCTTCACGCCAACCCACCAGTACTTTGTCTTGATGCAATAAAATCGCAATGGCGACATCGATTTGCGGTTTAGACATAGTTCCCTGCTCTCTACTCTGTTCCAATTGATATCTAAGTGTAAGCAAATTTATCTTTTTTATAAAATCCTAAAATTACCGTTGACAGGCCTATTCGATAATGATTATCATTTAAACCATTCAGAAATACACCACGGAGTCGACGGAATGAACGCACCATTTAGCCTTTTTACTCGTAGCAATGAAGCACACCACTCACTGCCAATGCTACATTCAAACAACCTTTTTGCTTTAGGACGTGAAATTCGCATTATGCATGCAGGTGAAGAATATCGACTACGTTTAACACGAAATAATCGCCTTATTTTGACCAAATAATTTCTGATAAAAATAATAATTATCAGCGCAATAAAAATAATCGTGAACACAAGCAGTAAGCCATTCGCTTACTGCTTTTTTAAGTTTTGTACTTAGTTAAATTAAGTTTTATAGCTACTCAAACTTAATTTAAATCGCAACACTCATCTTCCTCTCACAACACTCTTTCGCTAAATTCCTTAGAGCAAATCGTGTATTTAACGGATTGGAAAAGTGAGTTGTACCTTTAAGCCACCAAGTTCAGATGCATCCACATTTAAATGGCCTTGATGTAACTGTACAATTTTTTGGGCAATTGAAATACCTAAACCTGAACCTTGCGTCTTCGTTCCCAATACACGGTAAAATCGCTCGCCAATGCGTTGCAATTCTGCGACTGTCAGTCCCGCACCTTGATTTTCAATCGTCCAAACCGCCTGCTGTGCTGTTACCGTTAAATCAATCTTTACCTGTCCTTGCTCAGGACTATAGCGAATTGCGTTATCGACTAAATTGCGTAGACAGGTAAACATCAACTCTGCGTTCATAGCAAACTGTACAGACTGGGTCTGTAGCTTTAATTCGATCTGTTTTTCTTCAATAAAAGGCTGTAAAGCGTCAAAGACTTGTAAACTCAGCTGTTCTAAGTCTTCTTGTTTTTTATCTAATTGCTCCGATTGCGTCGGGTCGAGCCGTGCCAAAATCAGTAGATTTTCCAACACGCGCGTTCCTCGATTAACATCGTGCTGTATGCTCAATAAATCCTGCTGAATGTCGGGATATTTTCGTTTTAATACCTGAAGTCGCATTTGAATCGCAGACAGCGGTGAGCGTAATTCATGTGAAGCATCGGATGTAAAGCGTTGTTCCGCATCTAAGGCTTGATCTAATCGACTTAATAAAAAATTCAGCTGTGTTTGGATCGGCTCTAGTTCTTGTAATACAGGTTCAGGTAAGACAATGGCTTGTAAGTCATCTACATTTTTTTCAGCGATTTGTTTTGAAAAAAGCTGTAAAACTTTCAATTGACGTTTAATCAAAATATGCAGTAATAGCCATTGGATCAACCAGACAATCAACAGAATCCCTGCATAGCCTAGTACGCTTTGCAGCGTTTCTCTGAGCCGTGTTTTCATCGGTTGAATGATTTGTACGCTTAATCCATCGTCCTGAAGTGCATAGCTACGCCAAAGCGCGCCTTCTCTCCATTGATAATGCAACCCTTGTTTTAAATTGGGCTGATGTTCAAATGCTGTGTGTTGTTCCGATGTGGTTAAGACTTGCGACCCTTGCATGAGTTGATATTGCATATCAAACTCTTCACTCAGCTCATCTATTTGTTCGTCTTGCTTCAGCGTGAGATCAGTAGCAGTGAGCATGTCAGCCACTTCGTCCATCAGGGCATCATGTACACTCATGATGTGATAAAGACCAAATCCCAACATCAGACACAGGGAGATTGCTCCCGCCCAAATTGCACTGAGCAGTGAGGTTTTAATCAGTTGCGACTGTAAGGAAATGCTTTTTTTATCACTCATAGACTTAACTTTGTTGTGGAAGATTCATGCGATAACCCAAACCTCTTAAGGTTTTGATGTAATCACTGCCAATCTTCTTACGCAATTGGTAAATAAAAACTTCGATCGCATTACTTTCAACTTCATCCCCCCAAGCATAGAGTGATTCTTCGAGTTGGCTACGCGTCATAATATGCTCAGGATTTAACATCATCTTATGCAAGATTTGATATTCACGCGATGTCAGCGTAATCAATTCCGCATTTTTACGCAGCGTTTTGGCTTGTACATCTAAACTTAAATCCCCGAAAGTCAGAGAATTATCACGCTGTTGATGATGCAAGCGTAATTGGGCACGTACCCTTGCTGACAACTCTTCCAAGCTAAAGGGTTTTACCAAATAATCATGAGCACCCAGATCTAAACCTTCTACACGATCTGCAATACTGTCCCGAGCAGTAATGAATAAAACTGGTGTAAGCGGATGCAACTGTACGATACGTTTTAAAATTTCATCACCAGTTACTTTTGGTAAGCCACGATCTAAAAGTATGCAATCATATTGATGTTGTTCTAAAGCCAAAATAGCGTGATCGCCGCGATCAACCCAATCGACACTATAGCCATCCATTTCAAGCCATGTTTTTATACTGTCTGCTTGGGATGCATCATCTTCTGCCAATAAAATTCGCATCTTACCTACCCTATTTCTATGGTTCCGACTTCAGTGTATCGAACTTTTGCTCATATCTACTCATATCATAAAAAAACCACAGCAAGCCGTGGTTTTTTATGGAGCAGCACTGAAATGAATAACAGGCTAAATTAAAATTTTACTTGATCGACATCAACTTCAACGCGTTTCGTCGGTTTGTAATCAATGTCGATTTCTCCAATGAGCGTTACCGGTGTTTTAGCTGAAATCGCTTTGCCTTGCCAAAGTTCATCATCAATATCCACTGTAATGCTGCCTGTGCTATCGCGGAACTGATATTTTTCATCGCCCATCGATTTCACAACATAACCTTTCAATTGAACTTTACTATCATCTTTTAAGCCTAAGGCATGTTTCACCGATGTGGTTTTCATCGGTGCAACTGCAGCCTGATTGACTGCTGTATTCGCAACTGCCACTGATGCCACACCTGCAAATGCTAAACCACATACCAATTGAGTGAATGTTGTCATCTTCGGTCTCTCTTACTTTGTCTATTTCGATAGCGCTATTTAAACAAAGCAAGATGAGTCGAATCTTAAGCTGCAAAGACGTTTTTATTTATTTGATCGAACCATTAGTTGAGCGGTACGACACGCAGAACTTCCTCTAAAGTCGTCACCCCTGCAAGTACTTTACGCGCACCTGCAATTCGTAATGGCTCGACATGTTCTTTACGTGCCTGTGTACGTAATTGGGTTAGATCTGCATTGGCACCAATCAATTGTTTGGTTTCAATACTGAGTGGCATAAATTCATAAATCCCCACACGGCCTTTATAACCCGTTTGACGACATTCATCACAGCCCACCGCCTCGTAGACAAAATCAGGCATTTGTATCGCATATTCAAAGGTCAAATGTTTCCACTCTTGTTCATTGATAAAAGTCTCACGCTTACAATGTGGACAGAGTTGACGAACCAAACGTTGTGCCAAAACCCCTAAAATGGTCGCTGCCGTTAAAAAAGGCTGAATCCCCAGATCATGTAATCGCGTCAAACTCGATGGTGCATCATTGGTATGTAAAGTTGAAAGCACCAAATGACCTGTTAATGCAGCTTGGATTGCCATATTTGCCGTATCATGATCTCGGATCTCCCCGACCATGATAATGTCAGGGTCTTGACGCATTAAAGCCCGTACACCATCAGCAAAGCCTAAATCAATCCCTGTATTCACCTGCATTTGGTTAAAGCTCGGCTCTAACATCTCAATCGGGTCTTCAATCGTACAGACATTCACTTCTTCAGTTGCCAATTGCTTGAGCGATGAATAAAGCGTGGTGGTTTTACCCGAACCCGTCGGACCGGTCACTAAAATAATACCGTGACTATGACTGGTTAATGCTTTCCAATCATCCAACAGACGTCCTTCAAAACCGAGCTGTTGGAAACTACGTACCAAGACTTCAGGGTCAAAAATACGCATGACTAACTTTTCACCAAAGGCTGTTGGCAGCGTCGATAAACGTAGCTCTGTTTCTTGGCCTTTGGGTGTACGGGTTTTTAAACGTCCATCTTGCGGTTTACGTTTTTCAGCCACATTCATCCGACCTAAGATCTTAATTCGCGAGACCACGGCTGTCAGGGTATTTGCGGGCATGTTGTAGATGGTATGCAATACGCCATCGATACGAAAACGCACCTTTCCTGTATCTTTACGCGGCTCGAGGTGAATATCACTTGCACCTTGTTCGAAGGCAAACTGTAAGACCCAATCCACAAGCTTCACAATATGCTGATCATTGGCATCTGGATTTTGTGTATCACCTAATTGTAATAGTGCTTCAACGCCTTTATTTTCACGGTCATAACTCGATGATTTTTGCGAATTACTGACCGCACGACTCACTTGGTAATATTCAACCAAGTAACGCTGTAGTTGGTCTGGACTGAGTAATACACGCTGAATCTTGCGTGGTAATACCGTTCTCTCTAAATTGGCAATCCATTCATTTTTATAAGGTTGATCCGTTGCAATCAGCACATGCTCATTTTGTAATTCAACCGCTAAAATGCGATTTCGTACTGCAAATTCCTGAGACATAATGGCTGTCAAAGCAGGCACATCAGCTTTTAGAGGATCGATAATATAAAACGGTACTCCAGACTTTTCTGCCAACCATTGGCAAAGTCTATTCAATGTTAAGGTAGACTGCGGATGACTCTGATCGACTAAATTAAAATTGGCAATCCATTGTAGAGGATGCCATTTCAACTGCTCACGCTGACGGTGCGTGGTTTGAATCAGTATTTTGTCCCGTTCAGTAATACGTCCATCTTTTTGTAATTGGTCTAAACACCAAGAAGTGTCAATTTCAAAATTAAAAGTCATTGTTCTATGTTCCCCAAACATAGGTTCACTATAACAAAACCAGCTGATTAAAACGCAATATTTTTTACTTAAATTATTAAGAAAAATTTAACTTAAATCATTAATTTTAATTAGTTAATTTTTAACATTCCCTTTTTTATGTTTTTCTATACTATATGCAACAGTCACAAATAATAGTGACGTAATTCATAATTTATTAAAGAGGGTAACATGAAATTTAAAATTTTAAGCCTAGCCATTTTTAGTTCCTTAATTCTAAGCGCTTGCGGCGGCGGCTCTTCAGACAATAGTTCTACTTCATCTGAAACTGGATCAGGAAATGGAGCTGAAACTAGTTCCGAAAATAATAAATGGTCAATCTACTCATCATCATATTGGGATGGAAGCGACAATTTATTCGAAAAAACACATTTCAATATTCAAAATAATACTATTTATTTCAATGTTGATTATTTAAGCAATAACAATGAAAATTATGACTTGAAATGGATAATTTCTGATTATTTAACAGACGAAGGCCTTTATACACCAGTGCTGAACAAAACCGAATATGGTTATAAATTTGCCAATTTAATTTCTAAAAATGATAGCCAATGGATTTTCACACCAGCATCTAGTCAAAACTTCAATGGTCTGAAACTGACTCAAAATTTCGAAGTGGTAAATTTAACAGGTAAAGAAATTGGCTATTACGTAGACACATTTAATTATCTTTCAGGTGCAGATACTACGTTAGCAACGAAGTTGGGCACATTCCCTAGTTTCTATTATTCAAAATTAAAAGGAAAAACTTTTCCTCAAGGTTCAACTTGCTTAAGACTGAAAACATCATCAAGTTCAAAAAATTATGTTGAACTTTTTGATGGGGAAATTAATGGTTTTGATCCTAATAATTATTTAAATGATTTTACCATCCAAAACATAGCTTCTTATCCAGTTTATATTTCGAAAAATCAACCTGTAAATTATGATTTTGATGCTTATGTGCAGTTTAATCAAAATTATCGTTATGGCTCATACTATAAATCAGGGACCACTTACACATTGGCTAATGATATTAAAGACTATCAAGCTGACTTAGATGAGGCGATTCAAAATTATGGAAAGGATAGCCTGGAAGCAAAAGTTGAAACTAACTATGTAGAAGCAATCAAAAATGAATGCTCGCTATTTAACAATATCGCTAGTACTGAAATTGATAAATACTCTAAATTAAAGTAATTCGATTTCAAAAAAGATCAGGTTTAAAACCTGATCTTTTTAACTACTTAGAATTTCGTGTACGACTATTTTATTAGTGTCTACGCAAAAACGCACATTACAACCGCCAAACAACATGCCATATATACGTTCATCATCATGCTGATAGGCAGGACGTGGATCTAAACTCAATACTTGTTCCAGTTCTGCTGTTAATTGTTCGGTTAAATTGCCATTATTCAAAAATACCTGTTTTTGTTGCTCAGCGTGCTCTGACCAAATCACAGATTTTCTTTCTGGCTCATCCTGCGCATAACCACTTTGTGCACCCATCACTGCATCTGAATACTGAATATACGGTTTGATATCTAAAATTGGTGTTCCATCCAACAAATCACTACCGACCACATAGACTCGTACCGATTTTCCGACTTTTTTCACCCCTTTGAGCTGCACAACCGACAAGCCCATAGGTGACGGCCGGTACATACTTCGTGTCGCAAATACCCCGATTTTTTGATTACCACCTAAACGAGGTGGACGAACTTGCGGACGAAATTTTGTCGAATCTGCATTTTTATTTTCATGAAACTGCCAAATCAACCAAAGATGACTAAAATCATCAATCCCCTCAAAAGCCAATAAATCGTTATAAGGTTCTACCATTTCAATATAAGATTCGACTTGCACCAAATTTGGCTGACGTGGAATACCAAATTTTTCTCGGTAGGGAGATTTCATATACCCGATAATTGGCATTTTAAGCTCAGACATAATCACTTTTTCTGATAAGTTCAATTAAATATATTCAGTTTATCGAGAATGATTTTAGATTAGAATAGTAAGCTGTTCTAATTTGATAATTTTATTGAGACCTTTAATGGCTGCTTTTAACGTCGAAAAGATTACTCACGTCCACCATTGGAATGACACTTTATTCTCTTTTAAAACCACTCGCGATACAGCGTTACGTTTTAAAAACGGTCAATTTGTGATGATCGGCCTTGAAGTAAATGGTAAGCCTTTAATGCGCGCTTATTCTATTGCAAGCGCAAACTATGAAGAAGAATTAGAGTTTTTCTCTATTAAAGTTCCAGATGGTCCTTTAACGTCTATTTTACAAAAAGTAAAAGTTGGCGATGAAATTTTAGTATCTAAAAAACCTACAGGTACGTTGGTTCTAGATGACTTAAACCCTGGTAAAAACTTATACCTACTTTCTTCTGGTACAGGTCTTGCACCGTTCCTTTCTGTGATTCGTGACCCTGAAACTTACGAACGTTTTGAAAAAATCATTGTTGTACATGGTACTCGTTTCATTTCGGAATTGGCTTATCAAGATTTAATCTTAGATGAAATTCCTAACCACGAATTCTTTGGTGAATTAGGCGCGAAAGAAAAATTGGTTTACTACCCTACTGTAACTCGTGAAGAATTCCATACTCAAGGCCGTGTAACTACTGCCATTGAATCTGGTCAACTTTTCGAAAAAATCGGTCTACCACGCTTCAACCCTGAAACTGACCGCGCAATGCTTTGCGGTTCACCTGCATTCCTAGACGACGTTGCTGCACTACTTGACCAGCACGGTTTGAAAGAATCTCCTAAGATGGGCGTTCTAGGCGACTACGTGATTGAACGTGCATTCGTTGAAAAATAATTAGCTGTAAATTAAAAAGCGCATGTCATCATGCGCTTTTTTTTATCTATATGCCACTCATGACTGATACAGCTATTTTTCTTCTTTTACCTTCAATTCATCAATAATTTTTGCTCTCCACTCTAAACCTTTCTCAGTAGCATCAGGTAATTCATTCGATAAATTAATTTCCACACTGTCATCTGGATATATATGTACAGCTAAATATTTTTTATCTTTTAAATTTTCATTCGTCAATGTGGGGACATTGGTTGCAATATGCTTTTTAGAGCTATTACCTTCTCCCCATTTAATATATTGAGCTCCTGTTATCACTGCTGATCTTTTCGTTCCACTACCTAGCCCTCCACCTAACTCCTCTCCATTTAATTCAACAATATAAGGAATATAACTTGCATCATAACCATAAGATGTTGTCGTCAACACATAAGTTTTTGTTGAATGAGTATTACACCCTATTAAACTCATTGCTGAAAGCATAATAAACATTAAATTCGTTTTTAAAACTTTCATCATTATCCTTTAAAAAATATTGGGTTTTAATTTATTTAACCCGAATCCTTTTTAAGCCAATGACTGCATAATTTGAATTGTGGGCTTATGCTGCTGAGTTAATTGGTATGCACATAGTGATGCGTAAATACCACTTAAAAAGCCTGAGATACTTCTAGCTCTACT